>QHRD01000152.1 GCA_003220005.1 Verrucomicrobiota bacterium | reverse complement strand
TTTCCTGCATTACGTTCCCAATGCGCTCCGATCGTTACGCGCAGTTGTGTCAAAAATAGACAATCTCCAGCCACTGGCATCTTTTCTCGCTGAGGTGTGATGGCGAGACGCTCAACTCATTGAGCGGTTTCGACTCCGGCTCGAACTCTGAACGGCCGGTTTCAACGGCCACGTCCCACGGTAGCATTCAGCGCGCGCGCCTTTTTCCGCGCGCTGTTAACGTTGTGAGTTGATTAGTGCTTCCGGACGAGATCGAGTCCACTGGTCGAACCAGGCACACCCGTCGTGCGAATCTCACACTAGCAATGTGATCCGCGCACCCTTAGCTCCCAGAACAACCCGGGGTCAGCTTACCGTTATTGTAGTTATCAAGCGTATTGGCGTCGTTGACCATCATCTGGCCGATGGCAGAGGAGGCTCTGACATGGTAGGGCAGTTTGCCATTGAACATAGAAAGCAAGCTGTCGGCATGAGTGATTGTGCTGGCGATAGGCGTCGGGTCGGAGCCGCTAGCGATGTTGAGCTTGGCGGCGATCAATTGAACGGCCAGGACCATACTGGCGTCCCCACCACCCGGATTGTTCAATATGTTTAGCAATTCCATCTTGGTATATGTCTGGCTACCCAGCATCAGAGTACTCACTGGCCAGGCATTGGGATGATTTTTCCAATAACCTATTGTAAGTGGGCAGACACTCGCTGGAGTCGCTGTCGGTGTTGGTGTCGCTGTGGCAGTAGCAGTCGCTGTGGCTGTAGCTGTGGACGTAGCAGTAGCTGTGGCTGTCGGTGTAGAGGTAGGCGTGGGCGTGGGAACGTCGCAGTCAACGAACGTGGCGCCCTCGAATATGGCGCCGGGGAGGCTGCTATCGAAGGGAGTGGTAACATAGTTAGTGCCATTGAAGGTCACCAGACCGGTGCCGCCGCCGCCTTGCTCGCTCGGAACCAGGATGTCGCCTCGTACGTCAACAGGAGTTGTCAAGTCGCTCAGAAAATATTGGTAGATCCCGTTTGGCGAAGCAAAGAGTGTTACCGACTGGAATTGGACGCCACCCGAGCAGAACGCGCACGGAGCCGCCGGGACGACTTGGACGCTTTCCGCACCGCCCCAGTCGACGACGTCCAGAGTAACGGCGCCAGTGCTGCTGATTGCGTGGAGCGCGCCGGGGCCGGCGCCATTACCGGGGTAGTCCTCGTCGGCCACCCAGAGCTTGCCGGCATGGGGCCCCCCGAAGCTAAGCGGCACTACAGCTGGGCCTTCAATGTCGCGGCCCTGCCCGTTCAACTGGACGAACGCGAAAGGCGTGACAACTCCCACCCCGCCAGCTTCGTGAACCTTCCAGATGGTGCCGTCGTGGCACGTCACGAACATGTTGTAGGCGAAACCTACTATCCCCGTATGGTCGAACGTAATCCCGGTGTGGTCCGGATCGCAGCCTGAGTCCGGGATTGTCGCAAACACATCAGCCGGCCCGAGGGGATTGGGTGGATTGGGTGGCGTGAACCTATAGATCAGAGTACCATGTGTGATAAAAACGTCGCGCGGGGTGAACCCGGCATTCGCGGACACCAATGGAGCGATAGCTATGTACATTTCTTCGCACCCAGGAGTGGTCGGGATCGCCGTCAAAGGTGAGGGAGTCCCCTGGCAGGAGATGCTATTAATGTTTCTGAAGGGGACGCCAGTGGCGGTGCAGTAGTCGCTCGCGTATAGATCAGTCTGCGAAGCGGCCTCGCCTATGGGCCCGCTTGCACCTTGGGGGTCGAGGTCAGCGCTAAAGAAATGGATGCCGGCGTAAAGGACACCTGCCATCGCTAGCAACGCTGCAATTGTCAGAGTGATTGTTGTTTTTCTTTTCATTTTTTTGGATTGTGTTTTGCTGGCTATTCCTTTGACAGGTTAGCTGCCTGGGAGCATCGGCACGCCGTCATTGGAGCGCCGCCATGGGCATACCCGGTAGGCCGATTACCGACTCCTAGCGCTTTTTTGCGTAAGGCGCTTTCGTCCGCGTCGCGAATGAAACAGTTCCGAAACAGTTTGAAACAGTTTGAAACAGAAATTGCTTCAAACAGCGGCAATCTAATTGCTCAAAGTCTCTGCGCGTATTGGATCAGTGGTGCGCGCACGTGAGCTTTAGCTTCGAACACGGTTGTCTCCGCGCGATCAAACGCTTTGCGGCTGATCAAATCGCTGACGATCTGCTCGGCGACCAATTGCCAATCGACTACAACCAAGTCGGCGACGACATCGGGGACTTGCGCAAATGGGAAGCTGGCTGGTCCGCCGCTTAGTAAAACGCGGGCCCGACTCATCAGCTTGGCGAGCGCTTCCGGCGCTCGAAAGGCGAACAGTGCCGCAGCCGTTGATGGAAAAATGAACGCGCGGCGTTTATCTTCGGCAAGCGAGCTGAGAAAGTCGGCAAGCCGTTGATCGCCAGCGCTCTTAAATTCGTAGGCGATTCCTTCTTCCTCAAGCAATGTTTTCAGCAGCTCTTCCTTTGCCTCCGATATTTCAATTCCGCGAACAACAACTACCGATGTGATTGCGTCGTTTGCGCGCCAGTCGTGCAAGATCGACACGATGGCCGACTCGCGTTGCACTTCGTATTGGCAGCGGATCGACGGAAACCAGCGATCGCTCACCCCGATAACTTGGACGCCACCATCTTTGAGTTGCGGCACAGTTTCTCTCGCCGCGCGGTCGGGTTGATGCCACAGAACGGTGTCGAAATCATACTTGTCGATCCGGGAGAAGAGACGTCCGTTTTGACCTTCGGCCCGATCGTAAAAGACCGTGGCAACGGCGAAGCCCCGAATACGAAGCTCGCGTCTTGTACGGATGAAAAATGTGCGACAATCCTGAAGCGTAACGAAAGAGGATGTGAGCGCTGGCATTCCAATAAAGCCGAGCACGCTAAGATGCCGGCCACCGCTGAGGCCTTGCAGCAGTGTTTTAGATCCCCGAACACTGACCAGGATTCCTTCTTCTTCGAGCGCATCGTAAACTCTCGATACCGTCGAAACAGGGACACGAAGGTGACGAGCTACCTCTCTTATGGGATAAAAAACCTGCGGCTCTTCCTGCTGATTTGCCATGGCGATGTCCCGCAAAATCTCAAGCAACTCCGCACCCTTGTGCTTCTTTGCCTTGAAGGTCAGTCTGGATGGAAATGGTGGAAGACCTCGCGCAATTTTCTTTCTGGCCATGGTCAGTAATTCGTCTTCTTAATGTACGCGGGGTTTTCTGAAAAGCACTGCGCGGAATTCAAGACGAAATCTTCAAAGCCGTGCCAGCGCCGGGGATTTCTCCCCGGCCCTGTTTTGTTCTGGGGCTAATTGTTTCTGGGGTGTTACTTCACGGCTACCGTGAATTGGATGGCGCCGAGCTTAAGATTGATCTGGAACGTGTACGTGTAACCCGCGTCCAGGGTGGTGGTGACGAGGTTAAACTGCCAGTGGTCACCAACAAAGTGGAAGGCAACGTCGGGAATATCCGTAGTGCCGTTTGCGTTCACGTTGTCCACCGTGCCCCGCATGCGGGTGAGCATGGTTATCGATCCGCAGCACCCGTTGAGAAAGACCGCGTTCGGGTCGGAGATGGGGGTGCCGTTTGCGTCGCACACCCTGAACTTCACCGGGATGGTCCTGTCGCTATTGCTCTTGAACACACTGCTGCCGTCGGTGTTGATTGGCGGTAAAATGACGCCTCCCGGGGAGTTCGATCCGGAGCAGTTTCCATATGTAACCGTTAAGGAGGCTGTTCCGCTGCTGGGGGAATACGAGCTGTCACCTGCGAAACTGGCCCCAACACCCGAAGGGTAAAAGCCCGGGTAGATTCCGGCCAGGCTGACGCCAGGCTTGGTTGCCACGCCGCTGCTATTGGTGGAGGCACTCCCCACCGGATTGCCGTTGAGAGTGAAGCTGATGGACTTGTTGCCGACGGGAGATCCACTCGAGGTCAGTGTAGCCGACAGGTTAACCGTTCCGCCATACATGCCGGAGGCTGGAGTCACCGTCAGGGTTGTCGGCGAGATGGTAGGCGTAGGTGTTGGTGTTGGAGTGGACGTCGCCGTAGCTGTTGCCGTGGCTGTTGCTGTGGCCGTCGCCGTGGCTGTTGCAGTTGGAGTAAAGGTGGCTGTAGCGGTGGGAGCCAGCGTTGAAGTAGCTGTCGCCGTAGCAGTAGCTGTTGCTGCGGCCGTAGCTGTGGCCGTGGCCGTGGGTGTAGGCGCCGCTTCGGCGCAGGTGTAAGTGACTTTCAAACTGTTCGTAAGCGTGGAAGTGCCACAGGAGAAAATCGTGACTGGCCCGGCGCCACTGGCCTGCACCCCGCTCGTTGCGCTGGCGCCATTATCACCTGTAACTCCATAAATGATGTCAAAGAAGTTTGGCATGTTCTCATAGAAAACCACTTCGAAGTCAGCCGGGGAAGTGGGGTCATTAGCCAGCACCGCGCGCCATTCAATGTTAAACCGCTGGTTAGGCGCGGTGCCGGTAACTGAGGTGAAGATGCCGCACGTTCCACCGGGATAGCCCGCGCAACCGGGCTCAGGATTTTCCGTGACCAGGCCGCCCTGAAACGGAAAAATGGCCCTGCCAAAATCCGGATCCGGCAAGGCCAAACAGCCATCGGTCGACTCAGATGAGCCTGTGAGGTACAAAGCGCCATTGACGCTGACGTTCGCGCTAATAAACGTGTACCCATAAACGGTGACCGGGAATGGAAACGTAATAGGGGTGGCGCAATCATCGCAATGGTTGCCTATGTCGGTGGTACCAGGAACGATGCTGCCGGTGTCGGTCGTCGTGACATAGTTTTCGCACGGACCGGGCGATGCCGTCGGTGTTGGTGTAGGTGTGGGCGACGCGCATCCCGAAGCATAGACGAAGTTAAGTCGCAATCCGTCCATCAGCCCGCCCGTGTTGCACTCAAACTGTATAAAATGCGAGCCGGTGTCGCGCTGCGCGCCTACGGTAGCACTGTCGCCGTTGTTGCCATTCAGGGCGCCGTAGATGATCTCGAAGTTGGGCGAATCCTCGTGCAAACGCACCTCAAAGTCGAGGACTGGTGGCCCGTTTACGCCGTAAAAGTTTTCGCGGAATTCGATGTTGAAGATGCGGTTGGGCGCAGTTCCCGATACGGAGGTAAATACTCCCTGCCCGTTCGCGGTGTCCTCATCGTGCAGGTCCTGCCAATATGGAGCGATCAGGTCGATGACGGTGGCAGTGGGCGGGCATTGGTTAGCGAAATCCGACTCGTTAGCACCCGTAAATTGCAGGTTGCCGTTTGAAGAGATACCAACCGAAAAGAAAGTCTGGTCGTAGAAGGTCACCGGGAAGGGCAAAGCGATGGGCGTAATGCAGTCGTCGCAGTGGTTGCCGCTGTCAGTAATCCCGTGCACCATGATGCCGCTACCGGTGGTAATCGTATAATCGTTCGGTGTACAGTTGTCATTCGCGTAGGCGTGGCTGTTACCGCCCCGAGCAGGCGGGCTCCCCTGCCCATTCACGCCGAAGGCGGCGTTATTCTGTGGAGCCGGAAACTTGGGGTTTTTCGGTGCGTTGATCTCCGCCGACAGCGCGACAATCACGCACGAAAAAAGGAGCGCGACCGCGCTACTGCGAAGGATGTAACCGCTAATTTGGCTTTTCGTCTTCATAGTATTTTCATTGTTGCGACCGAGCCCTGGTCGCGATTGACCCTGCGAGAAGACGGTGATTTTTGTTCTTAGGAGGATTTTTTTCATTTTTGGATGCTTGGTTTTTAACTGATGGTTTTCATTTCAATAAACTAACTTGGTTCTCCTCGGCCCCGCGCGGAGACTCTGTCCTGCGGCGGGCAGCCCAGCCTCGAGCAATTGAGCGGACAGGGGCTGACGCAAAGGTTTCCTTAGCCAACAAGCCGATAGGATGCTGCTGCGGCTTGTCTTCAGGGTTCGTTGCGAAAACCTCTGCGCTTCCTGCTTGCCGGCGGAATAGCGCCGCTAAGCGACACGCAGACGTGATAGGCCGTGAAGCATGCGGATTCCGCGGCTGGCGCTGCGGACCACATATGCTAGCTGAAGAAAGTGGCTGCAAAACGATGGGGGGTGGTTTGTGTAAGGCGCGGATTATGGCGAGAGCCAAGAATCTTGCCTATCCGGCAGACGGCCTCATTTTTCGAATCGGGAAATTCCCGACGCGAACTATCGGGCAATGCCTGTGCAGCTGACACGCCTGACCACTTTGGCCGTCGTTTAAGGTACGCGGATTCGCGCGTGGTCAGCTTTGTGCGAGACGCCGCGCCTGGACTTCCCCCGCTCCGAGCAATTCGCGCGCACCGTGCTTGAGTTCTTCCGCGTTGGGGTAGCCCATCTTTTGCTTGATATGCTCGAAGTGGGTAGTGACAGTCTTGCGGCTGATGCCCAGTTCCTTTGCGAGCTCACCCGCACGGCGTCCCGCAGCGATCAGCGAGAACACGGCCAGTTCTCGATCGCTCAGCGCATCGAGCCCCTTCGGTAAATCCACGCGATGAGCGAATCTCTGGATCGCCAGCGCAGTAATCGACGGACTCGTATAAATTTCTCCTGCCATGACTGTCTCGACCGCGTGCATTAGTTCGTCGGGCGATCCGTTTTTCATCCAGTAACCAGCCGCGCCTGCATGTAATGCGCGCTCGGCATAAACGTGTTCAGATTGCCGCGACACAATCAAAATCCGGATGTACGGGTATTCCCTGGCGAGTTCTTTGATCCAGAGGATGCCGTCGCGATCTTCCAGAAATGGTTCGATCAGCAGAATATCGGGGCGATGTTGTCGGATGAGTTCGCCTGCATCAAAGAAACCATGCGCGCTGCCGCAGAGTTGATACCGCTTATCGCGCCCGACAATCGCAGCCATGCCGGCCTCGCTGACGCAAGTGTCCCCAATCACGACGACCCGACGTCGTTGTGTGCCCGCGCAGAATATCGCGCGATTTTTCAATGGGGGAAGCCTAACAGTCTATGTTGCCTAACCTTAGGCGAGCATTTTCTGAGGCGCGGCACGAAAGTCAACCAATATTTTTCTTAAGGAATATTCTAATTTTTCCTTAAGCCAGCATCTTGATTACAAGTGGGCGCGGTAGGATTCGAACCTGTGTCTCCGCCTCAGTTCCGCGGAAAATTTAATCGTCGCGTCTCGCAAAGATTCTCGTGCTCCGTGCTCGATGAAGAATATGTTTTCGAATTACGAGGGCGACGAGGAGAAGCGCGATTTGATTTGGCAGAGTTGCACCGTGTAATCCGCGGCACTGGCAGAAGCTATACAACTGGAGTCACTGCCAGCGCAATTGAGATTGAAAAAAAGGGCCGGCTTGCGCCGGCCCTTCGTTGTTGAAACGTGCGGTGCTCTTTTATGGCAAATAATTAACGGGCCCAAACGGATTGAACGTGGCCGTACCAGTGTAGTTGCTGGCGCTCGTGTTGACGTTGTTTTGGAAGGTAAACGTCAAGACTGCGCATGAACCCGCGGTGATCGTCCGCTGTGCGGTCGTGCCCAGCAGCGAACTGGTGTTAAGTGGGGAAGCGGTTGACGTGTTATAGATCGTGGTGCCGCCCATCGTGATCTTGGTCAGGTTGCCATTAGTAGCCTGCGGCCAGCTCATGGACAGCCCCGTCAGCACTTGGCTCACCGCCGTATCGTTCTGGAACGTAACCACGACCGTCTTCGCGCTGAACGTCTTGCCAGTGGCGGCGAGCGTCCCAGGTGTCGCGGTTGGCGTAGGCGTTGGTGTAGGTGATGCAGTCGCCGTTGGGGTTGGCGATGCGGCAGGTCCCCCCGGCATTGTAATGAATGCACACCCTTGACCCGAATCGCCGCCGCTGTGGTTTTGGTCGCCGTCGTGGTCCATGAAATACAGCCGATAGGTATGCCCGGGCTGCAGGCCCAGGCTGGAAATGTCCCAGCGAATTTCGGCGCCATAACCCTGGTTTGTTAACCCGGGGGGCACCGGATCAGCGCCTGGTCCAAGGTTCCAGTTATTTACCGCTGGATCGGCATCGGGCGTAATGGTAATCGTGGGCGGGTTCGTGGTCTTATCCACTACCCGGACGGCGCCCTTCCATGTTCCAGAGACGAAAGTTGGCGGGATGCCTGTGCCCCCATATTGCCAATCCCCCGCTAAAGGATTCGGTGGATTGTAAGTGATATCCGTAATGAATAGAGCCGGGAACATCGGTCGGTCGGACGTGTCGGTGCCTGCCTGGTCGTTCGGTGGGGGGACTTGGATTGTCGAACCTACCTGTGGGTTGGTCACGCTTTGGGCGGTCGGCCCCGGCGATGCCATAGCCGAGATTGGGTAGTTGGTCGTGGTCGTACTTGTGGTCCCACTGCAGGACTTCTTCACCTGGACCTGGCGAATACCAAGCGTCAGGGCGTGTTCGTCATTGTAGAAAACCTGAACTGTAAGTGGGGTGCAAAGGTCGGGTGTTGTCGTGACCCTGTAAGCTCTCTGCACCTCGCTCTCGTTAAAGGCAACGTTCGTCCGCGGACTGCCGCTAACAAACGGATACGGAGGCGTGCATGAAGCCAGAGCATTGCATGGTGTGTTTGTCGGAGTCGCTGTAGCTGTGACTGTCGCCGTCGGCGTAAATGTAGCCGTGGAGGTCGGCGTAAAGGTAGCTGTAGATGTCGCTGTGGATGTAGGCGTAAATGTAGCTGTGGGTGTAAATGTTGCGGTCGGTGTAAATGTAGGCGTAGGTGTGGGAACGTCGCAGTCAGCGAAAGAGGCGCCCTCGAATGCGCCGCCGGGGATGTTATCGAAGAACTGGGTAACATAGTTGGTGCCATTGAAGGTCACCAGAGCAATGCCATTGCCTGCCTCGCTCGGAAGCAGGACGTTGCCACCCAACCCTGCGAAGTCGGACGGAAAATATTCGTAGAGCCCTACCGGCCCAAAGTTATCGAGTGTTATTGCTTGGAAGAAGGTGCCGTTGTTCGAGCAGAAGGTGCACAGATTGTTCGGGATGACAGAGACATTTTCGGCACCGTGCCACTCCACGACATCCAGGGTAACGTTGCCGTTAGGGTCGATTGCGTGGACAGCACCGGGGATGGTTGAAACCGTATCGGGGTAGTCTTCGTCGGCCACCCAGAGCTGGCCGCCAAAGGGCCCGAAGGCGCGTGGCACCACAGCTGGATTTTCAGCGTCCGCAGGCCGGCCGTTATGGGTGATGAACCCGATATTAGTGACAGTTCCGGCACCGGTAACCTGCCACACGCCGCCGCTACCTTTACAGGTCACGAGCAGGTTGTTACCGAAGGTGCCCTCATGATCGAAGGTAATCCCGGTATGGTCCCCCGGGCTGGCACAGCCTCCGTCTGGGATGAATGCAAACGGCGTAGGAGGATTGGGTAGCCGCAACTGATAGATGATCTGACCTGCCGTGACAAAATAGTCGCGCGGCGTGAACCCGGCATTCGCAGACATATTCGGAGCGATGGTCATGTATAATTCCTGGCACCCACCGCCATTAGGAGTCGGGATTTGCGCGATCGGCGCGAAACTTCCATCGCAGGCGATCTTATTGACGATTGTGAGNNNGTGCAGTAATTGGTCGCGATCAAATCAGCCGGTGCAGCCGCCACGCCTATGGGCCCGGCACCGAATGTAGGGTCTTGGACAGCGCTAAAGAAAAAGTGAGTGGCCGCCGGCGCAGCGCCTCCGCCTGCCGAGTTGGCATTGGAGGTAGGGTTTTGCGCACCGCCAAAGAAACTTTGATTGGCGGCGTAAAGGACTCCTGCAAGTCCCAGTAACCCTGCAATTGCTAGAGTAATTGTGATTGTTCTTTTCATTTTTTGGTTTTTTCGGTTTTGGGGGGTTTCGTGTCTTATTTCACCAACTAAATTGGTGACACATCAATGTTCTACGGATTTTTCCGCTTGAAGTTTCCAAATTTCTTTAAGTTTTTTCCGACCTACGTCCTAGGGAATTACTTCTCAAGGGGTTCTCCTTTTTGGGCAATAGGCACAATGGCGTACAAAAAAGTGTTGCAACCGCTTCTCTTTCTGGTAAAAACGAACAACTGATTTGCGCTATGTCCCCCCGGTATCGATCGCGCGCTTCCGACGCACAGGGCCCCGCTGCTGTCCGCGA
>QHRD01000022.1:4967-9503 GCA_003220005.1 Verrucomicrobiota bacterium | reverse complement strand
TCAGGATTCTGCCGTTGAATCGACCGGCGGCCGCTTTGCTCGGCGCGGTTTTGATGGTTTCGACCGGGGTGATGACGCCGGAGCGCGCTTATCGCGCGGTCAACTACGACACGATCGTCTTGTTGCTCGCGATGATGCTGGTGTCCGCGTATCTTTACCTGGCACACTTCTTTGAGTGGGCGGCTGACGCCGTTCTCGAGTTTTCACGCACGCCCCAGCGGCTATTGCTTTATCTCACGCTTACGTCCGGCGTTCTCTCGGCACTGCTCGTGAACGACACGATCTGTCTGATGCTGACGCCGCTTGTAATCGCGGTGATCCGGCGCGGCAAACTCCCGCTGCTGCCGTATCTGATCGCGCTCGCGACCAGCGCAAACATCGGCAGCGTCGCCACGCTCGTGGGCAATCCGCAAAACATGATTATCGGGCATTTTTCATATATTCCGTTCGCGCAATTTTCGTGGTCGCTCGTGCCGGCAGCAATCGTTGGACTAGCGATCAACTTTGTAATTTTGCGGTTTGGTTTTCGAAACGTCCTGCGGCAAGCCGCGGTTGAACGAGAACCTCATCCGATCCCGAAACTCGATCGCGGTTTGTTCGCTCTCGTTTGCGCTGTGTTCGTGTCAATCTTCGCCTGTTTTCTCGCCGGATTAAGTCTTGCATGGACAGCGCTTGCAGGCGCGTCGCTCATCATGGTGCTCGCGCGCCGGGATACACACGAAGTGCTGAAGCTTGTTGATTGGCACTTGCTGGTATTTTTTGCGGCCCTGTTTGTGGTCGTCGATGGCCTGAGCGACACCGGCCTGCCGGACGCGATTTATCGGCATCTCCAACCTCTTTTTGGAGCAAGCGCGGTTACGCAGGCCTGGAACTTGAGTTGGTTCTCGGTGATCGGCTCAAACATTTTCTCGAACGTGCCATTCGTGCTCGTTGCGGGAAAATGGATCACGCGTTTTGTGGAACCGGTGTTGATGTGGAAAGTGCTCGCGCTTGCGACGACGTTCGCCGGGAATCTTACCATCGTTGGTTCGGTCGCGAACATGATCGTCGTGGAATCCGCGCGCGAACATCTGGAAGTTGGTTTTTGGGACTACGCACGTCTCGGAATTCCGATCACGATCCTGACAGCCGTAGCGGGCGTTGCGGTGCTGCTATTGCTGCGGTGAGAAGCGACCGTTTGGAGTTCCACCTTCAGGCGGCGGATTGTGGAGTACGCACCCCAGGACCGCGTAAACGCGGAACTCCAAGCAGGTCCGTGATCGCGCGGAGGTGCGGGGACGGAATAGGAAGCGAGTCGAGCGAACGAATACGAAACCAGCGCCGCTGCTCGTTCGTAATCTCCTGCGCCCCGTGGCGAAAAACCTGGAGTGTCGCGCGATGGTGCGTGAAGGCGAAAAACTTGGAGTGTCGCGCGATGGTGCGTGAATGGAAACACCGACGTGTAAAGTGGACGTTGTTGCGAACTTGACGGCTTTAAGCCGTCACGGTTAAGGGGCGGCAAAATCCACATGCCGCGCCAGCGTTTGGATGATTGTTCGAGTAAGATCTTTCCCTGACGAACCACAAATGCATGCTTTTCGACGAGTCGCGTTGTACGCGTGCGAGATTTCCTGACCGGCAGCGTTTTCGGATTTTTTGCGAGGCAGAATTTTTTTACCGGGCAAATCCCACAATTGGGCTTTCGAGGAATACAAACAAGTGCGCCGAGATCCATCAGTGCGGAGTTGTAAATGCGGGCGTTGGATTTCGAAAGAAGACTCGCTGCATGTTCCCAGAGCGTTGTCCGGCCGGCGACGGAATCGATGGCTTTGCGAAGATTACTGATTAAAGGCAAAGCTGGCGACGGCGTGCGCGGTGTATTTTCCGATTCCTGGAAGTTTTTGCATTTGTTCAATTGAACGTGGAAAGCGTCCGCGGCGCCGATGTACGACGGCCTTTGCGGTGGCATGAAGATTTCGCGCGCGGGCGTAATAGCCGAGGCCTTGCCAGGCGCGCAGAACGTCATTTTGGGGAGCGCGAGCCAGTGCAACGAAATTAGGAAATCGGCGCAGCCACTCATGGTAAAAAGGAATCACGGTCACGACCTGAGTTTGCTGGAGCATGAACTCTGAGACGACGATCGCGTATGGGTCGCGTGTTCGACGCCAGGGGAGGTCGCGGCCGTGGCGGGGATACCAGCGGAGAAGAGACCTGCGAAACGCGCGAATGTTTTTCGGAGGAATGACATTTCGCACGACTGGCTTCTACCTTGTCATGTCGAGCGGAGTCGAGACATCTCTAAATATCCTTTGGAAAACAACCAGGGATTCCTTGACTCCGCTCGGAATGACAAAACGGCCGAGCGTTGAGCGCCTGCCACGCCGTAGGCTTGCCGAAGGCGGGTTGAGCGTTGAGCGTTGGGTCTTGAATTCATACACTCACCCGCTCACGAAAGAACAGGCGATAAACCTTCGAGCGTTGCTGGAAGAGCTCGGGTTCGAGTTTTCATCGAAGGAATGGACGATTTTCTTCGCCCAAAAAAACAGGCTGAGTGTGGCCGTTTACGAGAAGGGCCCAAAAGTTCTCGTACAGGGCCGAGGAGTGCAGGAGTTCGTCCAATTCGAACTGGAGCCAAAAATTTTGGGCGAGGCGAAACTAGGCTACGAGGAAGTGCATTCGCCCGAAATGTTTGAGCCGCATTTCGGTGTGGACGAGAGCGGGAAAGGCGATTTTTTCGGACCGCTGGTGATATCCGGTGTCTACGTTGACCGTCTTATCGCGCGCGAATTTCTCGATACCGGCGTCGTGGACAGCAAACGGATCGGGTCCGATGCGCGCATTCGCGCGCTGGCGGATACGATTCGCAAAAGTTCGCTAGGTTTATTAGAAACTGTGCTGATCGGTCCGGCGAAGTACAACGAGCTTTACGAGAAGTTTGGCAATCTAAACCGGCTGCTTGGCTGGGGGCACGCGCGGGTGATCGAGAATTTGCTGGCGAAAAAACCGGCATGCTCGCGGTCGTTGTCCGACCAGTTCGCGGATGCGCGGGTGATTAACGCGTCGTTGCTGAAGCACGGCAGCAAGATCGCCATCGAGCAGCGTCCGAGAGCGGAATCGGACATTGCAGTGGCGGCGGCGTCGGTCGTGGCGCGAGAGGCGTTCATCAACTGGCTGGAGCGCAAAAGCAAAGACCTCGGGCTGCGATTAGAGCGGGGCGTATCACCGAATGTAAAAGAAGCCGCGAGGAAACTGGTGGAAACGCACGGGCCAGAAGCGTTGCGCGAGGTGGCAAAAGTGCATTTTCGAACGGCGCACGAGATCGCGCCCAATGATTATCCCGCCCCGCCTGCGCGTGAGAATTGGCGGAAGGCGCAGTGATTCATGCAAACGGGGGAAGCGAGTTGCGTTTCGTGTTGTTCTCGAACAGCTTAGGCTATAAAAAATTTATCGTTTTTGCGAGCAGTGGCCACCGCCGTAGCCGCATGAAACGATTATTAAAATAGATATGTCAAAGTTAACCAAGCGCGACATCGTCGTTTCTATCAGCAACCAAACCGGCATGGTTCAGCACCAAGTCTTTGACGTCGTCCAGCGCACGCTCGACAAAATCACCGACAGTTTGGCAAACAACATCCCGGTTGAGCTGCGCAATTTTGGCGTTTTTCAGCCCCGCCTGACAAAGCCGCGAGTTGGACGCAACCCGAATCAGCCCGGCAGTAGTTTTGTGATCCCGCCGCGCGCCACGGTGAAATTTAAGGCTGGCAAAGTCATGCGTCAGCGCGTTGAGAAGCTCTCACGTCAACTGAAAGAAGCGGCGGAGCGCAAGACCAAAACAGAAGCCACGGTAACAAGCGGACAGTAGGAATGCGGACAATCATGTCTTGCCGGGTTCCTCAGACAAAATTGCCTGCTTCGCGACTCACGAGAGCAAATTCTGGATCGTTTTTTCCAGGCGCTCAAAATTAATTGGCTTGGTGAGATGCTCGGCGAAACCCGCCTCTCTGGCTTGCTTCACGTCTTGTTCGCTCCCGAAGCCACTAAGTGCGATCCCGGGCAAATCTTTGTTGACCCGCAGCTCACGCATCAATTCGTAACCGCTGCGATCGGGCAATCCGATGTCGCTGATGAGCAGATCGAAATCCTCTATGCGGACCTTCTCGACTGCCTGTTCTGCGGAATGGGCTACGGTAATTTCGTAGCCGCGGCGCTCCAGCATCCTCTTCATTCCGATGCAAGTATCATAATGATCATCCACCAGCAGGACGCGCCGGTGCTTTGAGGCGGTCGCTTCTGTTTCCTGGTCTGCTGGTTGATCTTGCTTCTCGCCATCGCGACCAACCGGACTCGACACGGTGTTCAGTTCCACTGAAAACGTGGCGCCCTGGTCTTTTCCGGGACTCTGCACGCGAATTTGCCCGTCATGCGCGTCGATCAACGCTTTCGAGATAGCCAGGCCAAGCCCGAGCCCTCCAAAGCGACGGGTGATCTCGGCTTGTCCCTGTTCGAATGCGTTAAAGATTTTATCGATTGCTTCCTTTTCGATGCCAATGCCGGTGT
>QHRD01000022.1:0-4916 GCA_003220005.1 Verrucomicrobiota bacterium | reverse complement strand
GATTCCAAAAGACCTGTTGCAGGCGTGCCGGATCGCCCTGCACGTACGTATGAACGGCCTGAAGCCGAAACTTCACTTCCAGATTCTTTGCCTCGATTTCGTTCCGGCATATCTCGTAAGCGCGCTGCAAGATTTCGTGGATGGAAATCGTCTCAAAGCTCAATTGCAGTTTCCCTTTCGAGATACGCGTAACGTCGAGTAAGTCGTCGATTAGCCGCGCTTCCAGCTCGACGTTACGTCGAACGACCTCCAGCGCTTCTCGAACAGGCTGAGAATCTGGCACTTCAGCTTCCAGTTCTCCCACCATCGCAATAACCGGCGCGAGGGGACTGCGCAGCTCGTGGGACAATTGTGCCAGGAATTGGTCCTTGGCAGCGTTCGCAGCAATCAATTCCTGACGCAACGTAACGTCGCGCGTCTTGTCTTCCACCAGATAAAGGACGCCCTGAATGGTTTCATGGGCGCCCTGTAGCCGGAGCAGATTAATGTCCAAAAAGTGCGTCATCCCGGTCTGATCTTTCAACGCGTGCTCCGTCAGGTGAAATGGCGTTCCAAACGTAAGCACTCGCTCAATCGCACCGGGGGGCGCAATCTTCACGTCGTCGCAGGTGATTTCCGTGATGTCGCGGCTGGCTGGCAGGTCTCCAAAGCGTTCCGCCATGCGCGCAAAGGCGTCGTTGGCGTGGAGGAAGCGACGCGAAGTTGGATCCACAAAAGCGATTCCGCTGGGCATGTTCGCCAGCATTTTTTCGTTGAAGACTACTTCACGTTCGAGCCGTTCCTTGGATTCCATCTGCCGTTGATAAAACCGGCTGCCCAGCCAGGCGAACACTGCTGTAAGGGCGACCAGCCAGGCTGCCAGCAACGTCATCCGCTGGAGCAGATCATGAACCGGTTTGTAAGCCAGCGCTTTCGGCTGTTCCACGAGTGCCACCCAACCGGTATTCTCGATCGGACTAAATGAATAGAGGCTGCCGTGTTCCTCAAAATGTCCCGTTTTGTTTTCGCGGATTTCCTTGATCAACACGCCAGCCTCCGCGGAACTGCCGCCTGGATTCGGCTTAAAATCATTGGCAAAAAGCGCAACGCCGTTTTGATCGAGAACTTCGAACAGGAACCGATCGGAAAATTCAATCGTGGACAAACGGCGGCCAATTCTTTCCACAAGAACCGAGTCGCCAACATAGCCGAGAATTCTTTGGTCGGGCGCGCGCACTGCCGCGACGATATTGGTGACCAGCCGGTTATCCGTCAGCCGCGCATGAACGGGCGAGACCACCGGTTCCTCGGATGCGTTCGCTTGTTCGCGCCAGAAACTGGAGCCAAAATCCTTTCCGACCATCTCGGGGGCCGTCGGGATTGACGCGATCAAGGCGCCATCGGGCGCCAAAAAAAACATTCCATCGATGTTCGGGTGCGAATAAAATGCCGTATTGAGCCATTGCTGAGCAACAGGCGTGGGATTTGTCCCACCCAGAATTCGCGCAACGTCAGGGAGCGTCTGATAATAGTTAATGATGTCGCTGCTGCGACTGAGATCGTGGCCGACCAGATGGCCTACCAATTGGATCAGAGTTTGCCGGTCCCGCAAAATCCGCGATTCCAAGGTATCGCGCAGGATCGTATAGGAAACAATTAGCGTCAGAATCGACGGGATCCATCCCGCCAGAAGAATAGGAAAGATGATCTTGGAACGCTCGAAACGGTCGCGCCTTCGTTTCGTGATGGTATCTCCCAGCTGCATGCCTGCCTTTCGCGAGAAAAAAAATTGGCCTATCACGGTTAACCTGCTCATCGGCTGAGGCAAGGGCGAATGTCGGGAGAGGTTGAATTGCCTTTAGATCAGCGCAATTTTTTCAAGCAGCGGACGACCCTAAAGATTGCCAGAACCGGTCGCTCCCGCAATTACGAAGATCGATAGGAGACCACTGCGTATCAACACAATATGACCGCGGTTCCCACAGGCAAACATACGATTTTGAGATTGACGCAACGGCTGAGAACGGCATGATGACGCCCTTACTGGCTCAACGATTGGTGGCCGTAGAAACTCCTATGCAAGGAAGTGTCGGACATATCATTTGGACGGTTTGCTACCTGAGCGTGCTCATGGGCCTCTCTGCATATGGCGTCCATCGCTACTTCATCATTTACCTCTATCTGAAAAACCGGAAGCGGGTGCCGACGCCTGCCCATTATTTTGAACAACTGCCGAAGGTGACGGTGCAGTTGCCAATTTTCAACGAGGTTTATGTGGCCGAGCGATTGATCCGTTCGGTGAGCGAGTTGGATTATCCTCGGGAGCTTCTGCAAATTCAGGTACTCGACGATTCAACCGATGAGACGCGTGAAATCACCGCCTCGTGCGCGGAGGAATTGCGTCAGCAAGGGTTCAATGTTCAGCGGATTCATCGTGTTGAACGCACCGGCTTCAAAGCTGGCGCGCTGGCGGTGGGGCTTGAGGCGGCAGAGGGCGAATTCGTTTGTATTCTGGACGCCGATTTTGTCCCGCAAAGGGACTTATTAAAACGGACCATTCATTTCTTCACCGATCCCAAGGTGGGAATGATCCAGACCCGCTGGGGCCACTTAAACCGTGGATATTCATTGCTCACGCGCATGCAGGCGATTTTTTTGGATGGGCATCTCTTGCTTGAGCAGATTGCACGTAGTCGCAGCGGGCGTTTTTTTAATTTCAATGGAACCGCCGGACTCTGGCGGCGTTCCTGCATCCAACAGAGCGGGGGCTGGCAATATGATACGCTATGCGAGGACCTTGATCTGAGCTATCGCGCTCAGCTGGCGGGCTGGAAATTTGTTTATCTTTCAGACGTGGTCACTCCTGCGGAGTTGCCCGTGGACATGAACGGTTTCAAGTCTCAACAGCATCGCTGGACCAAGGGTTCGGTCCAAACGTGCAAGAAATTGTTGCCCACGATCTGGCGCAGTCAGCTTCCGTTTCCAATCAAGCTCGAGGCGACGGGCCATTTGATGTCTAACTTCGCTTACCTGCTTCTTGCGTTTCTGTGTGTTCTTTTGCACCCATCCACTGGTGGTCCCGAGGGCGGCTGGCTGCGCACAGTGCTCATCGATATTCCGATCTTTCTTGCCGCCTCGGCCTCTGTGGCGGTTTTCTATATTTGTGCCCAGCGGGAGCTGCATCCGCGGACATGGATGAAGGAGATTCTTTTTCTACCATGCCTGCTTGCTTTGGGAATTGGTCTCTCGCTGAATAACGCGCGAGCGGTGCTGGAAGCGCTCATCAATCACAAATCCGATTTCAAGCGCACACCCAAATATGGCATTGAACGCAGGTCACAGGGGTGGCGCAGCTGCAAGTACCGGCCGCTCAAATCAACGCTTCCATTGCCCGAACTGGCCTTCGCGATTTATTTTAGTTACTTCGTGGTGTTCGCCATTGCACACGGCCAGTTCTTCTCAGTGCCGTTCCTGTTGATGTTCCAGGGCGGTTTCCTTTACGTTTGCGTTTCTTCATTCAGCAGTCGGTGGTCGAGAGTTAATTTTGACAGCTCACGCGCAAGCGCTGCAATTCCTGCGTGACAAAACCCGAATTATCGGGTAAGGGATTGCCATGTTTCGGGCGGTAGCTGCAATTTTTAGTCTGATTTCGATCACGCCGGCATTTTCGGCCACACCGCTCTTACAGCTCAATCCGTCCTATCGCCTGATAATCAGTATCCGCGACCAGAAGCTGATGCTCATGGAGAACGGCGGGAGAGTGGCAATTTACCCCGTCTCGACGTCGAAATACGGAGTCGGTGATTTTCGAGGCAAAATGACGACGCCGCTCGGTTACCTGATGGTTGCGAAAAAGATCGGTGATAACGCGCCAGTGGGGGCTGTCTTTCACCATCGGCAGTTGACCGGCGAAATTCTCCAGCCAAATGCTCCCGGGCGGGATCCGGTCACTACGCGGATCATTTGGCTAAGCGGACTTGAAGCCCAAAACGCGCAAGCCTTTCACCGTGGCATCTACATCCATGGCACACCGGAGGAAAAATTCATCGGGAGGCCGGCCAGCTATGGTTGTATCAGAATGAAGGCCGCCGACGTGGCTGTGCTCTATCATGAAATTCCCCTGGGGGCCCTGGTGCAAATTACGCCTGATCGTTTGCCCAAAGTGCCCAAGGCGCGGCCACTGCCTGTTAGCACGTCGGTCGTGCAAAACGAAAAACCGGCCAGTCAACAGCCGCAGCCTGAACCAGTATCTGATTCAGGCACACTTAGCATCGAGCAAATGCGAATGGGTGGAACGCTTGCTGGCGAGCGAGAAAAAGCGAAGCTCGCACTGGGCAAGAGCTTGTAACCTTCGGCTTGGTCGCGACGCCCGGCCTGCTTCACAAAATTTTAATCGACAATGGCCAACACCACATCAGCTACCAAACGTGCTCGCCAGACTTTGAAACGATCGCTGCGGAATCGCAGCGTCGTGACCCGGTTGCGCACCATGCAAAAGCAGGCGCGTTCCACGCAAACGCCCAGCGCGGATCAAATCCGTGCGTTAATCTCGACGATCGATAAAGCTGCCAAACGCGGAATCATTCACGAAAACGCAGCCAATCGTTGTAAAGCGCGGCTAAACAAAGCGCTCGCCGCGGCGAAGTGACCAGCTGTAGCCGCTTCCCTGTGGGAGGCGATGCGCAGAGACGCAGCTACAGTAAATGCCCTTTGCATATCGCATTGACCGGATAAGTTCTGTGGAATGATCCCTGCGCTTCTCCTCGTTACATCAGCGATTCTTTTTCGCATCCTGCTTGGCTTTTTTGGACCAATCGACGCCGTCGGCTGGATGAACTTCACGCCACTCGCTGCGATCGCGCTTTGCGGCGCGGCTTATTTCCCGACTCGCTACAAGCTGACTATTCCGATGGTTTCATTGCTCTTGTCGGATGTGG
>QHRD01000150.1 GCA_003220005.1 Verrucomicrobiota bacterium | reverse complement strand
CGGAAGATGCAGATTTGATCGTTGATCTCGTACGCCAAGGGCCGGTGAAAATGAAATTGGTTCTCACGCCGCAGCAACTACCCGATGTCGAGAGCTACAACGTAATCGGCGACATCAAAGGCAGCGAGCATCCCGAACAGATGATTATCATTTCCGGTCACCTCGACTCATGGGATCTCGGCACAGGTGCGATCGATGATGGCGCAGGGGTCGCGGTCTCCATGGAAGCCGCGAATCTGATCCAAAAACTTCATCTCAAACCGAAGCGCACGATTCGCGTGATCGCGTGGATAAACGAAGAGAATGGATCGCGCGGCTCAAAACAGTACGCAAAAGATCATGGAAGAGAGGATCATTTTGCGGCCATGGAAACAGATGGCGGTGCCGGCCACCCGCTGGGCATAAATATTAAGGGAAAGCCGGAACTGAAAAAGATTCTCGCGCCCGTCGCGGCAGTTTTGCAGGATTCAGGCGCGGGCATACTGAATCTGGTCGAACACTGTGGTGCCGACATTGAACCGCTGGAGAAAGCAGGCGTGCCGGCTTTTAGTCCGATCCAAGACAGCCGTTTCTATTTCAATTATCACCACACCGCTGCGGACACGCTGGACAAGATCGTGCCGAAAGAATTGGCGGAGAATTCCGCTGTCGTAGCGGTTGCTGCGTATGCGCTCGCGAACATGGAACAACCCTTGCCTCGCTGATTTATGATTGTCATTCTGAGCGAAGCGAAGAATCTCTGACAATTTGTTCGAACAGCACGTGAACCAATAAATAATCAGAGATGTTTCGCTTCGCTCAACATGACAGAGGAGTGAAACGTTAGTTGCGCTTCAAATTTCGCATCTCACTGAGCAAAACATTTTGCAGTCGCCGTCCGCGATTGCGCAAAAATCTGAGCAAAATGCTGTCCCGCGTTTTTACCTCCGGCCCCACCGGACCGACCGAATGCCAGGTATTATCGGCAACCGCGAACGCGTAGCCGGTATTCGGCGAGAATAGCATCTGCGCGTTTTTCGGCTTCTTGCCATTCGGCAGTCGCTCGTGAAAAATCGTTCCGATCTGCTGCGTCGAATTGTCGGGCGGCAGGTAGAACTGGACGGTGATGCCTTTCCAGAGCGTGTCCGAGTGCGCGGTAATGAAGTAACCGGCAGTGTCGCGTGTTAGGATTGGCACTGGATACATTCGCACCTTCGCGAAATCAGCTCCGAACCGGCGTTTTAAGCCTGGTGCAAGTCGCTCGACGAAAATTTTTCCCAGTTCTTTGGAACGGAGAACGCGGCCTGCGACATCCCAGACTTCGCGTTTTTCCGGCGGCAAGTGGCGGATGTATTCAGGGAAAAGATCGATCTTGGTGCGGGTCGGCTTTCCCTCGGCTGTCACATTCCTTACTTTAGCTTTGCCAGACAGCGCCCGGTAGCCGCCGTCTGCCACCGGCATCGCGTCCAACATCGCCGCGTAGAAGTCATCCGGAAACACTCCATCGAATCTCAAATGATAAAACGGCGATTCGTCTGCCTGCGCTCTTTGGATCGAGCGCACAACGAAATCGGTCAAATTTTGAACTGATCGGGATTGTTCCACTGGTTGTTTTCAGCCGCTTAATTTAGGAACGCTGATTTGTTGCGCAATCAAATACGCCACAGCTGTCATTGATTCCAATGGCTAACATCGCGGTCAACGTGGCGGCTCATTCCACCATTGTCATGCCGAGTTCGTGTAACTGCTTTCTTGCCTGTTCGTATCCGGGTCTAAGCCGCAATGCCTCCTTCAGATGAACAACCGCTTCGTCCCGCCGGCCCTGTTGCGCCAGCATTCGTGCGAGATTGAAATGCGCTTCAGGATAACTTCCATTCATTTGCACGGCCTTGGTGAATTGTTCAAACGCCTCGTCGCTTTTGCCGATTTTCTCCAGGGCGCCACCGAGATTGTTGCGAACTTTGGCAGCCCTTACAGAGTCCCGTTCCGTGCTGAGCGCAGCCTCGTAGCAAGCAATGGCGCCGGGCCAGTCCCCTTCGCGGGCGAGCGCGTTACCGAGATTGTACTGCATCTCAGCAGATCCAGGATTGATCGCAACGGCCTGCTTATAATGTGCAATGGCTTGTTTGAAATCACCGCTTCGCAAAAAAGCGACGGCCAGGTTATTGCGGGCGTCGGCATAACTCGTGTCGAGCTCAACAGCCTTTTGGTAATAACGGACTGCCTCGGCAGCTTGTCCCTTCTTCATAAGAGCGTTTCCGAAAAAGTTATACGTTTCCGCATAAGCCGGATCGATCTGGAGCGCCTTTTGCAGGTGAAGGATGGCTTCGTCCACCTCACCCGCTCGGACGAGAGCATTGCCGAGATTGCTTTGGACCTGCACCGCGTCCGGCTGTATCTCGAGGGCTTGTTTGTAGTGCGTGATCGCTTCGTTGATATCTTCCTTCTCCAGCAGCGTACCGCCGAGATTATTCTGAGCAATGAAATTGTCATGGGTAACATCAACGGTATGCCTCCACAGTGTTTCGCTATCTTGCCAATAGGCTATTTGGAAATAGCTGCGTGTTATGAATGCCCCTGTTATAAGCAAGGCGACAACGAGCAATATTTCGCGTTTGTAATCTGAGCTTTTGAACAGCTCCATCGCTCCCCAAGTCCCGAGAATGTACAAACCAATCCCGGGCAAGTAAGTGTAGCGGTCGGCTCTTGCTATTGAGCCTATCTGAACGGGACCAATCATTGGGACTAACATACCCAGGAACCAAAGCCAGCCGGTTAAAGCGAACGGATAGGTCCTGCGCCAGCGAAACAAAACCACCGAGATAATCAGCAGCAAGAGAAGCGCAATGGCGGCTACGGCGACGTTCGGGCCGCCTTTCGGATATGGATACAGGACCGCCAGATGCGCTGGATAGATTATCTGACCAAGATACGCGACGTAAAACAGTGCAGCGTTGCCGGCACGCTCGGCGAAAGCGTGATCAACCTCCCTCGGAGTCACTTCGCGCGCCAGAATTGCAGCCACGCACGATGCGACAGAAAGTGCAAAGAATGGAATCTTTTCAAGAAGCAGAACTCGGACTACGGGCCACTCGCCCGCGCCGAAGGTGCGATGGGCAGGCCGAGCACTGACCCTGCCCAATGGCCAGTAATCCAAAAGCAACAACACGAACGGCACCGTGACCAGTGTCGATTTACACATCAGCCCCAAGGCAAAGAGAATCAGCACCGTCGCATAACGGCCAGCGAAAAAGCGGTCGCTGCGCGCGTACCGCGCATAAGCTAAAAGGGTGAGCATGAAAAACAAGCCGCTTAAAACATCACCTCGCCCTGAGACCCACGCGACCGGTTCAACACGCAGTGGATGAATAGCAAAGAGCGCAGCGACAAACGCACTCGCCCATAGGTTGTCGGTGAGTCGCCACAAAGCGAGTAACAAGAGGATAACCGTTGCTGCATGAAGTAGGATGTTACTAAGGTGATGCCCCCACGGCTGGAGCCCATAGAGCCGACAATCCAGCATGTGCGAGATGGCGGTGAGCGGCTGCCAGTTGCCCGCGCGGAAATGAGTGAAGGCCCATCTCACATTATCAAGAGTAAGACCGCTGATTATTCTGGGATTGGTATAGACGTAAGAACCATCGTCGTAGTTTACGAACTCGTGATGAACGGTTTCTCCAAACGCGATCCAGACGATGCCGGCGAGCAGAATGCAGAGCGCGGTGGCCATTAACCGGTCACGATGCGTGTGCGAATAGCGACAGCCGGCTGAAGGCCGTTTCGACGTTTTCTTCCGCGTGACCCGAGACCCCATTTGGAATCCAGAAAGTAGAACTTCGTTTATTCCGCGCAAATCTGCGTGCGCTCGCTGGAATGACGATGTTGATGATGTTAAGCATCTCAACAAACCGCCGAAGACATGGAGCTTTAACCATGACCCAAGCCATTGAAAAGCGTTCGCGTCTGTCGCGTTCTGGCCGTTGGCTGGCGGAATTGCTGTTGGTGTTCATCGGCGTTTACGCTGCGTTTTGGCTCAATAATTATCAGCAACATCAGCAGGATGCAGAGCGGCGCGACCGAATCCTGGCATCGATCGAGCGAACGCTGCGCGACGGA
>QHRD01000149.1 GCA_003220005.1 Verrucomicrobiota bacterium | reverse complement strand
GTTCACCCGCGGGTTTGAATGTCGCGTCGTCATTTGTCGCGGTTTTCCACGGCATACTCTTTGCCCCGGGGATGTGGCCGCCGCGCAGCACGCCCTCCTGCGGATACTCGGGCATGTGCGTGATCTCGCCCCTGTATTCGCCGGGCGAACGCACATCGACCAGCGGTTTGTCACTCTTGCTTTGCGTCAGCGCTTCGTCGAAAAACGCGCGAATCTCTTTGTCGAAACGTTTCTTCGGCACCGGATAATCTGTGCTCGGATATTCCGCGATTTCCCTCGTCATCGGACGACCTTCGGCTTTCCATTTGTCGCGACCGCCATTGAGAATTTTAACTTTCTCGTGCCCGAACAAGCGAAACGCCCACAGTGCGTAGCACGCCCACCAATTCGCCTTGTCCCCGTAGAAAATGCAGGTCGTGTCCGGCGTGATTCCGTGCCGGCTGCACAGCCGCGCAAATTTCTCCGGCGAAATATAATCGCGAATGAGCGGATCTTGGAGATCGGCGCGCCAATCGATATGCACCGCGCCCGGAATATGCCCGGTGTCGTAAATGTTTCTCCAGCCAATCGGTTTCCACCAGCGCTTCCGGATGCGCGTATTGAGTTGGGTAAGTAGCCATAGCAAGAAAAACTTTCGGCTCCTCTCGCACGCGAGCAAGGGATTTTAGCTTCTGTTGGCCGCGCGATCGCGAGAACTCCGGCCTCACCGCAAAATTGAGTCAGCCGGATAAATCACGCCGTTCTTAATTACGCTGTCGATATCGGAAGCGTGTGCGATGTCTTCCAGCGGATTAGAATTGAGAATTACCAAGTCGGCAAAATTGCCGTCCTCGACTTTGCCGATGTGCGCGCCGGTGTCGCCGCCGAAAAGTTTCGCCGCATTGGCCGTGGCGCATTGCAGAATCTGCATCGGTGTCAGTCCGGCTTGTTTCATCAGCTGGAATTCGCGAAACAACGCTGGCCCATGAATTGTGCCGATGTTTCCGGCATCCGTGCCGGCGGCGATGGTCACGCCGGCATCCTCTAGTTTTTTCAAATTCGGCAGCGCGACTTCATACGTCTTGTTGATGCGATCCAAAACAGCTTTCGGATCAGCCAACGCGTCCTTGATTCGCTGCGGCAATTTGTCCTGAGGAATCTTCGTGACGTCGAGCGACGCGATCACTTCGGGGTTGCCCCACTTCTGTTCTTCGGGAGTCAGATCCAACTGATGCGAAAAGGTGCGGCCATAGCGCTCAAACACCACTAGGGTCGGACACAAAATTACGTGCCCATCTTTCAGGAGCTTTACGAACGCCTCGTCGACTGGTTTGTCGATCACACTGTGAACGAGAATGTCCGCGCCTTCTTCAACTGCCGCCCGCGCGGTTTCCAATTCGGTCGCGTGCACCGCGACACGAATTTTGTGCGCGTGACTTTCTTCAATCGTCGCACCCACGATAGGCCGAAACGAATCGACCGGATGATCCTTGTCCACGATGTACCAGATTTTCACCAGATCTGGTTTTTGCCCGGCAAGTTTCTGCACGAACTCGCGCGCTTGATCGGGAGTTTCAATCTTCACAATTGGCGGATCACCAAGATCAAGCTTCTCGCGCGAAATACTCGAGATTAACGGTCCAGCCACGGCGACGCGCGGCGCTTTTGCGGTTGCGTTCGCTTTTTTTCGCACCTCGAAGTTCCACATCGGACCGCCGACATCGACGACACTGGTGATGCCACAACGAATGTAACGCGCGAAAACGTCATCAAGATGTGACTTGATCCAGGCGACTTCGTCTTTGTACGGCCGAACATTGTTCAAGTCGGTGCCGTCCGGTCGCGTAAATAAATCTGCCGATTGAAAAAAGTGAACGTGTGTATCGATGTAGCCCGGCAAAATGAATTTGCCGACGCAACTTATCTGTTTACCGAGTGTGGCCGCGTCTTGTCTGCCCATCGCGACGCGTTCGATTTTATTGCTGTTAATTACGATCGTCGCGTTCGGCAGCACTTTGCCGTCCCCTGGATTAATCACAGTCGCGCCGACGAGCGAAATCTTCTCAGCGTGAACCGCTGCGGCGAAGAATGTGATTGCGATTACGAGTGCAATTCGAAAATTCATCCGAGAGATTCCTCGACTTCGCTCGGAATGACAAAACATTATTCCATCGATTCCGGCACTGCTTTTTCAGCGGCTTTGAAACCGATCTTGGAATGCGTGCCGTCGCAAAAGGGTTTTTCGGTTGACGCGCCGCAACGACACAGCGCCATCCGCTTTTGCACGGGAAATTTGTTTCCGTCCGCGTCGATCAATTCCACTTCGCCCGTCACGATGTATGGGCCATTCTTGATTGCCTCGATTGTTACTTGAGCCATTGCGCAACACTAAAGCACCAAATGCCAGACCCCCAAGTACCAAGGTTTCCTGATTTCTCCGAAAACGAAAACCATGCGCTCGGAAGGGTTGCTCTGTAATTTGTGGCTCATAGAATAATCTCACTGTGCTGAGGATGTTCCGCGATCAAATCAGTCAGAGATCGCTCACCATTGTTGCCGTTTGTGTCTTCCTGGCCGCGATTACGTGGCTGGTCTTCGGTCAGACGCTGGGTCACGGCTTCGTTGACTACGACGATCCGCAGTATGTCTATGACAATTTAGAGGTGACCAGCGGCCTCAGCCTGCACGGAATAACGTGGGCGTTCACGCATAGCTACTACAACAATTGGCATCCGCTCACCTGGCTAACGCACATGCTCGATTGGGAGCTGTACGAGGGCAAACCTGGCGGCCACCATTTCACGAACGTGTTGTTGCACACAGTTGGTGTGCTTTTGTTGTTTCTTGTGGTCGCGCAGATGACGGGAGCGCTCTGGCGCAGCGCTTTCGTGGCGGCAATCTTTGCGATTCATCCTCTCCACGTGGAATCAGTCGCATGGATCGCAGAGCGCAAGGATGTGTTGAGCGGCGTGTTCTTCATGCTGACGTTGGGCGCCTACATTCGCTACGTTCACCGGCAAACCCTTGGCCGATACGCGGTCGTGTGGATTTTATTTGCGTGTGGACTGATGTGCAAGCCGATGCTGGTGACATTGCCCTTTGTGCTTTTGCTCCTGGACTATTGGCCGCTCAACAGAATCAGAAATGAGAGGTTAGAAGTCGGAAGTCGGAGATTAGGAGTCAGTAGTCAGTCGCCTTCAGGAAGCTACGGAGAGCCAAGATGGTCACTGGTTCGCCATCTCATATTGGAAAAAGTCCCTTTGCTCGCGCTGTGTGTGGTCTCCTCGGTTATTACTCTTCTCGCCCAAGGAGACGCGATCGTTTCGATCTCGCGGTTGCCGTTTTGGTGGCGGCTGAATAATGCTTTTCTGAGCTACGTTGTGTATGTGCGCCAGATGCTCTGGCCATTCGGCCTGGTGCCGTTCTACACCTATCCCAAAACGGCATTGCCCGGCTGGGAAGTCGCTCTTTCTATTGTGCTACTGATCGGAATTACGGCAGCAGTGATCGCTCTGAGACGAGGGCATCCCTATCTGGTAACCGGTTGGTTCTGGTACCTTGGGATGCTTGTGCCTGTGATCGGCGTCGTGCAGGTTGGTTCGCAGGCGCATGCTGATCGTTACACATATCTGCCGCAGATCGGCCTGTATCTTGCGCTGACGTGGATGATTGCCGATCTGGCGAAAGCCTCGCGCCGCCAATGGATTTTAACCGCGGCAGCGACAGCCGTGATCGCCTTCTTGAGTTGGAGTGCATGGATTCAAGGCTCGTATTGGCGCGAGAGCGAGCCGCTGTGGAAACACACGCTTGCTGTGACGCCAAACAACGAGGTAGCGCACAACCACCTTGGCAAGCTCTTTCTTGAGAAAGGATTGATCGATGAAGCAATCGCTCATTGCCAAGCGGCAGTGAATTCGTTGCCAAATTCCCCGATGTTTCAGGCCGACCTGGGTACGGCCTTGCTCCGTAAGGGCCTGACCGATGAGGCGATTCTTCATTTCCAAAAAGCGATGGAGTTAGAGCCGAACCGCACCGAGCGCGCCAAAGTGCAGTCTAATATGGGCAATGCGCTCCTCCAGAAGGGTCTGACAGATGAGGCAATTGTTCACTTCCGACAG
>QHRD01000148.1 GCA_003220005.1 Verrucomicrobiota bacterium | reverse complement strand
TCCCAAACGTCTGCCGCAGATCCAGGAGAATTACGCCATGGACGCGGTGCAACGGGACGTGAATCAGTTGCTAACCCAGGATCAGATCGATAATGGCGGCCTGTCGATCTATACGACCCTCGATCCGAGCGTGCAGAACGGCGCACAAGACGCACTCGAGAAGCAACTCACCAAAATCGAACATCAATCCAATTTTCATCATCCGGTTAAAGCGGATTACAAACCGCCCGAAAACGGGGAAGGGGATTCGTCCATGCCTTACCTCGAGGGCGCGGTCGTCGTAATCGACAATGCCAGCGGCGGCATTCGCGCGCTCGTCGGCGGCCGCGATTACGCGCAAAGCAAGTTCAACCGGGCGATGGCTCCCACAAACCGGCAGGTTGGTTCAGCATTCAAGCCGTTTGTTTACACTGTCGCTTTCAGCCACGGGCTGTTGCCGGGCGCTTCGATCAACGATGGCCCGATTCAACCCGGAGAAATTGATGGCGCGGGAAATTGGTCGCCTGCGAATTCCGACGGCACCTACGGCGGCGTCATGCCTTGCTCCTACGGCCTCATCCATTCGCGTAACACCATGAGCGTGCGAGTTGGACAATTCGCCGGACTCGATGCGGTACAAAAGGTCGCTAATGACCTCGGCGTTTCTCAAAATGTTCCGCATGGACCGGCGATCTATATCGGCTCGTTTGAGACGAACCTGAAAGATCTCAGCGCGGCGTACTCGATTTTTCCCAATGCCGGGGTGCGCAAACAGGCTTACATCATTGAGCGCATTGATGATCAGCAGCACAAACCGATTTATCTCGCCGCCCACATCTCCAAGCCGGCGCTGGATCCGAGCGCAGCATGGATGACTTCCCAAGTAATGGAAGAAGTTTTGACTAAGGGCACTGCGGCAAGTGCGCGGTCACTCGGCTTCAGGTTGCCGGCGGCAGGTAAGACTGGGACCACCAACGATTACAAAGATGCCTGGTTCGTCGGTTACACCAGTACGCTTACTTGCGGCGTGTGGGTCGGATTCGATCAGCCGATAACAATTATTCCGCACGGTTATGGCGCGGCGCTGGCGCTGCCGGTCTGGACACAGGTAATGAATAAAGCGTCACAGCATTATCCGGCCGAACCGTTGCAACCGACGATGCCGATCCAACACGCTACCGTCTGCTCGACTTCCAGTCAGCTCGCCACCACCGGGTGCATGGGAGCCGGCACCGCTTACGACATCGATCTGCCTGCCGACAAAGTGCCAACTGCCGCCTGCCAGGTCCATGGCGGTGAGCAATGGCCGTTTGCGCAGCAGGTACCCGGTTTACCCGACAAGGCCGCGACTTTCCCCGGCCGCATATTCCGATCGTTTCGGAGACTTTTCGGACGCTGACGAAGTTAGGTCGAGGCGAAATGCCGAAGGTATGCTGCTGTCTCGGATTTGATTCGGATTTCACCAAATAGACGTAGTGCATCAGAAAGCGGGCCTGCTGCCGTAGCTTCGTAGCACGTGAGTCCGCCTTTGTACAAGGCTACGGCGAACGTTCACACCGTTGTTTTCCACTGCGCTTCAAGCCAAGGCGTGAGCGGGTGAGGGGAATCGAACCCCCGTGTGCAGCTTGGGAAGCTGCCGTTCTGCCATTGAACTACACCCGCGATGTGATTTCCGATTTTAGGTTTTCGACTGCCGATTGCAACCGAACAAAATCGGGAACGTAAAATCGCTCCTTCGGCACGTTCAATTTTCATGGTTGACATGAATTGTGTGAATTGAGTATCAAGCACTGAACCCCAAACGCGGATGAAAACATCCCGCGGCATCGTCATTCTGCTGAATGCTGCGTCTGTCGCAACTCTGACATACGCAGTTACGCACACGAACAGCCCACTGACCCCGTTTCGCACAACGAACACGCGCGGCGGTTACATTATCGACACGGTTGGCGACACCCTGGGACAGGCGCGGCCGGAAAATACACGCCTGATCATTCGTGTGTTCGCTCCAGACAAAAAAATTGTGAAGCCCGCGCAGATTGCGCTTGCCGATAAAAGCGGCGCACTAATCAACCCGGTCTTTCGAGAAGATCGCAAGGTTGGCCACGAAGAAAATACCGGCTTGCCGATATCGATCAGTCCACAAGCCGGCAGCAATGGAATCAGCGTTGGCGGCGTTGGTGTGGATCTCAACAAGGTCTTTGGTCCGCAAGGAAGTTACGCTTACACCAAGGCCGATTGGCCGAAGTCGATTTTTACCGGCGACAAACGGCTTCAGATCACGCTGGCGAACGGACAAACACTTTCGCTGCCGTTAACCTCAATCGCGAAATGACTATGAACCACGCCACAGTGCTCCCATCAATTGCCATTTTTACTTGCGTTCTCATTTTCTACGGAGACGCGTTTGCCCAAACTACCCCGCCTCCGCATCAAAAATGGCAGCCGACCACCAACGCCCCGAGCAGGAGCGCGCCCGCCAAAATTGCGCCCGGCAAAACGCAGACCACTAAACCCCAAACGCGCACTAGCCAATCGCAGGTCCGTCAAGCAGCGAAACAACAGGGCCACGGTTACAGCCACAGCGGCGGCGGAGTCGGAGTTGGAATGGATACAACTATTGATCTTGGCGGAATTGGACGGCGCACAGCGGAACCCGATCCGTTCGCTGTGCCTGCTGGTCCGCAACCCGTGGCCGCTCACACAGAACAGAAGGAAAAGCCGCCCGCAAAGAAACGTAGCGAGGTCGCAAAGACTAATCCGTTTGCGGATGTCCAGCTGACCGGTGAGCAGGCGAAAGAGCAAAGCCGTTCCCAATGAAAACCAAACTGATCAACATCAGAGTCAACCAATGCCAACCTGAGAAAATATGAAAAATCCCCACTTTGCTGTCTCGGCATTTGTGTTTGCCATATTTGCTTTTCAGCCGACGCCAGCCGGAGCACAAAAGTCTCCTGCGCCGCCACAGCGGGCGACGAGTTCCCCGACGCTAGAAGCTCTAGCGGCTGCCGGTAAAGTTAAGATTGACAGTGCAGGTACCGGCGAGACGATCGGGCACGTTCTCGATCTGAAAATCGAGAATCTCACCGATCAGTCAATCAAGTGCGACGTTGGTCCAATGGTGCTGGAATCCAGGAGCCGCAAGAATCAGGACTATGTTTGTCCGACACCGCAAACAGTCACCATCAATCCTCATGGCACGGCTACGGTTCCGGTGAACGGCGTTTGCATCAATCGAAACAAACCGCCGGTGAGCAAAGGCGCGCCGGGCGATCTTGTTGTGAACACGGGTGATCCAACCCTTCCGCAAAATCCCAATTCACATCTTCCTGCAAATCAAGTGGGGGATTTGCTGCGCATTTGTACGGCGAAATATGATGCCGCCAATCAGTTGCAGAAAAGCGGCGCGCTAAAGAATCTCCCGTATCACGATCCACAAAAACAAAAAGACATTGTGGTGCAATGGAGCACGTGGTGTGATCCGCGCATTTCTCAGGTCACCGGCGCGCCGCCGGCGACAAAAGACGACTTAAAGAAAGTCGTTTACAAACAAATTGAAGCAAAAGGAAAGATGTCGCCGGAGACGAAGAAAAAAGTTGATCAGGGCATTGATACAATTTTTGAGAAGGTCGAGCTGACGACTGCGAAAGCAAAAAATCTGGAAACGCCGGGGCAGGTGCCTGAAGGTGCCGTAACAACCAATAAGCCGGGGGCATTCTTCAAGCCCGGAACCGAAGCTAAGCCCTCAACCGTCGCGCAGCCCGGCGATATTGCGCACGTCGAAGATAAACCCAGCGGCGCCAAAGGACATTGGGCGGTTAAAGTCAAGCTGCTGCCTTCAGGCGAGATCGTGGACGTGTGGTTTGAGAGCGATGAGCCACCACCTCTGGAATTCTGCAACACTATCAAAATTAACAAGACCCACACCTCTTCCCCCGGCCATAACACCGTCGTGGACGACTACGTAAAAAATCCGTCTCCTACTCCCACAGCAACAGCAACGCCGACTCCGAAATACAAGACCTACTTATGGACACCGCCACCGCCACAGACTCCGACCGCCACTCCGAAATACAAAGTCTACTTATGGACACCCCCGCCAACGGCCACGCAACCGCCGCAGCCACCCGGTTCCACCGAAACGACCGAACCAGAAAAATCAAAGGAGGAAGGCGGTAAAGCGACCGAGCCGGAGCCGTGGGCGCCGCCCGATCTTCCTCCTTGGTTGGAGCCATGGTGGGAGGCTGTGAAAGCCGGCACGGGAATAGTTCCCGGTAATTTGCCGGGCGGCAAAGATGCCCTCGGCTTGATCATCCAAAGATTGAACAGGAAAATCAGCGAGGAAATGGCGAAGGGCCACGACAAGGAAGCCGAATTTTACGAAAATCTCAAAAAGCGACTCCAGGATATTTACAACAGCATGGAGGACAAAGGTTGAAGGCTTCACGGGCGAGTTTCACGATACGCGGCTGGCAAGTGCGATCTTCTCCATGAGCCAGCGGTAACCCCTGAGAGAAAAGGAATTTCTCACATTGGCTTCTGATCAGGGACCCGCGAAGAGTTTTAGCGAGCGGTGAAAACGCGCACGCCGACTGCTACGGCTTTCGCGAACCAGCGCGCGCTCGTCAAAATCGAAATCACTGCCACGAAATTACGTCGTCGGACTGGGCTCCAGTCGTCGTGTTTCTGTAAATGCCATCACTATTGGTTCCCAGTTGTTGATCGATGCCGAGCGACCATCCAATTACACCTTGCGAAAGCGGGTCGGTGCCTGCACCTCCACTGGCACCGTATGGGTTGGTCACGTTGTTATCGTAACTGCTGTCAAACTCCACGTTGTATGGCGAATTCCAGGGATCGAACCACCGACCTAGGTTAATTCCCGTCGTGCCTAACCCGCTTCTCGGAGTATTTTGATCCTTTGCGATCGGTGGAGAGAGATAGGCGATTTGTCGGGTGTTATTCGTAGGGCCGTTACTAGAGCAAGCCGGACCTGGCGTACCCGTTGTGGGGCACCCCCGGAGTTCGTTAAACAGCCAGTCGTTTCCATACGAATTTGGGACTCCTACTAAACTCGCTGTAAAAACGCAGTCGCCCGCGACCGCCGTAGATGGAACGGGATACTTTCCGTATTCCGTGTAAAACGCGTTC
>QHRD01000147.1 GCA_003220005.1 Verrucomicrobiota bacterium | reverse complement strand
GCCTTCCTGCGCCTGAGCGAGAACAGCGCTTTCGTGTTCCTGAATGGATGTCGATTCGCGGCGAATCCGATGCGCAAAGAGATAAATGGCGCCGACAACCAATGGAACAATCCCAAGCGACACCAGGGTAAGCTGCCAATCCAGTTGCAGCATGATAATGAAAGTGCCGATCAATGTGATGACCGAGCCGAAGATGTTTGTGAATCCCTTGTTGTAGATTGTTTGAATCGATTGCGAGTCGTATGCCACGCGGAAACTGGAATCGCTCGAGCGCCGCGCATCGTGATATTTGAGCGAGAGCGATTGCAGATACGAATACAAATCCGTGCGCAACTTGAGCAGTGCTTGTAACCCGATTTTCACGAACAGATAATTTGTGATCCAATTGATGATTCCCCAAAGAAACTGGATCCCGATTAGCGCCAGACACAGCAGGAGAACCCACTTTCGCCAATCTGGTCGTATCGTCGGCCCTGCGCGCAGAAAATCGTCAACGATGATCTTGAACGGCCACGGCTTGAGCAGATTCAGACCTACGCCCAAAAGCGCCAGAAACAATCCAAAGATCGTTTGCCACAGGAATGGCCGGTAGTAGCGGAGAACGCGCCGATAGATCGACATGTGAATTTGGAATTGCGAATTTTAGTTTTTGGACTGAACTAGGGCGAATTCATTCAACATCGAATCGAGAGATTGCTCCAACCTTCGCATAAAGCTATGGCTTGGCAGGCGACTTCGCTCGGAATGACAACATGCATCATCTTCTTGAAACTTGGTTCAACTGGGTGTTGACCGGCGGCTATACCGGGATCGTCGTGCTGATGGCGATGGAAAGCTCGATCTTTCCAGTCCCGAGCGAAATCGTCATTCCGCCGGCTGCATTTTTGGCCGCACAAGGAAAACTGAATCCTGTTGGCGTGGTGCTGGCCGGGACATTGGGATCGTATCTGGGTTCAGCCATCACGTATTGGGCATCGCGGTTCATCGGGCGCCCGCTCATTGTAAAGTACGGCCGTTTCGTGTTGCTCAGCGAAAAGAAACTGGAACAAGCCGAACATTGGCTGGCCCGCTACGAGGCGGGGGGAGTTTTCTTTGCCCGCCTGCTTCCGGTGGTTCGCCATTTGATCTCGATCCCGGCGGGGATTGTTCGGATGAACTTCGGAGTTTTCAGTTTTGTCACCATCGCGGGTTCCGCGCTTTGGTGTTCGATCCTGGCTTACCTTGGCGACAAAGCGTATCGCCTTGAGCCGGAGCTTTTGACGAGCCCGGAGGCGCTGGTGCGTTTTATTCATGGACAATCGCGTGGGATCCTGCTGGTGATCGCGCTCTTTGCCGCTCTTTACATGCTGAGCCTACGGTTGATGAAACCGCGCGGAGGCGAGTAAGCGAGCCAGCTAATTAAATCGCGGTCTGTAGCGTACGCTGTCCTCAGCGCATACAGTGCGCGCGCACGCCAGGGACTCCGCTGAGGACAGCAGACTCTACAGCATGGCCGTCCGGGTTTTGGCTAAAACGTTTAAAGCGCCACGTTGGAGAGCGCTTGTATTTCGATGTTTGAAAATTGAACAAAAGTGTCGCTCAGCGGTCAGTGGTAAAGTGAACAACGTATGAATAACTGCATGGGACTTATGGATGAGATATTCGCAGTCGGGAATGGCACGGGAGGTGCCTCCGGAAGAAACGGACACGAAATGAAACGAAATCGGCAAATTTTAAAACGACGCGCAAGATTTTCCCTGGGTGATCTGATTCTGGCGGTCAGTTCCTGCACGAACAGCAACCGGGAGACGGTTGCAGCGGTGGCGGATCTCCTAGCGAGCGGCCAGGTGCGTGTGCAGGACAACGGCCGTTTCCTGCGCGCCCGCGTTTGCTAGCCTGGCGGCGACAACGTGTTTTGCGTGCTGTAGTGTCCGCTGTCTCAGCGGACTTGCCGCGGTGGTTGGTCACTGCGCTGAGTCGCCTTCGCACGGATATGGCGCGCCAGAGGACAACGGACGCTACAGCAGGCGTGAACAAATCGCTTTTCGCATAAGCCCCTCGCTTTTATGTTTCGAGCGTGATTGACCGTTATTCCCGGCCGGAGATGAGCAAGATCTGGTCGGACGAACGCAAGTTCCAGATTTGGCTGGACATCGAAGTGCTCGCCTGCGAGGCGATGGCGGAGCTGGGCCAGATCCCGAAAGAGGACGCTGCGAAAATTCGGAAGCGAGCCCGATTTTCAATTCCGAAAATCCTGGAAATCGAAAAGCGAACGAACCACGACGTCATCGCTTTTCTGGAAAACGTCGCCGAGTCAGTAGGGCCGGCTGCACGCTGGATTCATCAGGGACTCACTTCATCAGATATTTTGGACACGACCCTCGCCGTCCAACTAAACGAGTCGTGCCAAATTCTCCTCGATGATCTGCAATCGCTGCGAACAGAAATCGCGAAACAGGCGCGCCGGTTCAAAATGACGCCGATGATCGGGCGCAGTCACGGCGTGCACGCGGAGCCGATCACATTTGGATTAAAGCTGGCGCTCATGTATGACGAATTCGGGCGCGCCCAGGAGCGGCTCACGCAAACGCGCGAGCGCATCCGCGTGGGCAAAATCAGCGGAGCGGTAGGCACCCACGCACACATCGATCCAAAAATTGAGCGCGTAGTTTGCGAAAAGCTCGGACTAAAACCGGCAACGCTCTCGACCCAGATCGTGCAGCGCGACCGGCATGCTGAATTTATGACGACTCTCGCCGTGATCGCTTCGAGCATCGATCGTTGGGCGACAGAATTTCGTCATCTCCAGCGCACCGAAGTTCTGGAAGTAGAAGAATTTTTTGGCGAAGGCCAAAAAGGCAGTTCCGCCATGCCGCACAAGCGCAATCCGATCACAAACGAGCGGTTGAGCGGTCTGGCGCGTGTGCTTCGCGGAAACGCGGTAGTTGCGCTGGAGAACGTGGCTCTCTGGCATGAGCGCGACATCAGTCACTCGAGTGCCGAGCGAATCATTCTGCCGGACTCATGCATCCTGCTCGATTACATGCTCGCCAAATTGCGAGACGTCGTTGAAAAGTTGCAGATCTACCCGACGCGCATGGCCGACAATCTAGCTCTGACGAAGGGTCTCTATTTCAGCCAGTCGATCTTGCTCGCTCTCACGCGGGCGGGCGCGGAGCGAAAGAGCGCGTATGAAGCCGTTCAACGCGCCGCGATGAAAACGTGGAAAGGCGAGGGGACATTTACCGAAAACGCGAAACGCGAACCGGAAATCACGGCGAAACTATCACCGGTCGAAATCGGCCGCCTCTGCTCGCTCGACATTCATTTCAAACATGTCGATGCGACATTCAGAGCGCTCGGTTTGGATTAGCGTAGTTTTAACTAACGAGCGTTCGCGCTCGCCTGCGAGGGGACCTTCCTTTTACGGGCGCGCCTTCATCAGCTGCAGCGCGTTGTTCGGCAGCGTGCCTTGTCTTTGAGCGGGCTGTCTTGGCCCTGTAAAACTCCAGCAGCTCAACCGGTGCTCCATCGTCGAGTATGAACGCAACACGAACTCCAACCGATGGCTCGGTCGGTGCGATCAAAATCTCTCTACCTTTTAGTGCTTCGTCCAAATTGTCGACTGCAAAGGCGATGTGCGGAACAATTTTGACGATCTCGGGGACGTGGCAATGCGGCTCGAACCGGATCCACTCGATCCCATAAGGACTGGTCTCAAAACCGGAGACATGAACGCCGAGGTGCGCGATATGATGCTCCCGAGCACGAGGCTGTGTGTGTGGAATTCCGATATGGTGATACCGCCATCCAAGCTTCGCTGTGACCGCCGGAGGCTCATGGTTGAGTCGCTTCCCGCTAGTTACTGCCCTCTTCATTGATCCTATTCACCGATTGCGATCATTTGGCCTATCGAGTCGGCCAAACTATGATTTAACGAAAGCCTGTTTCGTCTATCCCGGTCGCTGTTTGGGAGTGTTTCCAGAAAGAGCGAAAGAATGGCTTCATCTCTTCCTAACCATATCAATCGATCGTGAACAAGAAGATCATTCGTAACGCAGCGCTTCAATCGGATCGAGATTAGCGGCACGATAGGCTGGGTAGAGGCCGAAGCCGATGCCGATTGCTGAGCAGACCAGGAGGCCGGCGATTGCCCAGCCGTAAGGAAAGATTAGATCCACCTTGAGCCATGCCGCCAGCAAATCGCCGACGATGATTCCGAAAAAGATTCCAAGCACGCCGCCGGCCTCGGAAATGAAAACAGCCTCAGTCAGGAATTGCCGCAGAATGTCACGGCTGCGCGCGCCGATCGATTTGCGAACGCCGATCTCCTTCGTTCGCTCGGTCACACTCACCAGCATAATATTCATGATGCCGATTCCAGCCGCGACCAACGCGATGAGACTAATGACGAACGCACCGACTCGAACATACCCCGCCACGCTAACGAACGCGCTCTTGAGTGAGTCGTTGCTGTAAATCTCAAAATCATTCGGCTGGTCGGGGCGCAGGCCGCGCGCGATGCGCATGGCGCCAATGCCGCGATCGAACGTGCGATTATAAGTATCCGTCGTGAACGCTTGGGTCGCGATGTTCACTGTGCGTTTCGCTTCGCCGTAATCCTCGAAAAACCGTGTAATCGGCATGATCACAAGGTCGTCCTGGCTTTGGCCGAAAGCGGTCCCTTTTTCTGCGAGCACGCCGACGATCGTGTAGACGTGCCCGCTGACGCGAATGATTTTACCGATGGGCGTTTCGTGTGGGAACAGTCTTTTTTCGATCATCTTTCCGACGACGATGACGCGTCGCGAAAGATCGACATCTTCATCTGTTAAGTTGCGACCGTAACCGAGCGTGTAGGCATTCGCGGTGAGGAAACTTCGATTCGTTCCGACAATCTCAAGACTCGGCGTCGTCTTTACACCGTTATAAACCGCCTGGGCTTTCACTTCGTACCCGAAACATTTGAGGGCGATCTCGCGAGCCTCACCTTCCATCAATCGGTAATAATGCAGCGCCTGCTTATACGTGATGTCGTGCCGGTTGCGAAATTTTTCCTGCGCGTCGCCGGTCGCGCTCACGTTGGCCGGATATTTGGCGAACTGAAAAATGTTAGAACCGAGAAAACTAATGCCGTTCTCAATCGAGTATTGCAATGCGCCGATCGCGGTCATCACTGAAATTACCGAGAAGACGCCGATGGTGATGCCGAGCATTGTCAGCACCGAGCGCAGCTTGTTGGTCCCGAGGGACGACCACGCCATTTTTATGATCTCGCCGAATAACATTTTCTTAAAAATCCGAATATCGAATATCGAAATCCGAAACAAACAGCAGAAAATCCAAATATCGAAACGGCACGGTTAGTCGCATTTCCTGAGAATGGCGCCAAAGATGTTCATTAGTTCCATTGCCTCAGCTGAGAGTTGCTGGCGTTGGCCTTCGAGTTTGCCATCGACATCAAGCAAGCGCGCAGCCAGTAGCAAGTTTCTTTCGCTTCTCTGCGGCAAATCTTGATCTTCATCACAAAATCCTTCTTTCCGATTGCTTCGTTGGCTTCGAGGTAGTTTGCGCCAATGGAACCTGAGGCGCGGATGAATTGCTTTGCATCCTCGATATTTCCGATAGTCCGCGGCAATCTTTTGACAAACGCGCGACTCTGTTCGGAAAACACCGCGTTTCGCTCCTCCAGATCATAAGGCTTCGAATTTTCCTGATCGCTCATTGGAGATAGTTTCTGGTCATTTGCTATTCGGATTTGTTTCGGATTTCGATATTCGGATTTCGAATTTCCTATTCATATCTGAGTGCAGCGACAGGATCGAGGCGCGACGCTGTCCAGGCGGGCGCGAATCCTGAGAACAAACCGGTAAATATTGAAACAATCATGCTTAGGAGCACGAGGCCAACCGAGAAATGGATTGGAAACGAAGGGAAAGCCTTGCCGATCCCGAAGCACATTAAATAAGCAAACACGAGCCCGATAAATCCGCCGAGGAGACAAAGCGCTGTCGATTCGATCAGGAATTGTAGCAGGATCGTTCGCCGCCGCGCGCCGAGCGCTTTGCGCGTTCCGATTTCTTTCGTGCGCTCTTTCACACTAACGAACGTGATGTTCATGATGCCGATCGCGCCGACAAAAAGCGAGAGGCCGGTGATAAAGAGCCCGGCAATTGCAATTGAGTTTTTCACTGGATCGAGCGTGCTCTTGAATGCCTGTTGCTCGTTAATCGAGAAATCCTCCTTCTTCTCCGGAGGCAATCCGCGCACACGCCGCATCAAGCCGGTGAGCTCGTCCTTGGCATCGGCAAGCCTGGTCTTGTCTTTGACTTTCACGCGCACGTCGGAATCGCTTTTAGCCGAAAAATATTTGTTAAACGCAGCTAACGGCATCGCCGCCATCGAGTCCCAGCTGAACAAACCGAGAAAAGTGCCCTGTCGCGTGTTTACGCCGACGACCTTGAACAACTGCCCGTTGATCAACACCGACTTGTCGATCGGGTTTTCGGAAGGAAAAAGCGCGTCCGCCACGTCATAGCCGATCACGACGACATTGGCGCCGCCACGCGATTCGAGCTCGTTAAAGAACCGCCCCGATGTGCAATCGATCGTCGAGGTTACGATAAAATCCGACGTCGTTCCGAGCACGAAGACATTGTTCACCTGATTGCCGCCATATTTAATCGATCGCATGAAATTCGACGTCGGCACCGCGATAACCAAGTTCGAGTTCGGTGTTGCCGCGATCATCCGGTTCAAAGTTTCAGCGTATTCGGTTTTGATCTTTTTGCGATCCCGGTAGTTCCACCAGTCATCCACGGGTTTCCACGGCCATTGCGTGACATAGAGAACATCGTCGCCGAGCACGGCCATGCTTTTATCGAAACCGATCGATATGCCGTTCACGGCAGTACCCATCAATGTGACTGCGATAATTCCGATAATAACTCCGAGTGCCGTGAGGGTTGAGCGTGTCAGGTTCGAGCGCATTTGCGCTGCTGCGATTTTCCAACTCTCACTCAGCTCGTAGAGAAACCGTTTCATGTCGATGTCATTTCGGCAATCGGCAGGTCGAGCTCCGGAATAAATCCGGCGTGATCCATCTCGATAAGTCCATCGCGCAAATGCACGGTACGACGCGCGTGCGCTGCGATATCCCGTTCGTGCGTCACGAGGATGATCGTGTTACCGCGCTCATACAGACGCTCGAGCAAATCCATGATCTCTTCGCCGGTTTTGGAATCGAGATTACCGGTCGGTTCGTCGGCTAGAATAATCGACGGCCCGTTAACGAGCGCACGCGCGATTGCGACGCGCTGACGTTGACCGCCGGAAAGTTCGTTGGGTTTGTGATGAATGCGATCGCCCAGGCCGACGTCTGTCAGCACCTGCGTCGCGCGTTCCATGCGACGGCCAGGCTCGATCCCCGCATAAATGAGCGGCAGCTCAACATTACGCAACGATGTTGATCTTGGGAGAAGGTTGAACGTTTGAAAGACAAAACCGATCTCGCGATTGCGAACGGCCGCGAGCTCATCGTCATCCATTTCGGCAACGCTCTTGCTGTTGAACTCATAGCGGCCGGAAGTCGGCGTATCGAGGCAACCCAGCATGTTCATCAGCGTCGATTTACCACTGCCGCTCGGCCCCATGATAGCAATGTATTCGTTCCGATGAATCTTCAGGGTGACGCCGCGCAGCGCATGAACGACCTCCTCGCCCATCACGTAGTCTTTGGTGATGTTCTCAATATCGATCACGACCGGCCCGGTCAATCGAGTGACGAGTGACATGTGACGAGTGACGAGTTATTCGCGTGTGGCGAGTTTTCGGCGCAACGCGTTCAGCATCCGGCGAATCTCATCAATTAGCACAAAGGCCGCGTCGGCTGTCGCGCTGCTACAGAACTTCAACTCAATACTTAGAATGAGTTGGGTGTCGAGTTCGGCGACAGAACCTTCCGCATGCGATAGGAACTGAATAAATTCACCCGTGGTGCGTCGCGCCTGCCCTTCGGCGATATTCGAGGGCACTGAAACAGCTGCCCGACGCATTTGAGCGACGATCCCGAACTTTTCCTCTGATGGAAAACTCCGCGTCAACCCGTACACAAGTTTTGCGAGAGCAATTCCTTTCTGCCAAACGACCAGGTCTTTGTAACTGCGAGTAGTGTTTGTTTTCATACAAGACGCTGTAACAGAGCCACTCGTCACTTGTCACTCATCACTCGTCACTTCACAGCTTCTTTATCGATCTTCACTTTGACGCCGTCCTTCAGTTTGCGACTGATGGCGCTGTAACTTCCCGAGATTACTTCGTCGCCGGGCTGAATGCCGCTTTTGATTTCGGTGTAAGTGTCGTCGGAAATTCCAGTCGTCACTTTCATCAACTGAGCCTTGTTCGCTTTCTTGAGGAATACGACCTTGGACACTCTTTCGCGCTCTCCTTTTTGTGCCGCTTTCTCGGCGCGTTCATTGACGAACTCCGCATTATTATCGCCCTTGTCACGCTGCGCGATCTTTTGCTTTTTCTTTTCGATTTCTTCCGGACTCAAATTACTCTCACCAGTGCGAATGGTCACGGCCTGCATCGGCACGGCCACGACATCTTTCACTTCGTTCGTGTGGATTTCC
>QHRD01000145.1 GCA_003220005.1 Verrucomicrobiota bacterium | reverse complement strand
ACGGCGCGGTGATCTTTTCGGGATGCTCCGCACGATTAAACGTGAACGTCCCGCGGGAGAAAAATGGGCTTACACCAGCAGCAACACGATCGTCATTGGCGAAATCGTTTCACGCGTGTCCGGCAAGAGTCTTGCTGACACGATCAGCAATCTTATCTGGAGCAAAATGGGCGCGGAACACGACGCGATCCTTACCCAAAACGAACGTGGCCATCCGGTGTCCGGCGCAGGCATGGCCGCGACACTGCGCGATGTCGCGCGCTTCGGGCTATTGTTTACGAACCATCCGCCGGCTGGCCAGCCGCGCGTGATCTCCGACGCGATCATCAAACGGATGTTTGCCGGCTACGGCGATCAACGGACGCCCGACGAGCATGGCATGCTGCCGCTGACTTACGAATGGGACATGATCAGTAATAAAGGCGAGCTGGCGAAAGGCGGGTGGGCCGGTCAGCTGGTTTACATCAATCGCGACAAAGACGTCGTCGTCGCGTGGTCCGGCACGAACCAAGACGCCAATCCACCACTCGAGCCCATCCCCTGCCGCATCATCGCGAAGACATTCTTCTAATCAGGAATTGTAGTGCGACCGCTCTGGTTGCCGAGCAGGCGAAGCGCCTGCCCTACAAATGAATCTGCGTAAGTCTGCGGATTGTCGCTTCGCTCAAATCGAACCGCGGATACCGCGATCGGGATCGCGCGGACCGATCACGCCGGCCATTTTTTCCCAGACCGCATTTACGGCGGGGCGCGCAACGTCCCATGGCAATCCTGAAGCGGGCTTGGCCTGTTCGTACTCGCTCGCGACCGATTCTTCGACTTCATCGAAGCCCTTGCCCGGATACCTGAAGAAAGTGTCGTAGCCAGTCCGATACGCGTGCTCGAATTCCTCGTAAGAGTAGTTCTTCGCGTACGGTTGTTTGGCATGTTGTTCGCGCCAATAAGCCGCCTCTTTTTGCGGATAGATTCCGCCGGTTTGATCGGATTTAGCGCCCGCTGGTTTGGAATCTTTTGGCATAATCTTGCTCCTTCTACTGCTGCTCCGTAAAGAAACGCCATTGGACCGCCGATTGGTCGCTTTTTTTCAACCGACACGCCTTACAACTGCTCGCCACCCGTCACTTTCGGACTGCGCAAATTAATCGGGAAAGCAAGCCTCAGGAAACTTCCGGAGAATCCGATTCTTCGATGAACGCAGACACGCTGGCAATTGCGAATTCTTTTTAGAGTTTGCGCCCCAAATTCTTAACGCCAGAAACAACACGTGAATACGACGGCAATACTGCTTTTGATCCTCATCGTGGTCGTGATCGCCGTGGGAGCTTTTCTCTTTTGGCAGTGGCGGCGTTCGGCTGCGCTGAAGAAAAAATTCGGACCTGAATATCAGCGGGCTGTCGGCCAGTTTGGTGGCGAACGCAAAGCGGAGGCGGAACTGGCCGCGCGTGAGAAACGCGTGCGCAAGTTAGACATTCGCCCGCTAACACCGGAGGAGCAGGCGCGTTTTAGCGACGCTTGGAAGAAAGCGCAGGCGCGCTTCGTGGACGAACCGTCGCAGGCCGCGGCTGACGCGGACGTTTTAGTGAAGCAGCTCATGCAGACGCGCGGGTATCCAGTCGGCGATTTCGAGCACCGCGCGGCAGACATTTCAGTGGATCACCCGACTGTGGTGAGCAATTACCGCGCGGCACGCGAGATCGCGCTTCGCAACAACGCCGGAAAAGCCACAACAGAAGATATCCGGCAGGCGATGGTCCACTATCGCTCGCTATTTGAAGACCTATTGGAGACAGCACAACCAGCAACACACAGGGAGGAAGTCCGATGAATGTAGAAACTGATGAACCGACAATGGAAATTGCCGACGACGACAGAAAGAGTGATCGCCCAACTTCCACGAAGGAAGTGGCAAGAGACTTGGAAAAACGTGAGGGAACAACAGGAAAACCGGCCGACATCGGCAAGCCGACGCCGCTGTTTCCTGAGAATGATTCCGCGAATTTTCGCAATCGCTGGACAGAGATCCAGGCGGCCTTCGTGGACGAACCACGTCGCGCGGTGGAGCAGGCTGACGCGCTCGTCGCCGAGGTCATTAAACGGCTGGCCAGCAGTTTTGCCGATGAACGTTCGAAGCTCGAAGGCCAATGGGGTCGCGGCGACAACGTCTCGACGGAAGATTTGCGCGTCGCGCTGCAACGTTATCGCGCGTTCTTCGACCGGCTGTTGAGTGTCTAATGGAACAGAGAAGGGAAGCATGATCAAAGGAAGTCAATTGGTCGGACGCGCCGTCATCGACATGGACGCCGCGGAGCGCCTCGGCAGAATCGAGGAAATCATTGTGCAACGTGACGGCGAGCGCGTGGCTGGGTTTATCGCCGTGCATGGCCAAACGATTGTCGGCACGGGCGGAACGCGTCGCATCATTCCCGCTTCCGCTCTGCATTCGATCGGACCTGACGCAATAACAGTGCGTGGATCGGCGATGAAGGAACCAATCGCTGATCTCGATAATCTGCCGCGCATGTCCGATGTGGTCGGTCACAAAATGGTCACACGCAGCGGCCGGCTGCTCGGCTCGATCGACGATGTGCTCATCAACGGCGTCGACGGCACCATTATCGGCTTCGCCGTCGGCGGCGGCGTCCGCAATAAGCTGGAAAATTTCTTAAATCCGCAGCGGTCCCAGGTCCACGGTTACGTGCGCGCCGATGCCGATCTACAGGTAGGCAACGAGCTGATCGTCGTGCCGGACAACGCGTTGATTGAAGGACAGCCGAACGCGCAGGGAGGCGATGATAAAACGCCGCCCCAAAAAACCGATGAACGCGAGTCACGCGGCTGGGGGGACCATCCTTCAGCGCAATCGTCGCCACGTTCCAGCATTTGGAAGCGGCGAACAAACGCGGCAAAGCACGGCGCGTCACACACGCCCGCGGAGGTTCGCACTGAATCTGAGACCGCGCGAACAGGCGAGGACAGCCGGGGCGTTACGCCCGTCGAACCTCGTCTTCGATCTGAAACTGCCCGACCAGTTGAAAACACAGGCACCGCCGCGCCTGTTGAAGCTGCGGATGACGCTTCACGGTCGAGTTAATGGGGAGCATCCCGCGATTGCGGGACCAGCCTGTTGGTTTCGACTGCTAGCCGAAACGAACTTTCCTCTTTTATCCGCAGATATCCGCCATCCCGATTTACACAGATTCCAAACCAAATGATTGAATCTGGAAGTCAGGACTCAGGAAATTAATCTGTGTTAATCTGCGGACGAAAAATGAGTCTGGAAGCCAGGAAAAACGTAAAGCAGAGAATCTGCGTTAATCTGCGCAATCTGTGGATGAGGATTGTTTTCAGATCCAACGACGTACTTCGCGTTTGTACTCGAGATAAGGCTCACCGAATTTCGCGGTGAGATATCTCTCTTCGCGAAGGACCACACCATAATGGAAAATCAGAGCGAGCGGGACAACAAAGAGCAACGTGATCCAGTCATTCAGAAAAAACCCGAGCGCTACCTGCACCAGACAAAGCGCCAGATACATCGGGTTGCGGGTGAAGCGGAATGGACCGCCGCGAACAATTGTCAACGCAGGTTTGGCGGGATCAACATTTGTTCCAGCGCGTTTCATCGTGATCAACGCCGATAGCGCCAGCGTCGGCGCCAGAATAATTAAGACACTGCCGCAGACGAGAGAGATGCCGTATCGCATGATCGGCAATTGTATGAACAGGTGCACCAGAACGCTGATCACTGCGTTCACCAGCCAGATGAGAGGTGGAAAAGCGATGACTCCGGGATTATCTGGTGGTTGATCCGTGTTCAATGCGCGACAATCTATGCAAATGCGTCCTACGTGCTTCGCGTTTTTGAGCATCGCGATTTTTACTCTCAGTCATGGCGCGCGCGCCGAAGAAAAGCCAATGATGAAAGCCGTCGTGGCGCATGAGTATGGCGCACCCGACGTGTTGAAATTTGAAGAGGTGCCGCGACCCGAGCCGCAAGACGATGAAGCGCTCGTGCGCATAATCGCGAGCAGCGTGAATCCAGCTGACCCGCTTACGCTCAGCGGGAAATACGCAAAGGAATTCGGCACGCATCTGCCGCTGATCCCCGGCTACGACATCGCCGGGATCGTGGAAAAAACCGGCGCAAATATCACCAAGCTAAAAGCAGGCGACGCAGTTTACGGTTATCCAACTTTCGGCGGCGGTTGGGCACAGTACGTCACAGTCAAGGAATGGGAAGTGGCTGCGAAACCAAAGTCTCTGAACTTTGTCGAAGCTGCGGCGGTGCCGATGGGCGCGTTGACTGCATGGCAGTCATTGGCAGACGTGGCGAAGCTGCAACCGGGACAAACCATTCTCATTCACGGCGGCTCAGGCGGAGTTGGCAGTTTCGCAATTCAAATCGCCAAAGCGCGCGGTGCACACGTCATCGCGACTGCCTCGACGGCAAACCAGGACCTTCTCAAGCAGCTCGGCACAGATGTCGCGGTCGATTACACGAAGACGAAATTCGAAGATGTTGCGAAAAACGTGGACGCCGTGCTCGATCCGGTGGGAAAAGAAACGCTCGCTCGTTCTTATGGCGTAGTTAAGAAAGGCGGCATTGTCATGTGTTTAGTCGCGCTCCCCGATCGGGCCGAGCTCCAGAAACGCGGGATTCATGGAGCAGCAATCTCGGCTCATCCTGACGCAGCAGACCTCACGCAGATTGCGCACCTGATCGACGCGGGAAAGATCAAGCCAATCGTCACCCAAGTTTTGCCTCTGGGCGAAGCCATCGCAGCGCAACAGCAGGCCGCGACGCATCATACGCGCGGAAAAATCGTGCTTCGAATTGCGGATGAGCCGAAAGCTTAATTCAGATTCGATTCTCTCGCATTATCGAATACTTCGTAATTTCTCCTTCCGCCTTCTTACTTTCTAGTCTTTCCGTTCGTTCACAGCAACGATTTCGAGATCGTCGCCGGCAGGTTCCAGAACAAGCGTTTTATTGATCTTGCCGGATGAGTGTTTGTCGCCGTTACGCAATTCGTACCGGAGCGGAAACGTCACCTGCACGCGATTCCCGTCCTGCGGCTTGATTGTGATTTCGCCGTCGACCCAAAAGCGCCGCTGCGGCCAGCGTTCGGCGTAATGTTGCAAATCCTTGCGGATTTGTTCGCGATCAAGCACCCCCTGGTCGTAATAGTGAACGCGATCGGCAAAAAACTCCGTCTCCGATCCCACCTTCGGATCCAGCCCGGCCAGCACAAATGCACCGACATAATCACGAACCCGTTCCGCGCTGGTACGTGAATGCGTCTTAGCGATTGTTTGCCGCTCGCCTCTGCGCAAATGCCGCCACGTCTCAGAACTCTCCTCGGGAGTGGCTGCGTTTTTCGTCACCGCCGGCTTCGCGCCCAACGCTTTGCTCGTGTCCTCATCGAGCTGACCGGTGATTGGCAGTCCGTTGCGAATCTGGTAACGCGTCAGCGCCGCAGAGAGCTGGCTGCTATATGCGCCGTCGATCTGACCCAGGTAAAAGCCGCCGTCGCGCAATTTCTCCTGCACCGCGCGCACGTTTTCGTCGGCCGAAACCAATCCGGCGACCGCAAATCCGATCGCGACCGCGAGAAAAACAGAACGCATCGCCACACAATTATATCGCACACCAAACGCCGACTGCTCTTGCGCGGCGTAAGCCCTTCCTTCTTACTTCTGAGGTGGTGGATAATCTTTCAGTGTTCTTTCTCGCCGAAGGCGAACAATCCGGCGACGACGTCATGGCTCGGCTGGTCACGTTCATACGCGCGGCGAAACAGACGCTGGCTTTTGCCGTTTACGACATGCGGTTCAGCGATCCGCTCCGAGCCCATTTAGCAGCGGCGTTGCGCGACCGGGCCGAGGCAGGTGTGGAAATTCGGTTTTGCTATGACGCCGACAAACCGCCCCAGCCCGATCTTGCCGCTGGTCAGGACCCAGCGCCTGCGGGCACGGGCGCATTTGTGCAATCACTCGGTTACCCGTGGCGGCGCATCGCGGGAATGAAACTGATGCACAGCAAATTCCTCGTGCGCGACGGACAAGCCGTCTGGACTGGCTCGGCCAACATGACCGACGACGCTTTCACTTTAATGGAAAACAACATTGTCGAGATCGACTCGCAGCCTTTTGCTGGGTATTACGCCCAAAATTTCGAGCAGATCTGGGAGAAGCAAAACTTCGAGCACACCGGCGACGTTCACACCGATCCGGTGCCGCTCACGTTTTCAAATCAATCAGCCAACGCGCGTGTCATGTTTTCGCCGGGCTGCGGTTTGGAAATTGATTCAGAGATCGCAAGACGCGTGCGAGTGGCGCAGCGCCGCGTTCGCATCTGCAGCTTGCTGATAAACTCCGGAACATTGATCGGCGAACTCGGCAATCTGTTGCGTCGCGGGCGCGTCGCCGTGGATGGAATCTACGATCGCACCCAAATGGAGCAGGTTTACGTGCAGTGGCAGGAAGTGCTGCAAAACCGATGGAAAATCGGCGCGCTCCAGGAAATCATCGCGCGCGCCGGTTTGATCGGGAAAAACTCAGCGCCTTACACCCCGGCCGGGCGCCACAATTTCATGCACAACAAAGTTCTCGTGATCGACGATACGGTGATCACGGGCTCCTATAACTTCTCGCGGAGCGCGCAATTCAACGCAGAGAACATTCTGTTCATCGAAAGCGCGCCGCTGGCCGATGCCTACAGCGCGTATATCGATCATCTGAAATCCAAATACGCGGCGTAACCCCTTTCTGCATCTTTTCAGTCCCTCGACTGCATGCGAGTCTCTGCTATTTTCGCGCATTCATCAGGCCGCAACTGAGACTGCAACGCCACTCGGATCGAAGACTCACCATCATGAGCTCGAAATCGATCCGCGTTTTCGAAATCACGAACGCCAGCCCGGCCTCGATCTTCTCCGCGCATTTGCCATCATCGTGGTGGTGGTGTATCACGCCGCGCTTTTCGGGTTCAAACTGCCTGGGCGAGTGGACCGGTTCGGCTGGATCGGTGTCGATCTTTTCTTCGTCCTTAGTGGTTACTTGATCGGCGGCCAATTGCTCGCCCCGCTTGCGGGCGGTCGGCGCATCAAACTCGGACGATTCTTCACCCGCCGCGCGTTACGAATCATGCCGGCCTACTTCGTCGTGCTCGCGGTTTATTTCTTGTTGCCGTCGTGGCGCGAATATTCCGAGATGTCACAGCCGCTCTGGAAATTTCTGTTATCGGTGCAAAACATCGCGCTTCATGGCGGAACCGCTTTCTCACATGCCTGGTCGCTCGCGGTCGAGGATCAATTCTATCTCGCGCTACCTTTTCTTTTGCTCCTTCTCTTTCGCCGGCCGCGTGCGGCCATCATTGTTCCATGCCTGATCGTCCTCGGCGGACTTCTGCTCCGCACATTTCTCGCTTACCGAAATCTCGATGAGGAAGGCGTGTCGTTCCGCGGCTTTCAAGCGTGGATCTATTATCCGACCTGGACCCGGCTCGATCCGCTTGTGTTCGGCGTCGTTCTGGCCGCGATCGAGAAATTTCGACCGAACTGGTGGCAACGCATCATCAACTGCGCACGCTGGCTTTGGCTCCCGGCGCTCGGGCTAATCGCGTACGCATTATACCTGGGCGAAACCGACACCCCCACAGTCTCTGCGTGCGCCTGGCAATTCCCACTCATCGCGGTCGGCATGGCTGCGCTTCTCGTTTGCGCGGTCAGTCCACGGCTCCCACTCTGTCGCGTTGCGATTCCCGGCGCCGCGTTCATCGCCAGCATTGCCTACAGCGCATACCTGATCCAAAAACTTGTCATCAATGGGATCGAACAGTTCTGTTCATCTCACAACATTCAGCCGACATCTGCATTCGCTCTTATCGGCGTGGAACTCGGTGTTTATGCCGCAGCGACTCTTCTTTTTTTCTCAATCGAGCGACCTTTTTTACAACTTCGCAAACGTCTGGCGCCCCGAAAGTAGCGAGGCTGATTATCGATTTCGGCTTAGCGTCGTGCTTTGAGCAGATCGCGGAGCGGGAGAATTCGCGGATGAGCCGATGTTCGTCCGATATTTTCCACAAGTCGGTTGCGCGCGTCCGTTTCAAAAGCCTCAATTAATTTCATCACGGGCTCCTATAAACTTTTCGCGGAACGCGCAATTCAACGCCGAGAACATTCTCTTCATCGAAAGCGCGCCGCTCGCCGATGCCTACAGCGCGTATATCATCATTTCGTGAAGAAGTAGCACTGACTATCTTGCTCTATTGCCTCCGTCGCTATTCCCCGGATCAGTGCGATACTCTTAGATGTCCAAACGATCTGCTATCTCTTTCACGCGTCGCGGGCCGGACAACATTACCGAAGAGTTGGTCGCTGTGCTTTCGTCGAAGGCCTCTTTCGAATTCAAGCCCTTGTTCGAAATCATGCTCCTTAATCTGCGGGAGCGAAATGCAGCCAGTGGCGGCGAAGAGATGCTGCGTTTGCGTGCGTATGAAAAGCTTCAGGGCCTTGTCAACCAGGGCGCCGTCAACCGCACAGTGACGGGGACCACGAAGAAATACAAAGGCGTTGCTACACGAATGGCCGTGCTGCGCACTGAGATGAAAGCTATACGCGCCGCCTGCAACAAGCGCGCTCGCGCCAAGGCTGCCACCGCGGCGAACTAATTGCTGCTGATCAAGCAGCGACAAGGCAGCGAATCTTACGCTGCTGGCTTCGATACTCTCTTTCGTTTGCGCGGGCGTTTCCGAGACTTTGGAGCAGCTCCGTTACGAACAGCGCGGCGCTGTTCGGAAGCGGCTGATACAGCGCGTTGGCGACGTTGTTTGCGTTCCTTACGCAGTTGCTTCTCATGCAAATAGGTCTTGTACTTTTTATAGGCAAACCCACCGCCTAAACCAGCGGCGGCAACTGCCAGTGCCGCTGCAATTTTTGCCGGCCCGCGACCCGGGACCATATGCCATGGGCATTTATCCAGCGGATAACTGTCCGGAAGAGAAAACTCACAATCAGGTGAAGTACACTTATGCGCCATAACTTGTCGTACCGCGACAAGCTAAAATCGTCAACAACTGTAGCGGCGGCTGTGTCAGCCGCAGAATTAAAAACGCGTCGCGCGAATCAATCTTCAACAACCAGCCTGTTGGTTCGGCTGCCAGCCGAAACGAGCTTTGTTATGGTTGCCGTTCGGCGCCTCGCAGAAGCTACAAGCTGCTTATGATGCTTTGCGGGGACGAAGGCAGGTCACTTCCGCACAGCCCGCTGCTGCAACGGAACCAATGTCACAAGGTCGACAGCAGATGTCGGCGAACCCGTTTTATCGACCAACCCTTCGGCCGCCGTTTTCAGTTCCGTCCATCGCGAGAACGGATAGGCGGGCGCAAGGACGATGTGGCGAAGTATGCTGCGCCACTCCACCAGCGCGCGTTCGATATCGCCGTGACGCAACAGTTCGTTGGTAAGCTTGTGCTTGGAGCGCGGATCAGCTACCAGCGCGCGCACCACTTCCGATGCGCCGGCACCGTACTGCACCGGAACACCCATACTCAGATAACCCGGATAATCGGCCCGGCGGTAGACTCGCTGACACAAAATGCCTAGTCGCCCGCCCATCGGCGAGTCCTCACCTGCGAAGCGCGGACCGGCACGAATATTGGCCAGATCGAAAAGCAATTCGTCGATCGGATAAGTTTCGTCTTCAAGCGCGACCGCCACCGCCAGACCTTCGCCGCCGTGGAAAAATGAGAAAATCATTCCCCGCCCCGTCGGCGTGCCGTCCGGTTCAACCAATCCAAGGTGTCGCCACGCGTAAGTTGG
>QHRD01000146.1 GCA_003220005.1 Verrucomicrobiota bacterium | reverse complement strand
CGGTGCGCACCGGGCCTTTGCCGACTTCAAGCTTTCCGTCGCCGCTGATTAATGTCGTGTAGCCGACTTCCACGCCAGGCACATCGGTGATGGCGTTGAACTTTCCCGGCATGCCTTCGAACGGAATCCCAAGATCTCGCGCGCGAACGATCTTCGCCTGGATTGGCGGCGGTGATTTGATCGGCTCACGTGCGCTTGAATTGAGCGCCACTACGAGCCCGAACACGACAACCAGGCTAGCAAACCATCTCGACGTCATGGGCCATCAATCAACTATCAACTACCAACCATCAACTTTTGCATTTAGATTGAGCGCGTGAGTTACGAGGTGTTCGCCAGAAAATATCGGCCGCAGACTTTCGACGATCTGGTGGGGCAGGCGCACGTCTCACGCACGCTCAAAAATGCGGTCACACAGAATCGCCTCGCGCACGCATATCTGTTCGTCGGACCACGAGGCATCGGCAAAACATCGACCGCGCGCATTTTGGCAAAATCACTCAATTGCATCAAAGGTCCCACCGTCACGCCGTGCGGAAAATGCGACAACTGCCAGGAGATCGCCGCAGGCAACAGCCTTGACGTAATCGAGATCGATGGCGCGAGCAACCGCGGCATTGATGACGTGCGCGAGCTGCGCGACAACGTGCGCTACGCGCCGGCGAAGTCCCCCTTCAAGATCTACATCATCGACGAGGTGCACATGCTCACCAAGGAAGCGTTCAACGCATTATTGAAAACGCTCGAAGAACCGCCGCCCCATGTGAAGTTCATTTTCGCCACGACGGAACCGGACAAGGTTTTGGCGACAATCCTCTCACGCTGTCAGCGGTTCGATCTCCACCGCATCCCGGCAAATCTCATTGCGCAGCATCTCCAATTCATCGCCGGAAAAGAAAAGATCGCGTTGGAGCCGGCGGCTGCGCACGCGATCGCGCGCGGTGCAGAAGGCGGTCTGCGCGATGCGGAATCGATGCTCGATCAGCTGGTGGCATTTTGCGGAGAGAAAATCAGCGAGAACGATGTGCTCAATGTTTTCGGATTCACCAGCGAACAAACGGTAGTCGACCTGATGGGACACATTTTGCGGGCCGAAACGCCGGAGGCGATCGATCTGTTGCATCAGCAAGCTGAAAGCGGCAAGGACATGATGCGTCTCATGTCGGACCTGATCGCGTACTTGCGCGATCTACTCGTGTTCAAAGCCAAGCCGGACGCGCTCAAGGAAGACGTAGATCCTGACATGCAAAAGTCGCTCGCGTCGCACGCAGAACTGATTGCCACGGATCGTTTGCTCGAGTTGATCGATCAGTTTGCCGCCGCCGAAGGCCGGATGAAATGGGCGCCCAACAAAAAGCTTCACTTCGAAGTTGCGATCATCAAAGCAATCCACAGCCTGGGACAGGCGACCCTCGATGAGGTGATTGAAAAACTTGGCGAGCTTCGGGATGGTAGGGCGCGACCGCCGGGCGCGCCGGCCGCCGAACCTATAGCCGCGGCCGGTGACCGCGGCGGGAATAAACCCAAACCGCAAACAGCTTCCGTCACCGACCCCGGCTACAGCGCACCGCGTGTCGCGGAGAAAGCTGTGACCGTCGGCGCAGAAAAGATTTGGCTCCAGGTGCTAGCCAAAATTCCTGCGAAGAGCTTTTTGCGGACGTTGAGCGACTTGGTTTGTCCGATCGGAACGGATGGCCGCAACTTCATGCTGGGGCATTCGCCGGATGACAAGTCGAAGGTTGAAGCGCTTGCCAGCGTAAACAATCGGCGGCAACTGGAAGGGCTGCTCAAAGAAGCGACCAGAGGCGATTGGTCGGTAAAATTTGTGGCGAAAGATGGGATCCCATCGAAATCTACTGATGCAACGAAGCCAGCGGAATCGTTCAAAGACGACCCGTTAATCCAGGAAGCCATCGAACTGTTCAACGCTCAAATTAAATCCTGAACCCGAGGCTTTGTCATGTGGAGCGGAGCGAAGCGAAGTCGAAATATCTCTCGATGAATTTAACGCAAGAGGTTCCTCAACTTCGCTCGGAATGACAGCGGACTAGTTATGAACTTAAACAAATTGATGAAGCAGGCTCAGAAGATGCAGGAACAAATGACGAAAACGCAGGCGGAGCTTGAGCAAAAAACCATCGAAGTGAGCGCAGCTGGCGGCAAAGTAAAGGTTACGGCGAATGGCGCGGGCGAGATCATCGCGATCAAGATCGACAAGGAGGTTGTCGATCCCAACGACGTAGAATTTCTCGAGGAAATGGTGTTAAGCGCCGTGAAACAAGCTATCGAACAAGGCAAGGCGCTTGCGCAGTCGGAAATGTCGAAACTGACGGGCGGTCTCGGCGGCTTGTTGTAGAGACGTTCGCCGCGGCGAACGCTGCTACAACTCAGCGAATTTTCTCGGCACCGAAATAGGGTTGTAACTTCTCGGGAATTCCAATCGAGCCATCCGGTGCCTGATAATTTTCTATCAGCGCAGCGAACAAAACCGGTTTTTTCCATCGCGATCTTTGAACCGAAGCTGCATCCGGCGCGCTTGAAAATCTTCACAATTTGAGCAGCTCGACACCTCAAGAAATGCGTCCTGCCCGGGTGACCAGACTTCAATGTCGTAACTCTTCGCAGATGCGAAACCCATCTCGCCCGTGCAGAGCGCGAGCACTCGGTAATGCAAGCCAAGCTGTTGCAAAACTTGTTCGGCATCCGCAGCAAGCGATTCAAGTTCTTCGTATGATTTCTCGGGCACGGTGATTTTCACCAATTCCACCTTGTCGAACTGGTGCACTCGAATGATCCCCCGTGTCTCTCGCCCCGCTGCTCCGGCTTCCCGCCGGAAACAAGGCGTATAGGCCACGAACTTTTTCGGAAGATCGACAGCGCTCAAGATCTCCTCGCGATGGAGATTGGTGAGCGGGACTTCCGCAGTCGGCGCAAGGAAAAGCTGGTTCTCCTCCAAGCCATACATGTCGGCTTCGAACTTCGGGAGCTGCGATGTGCCGATCATGCAATCGCGCCGGACTAAAAACGGCGGACTTATCTCGACGTAACCGTGATCGCGCGTGTGCAAGTCGATCATGAAATTGATCAACGCGCGCTCCAGTTTCGCGCCTGCGCCTGTGAAACAAATAAATCCGCTTCCGCTCAATTTTGCCGCCCGATCAAGGTCGAGAAGATTCAATCTCGTGCCGAGCGCAACGTGATCGGCAGACTGGGTCAGTCGCGCTTTCTCGCCCCAAGTGCGCACGACCCGATTTGCGTTTGGGTCTTTGCCAATCGGAACGCTCTGATGCGGCAGGTTTGGAGTTTCCAGGAGCAAGTTGCGTTGCGCTTCGTCGAACGCGCTCGCGCGCTGTGTCAGATCGCCAATTTGCTCGCCGATCTTTCGCACTTGCGCTTCAGGCTCGTCGCTCGGTTCTTTGCGCGAACGCTTCGCGCCGATCTCCTTGCTCAGGCGATTGCGTTCAGACTGTAATCGTTGCAGTTCCGTCTCGGTTTTGCGCCGCTCCGCATCGACTCGCAACACCTCGTCAACCTTTGCCTCATCGCCGCCGCCCCGCGAAGCCAGACGTTCACGGACGTAGTCCGGCTTCTCGCGAACCAAACGGATATCGAGCATGGCGCGATTGTAGAGGCCGCCGTCCCCGGCGGCAAATCGGATTGGGGAGCGTACGTGTCTCGCGTGCTGGCGAAGCCGTCTCGGGTTCGCGTACTTTCCGCGATGTTCCTTCTACCGTGAAGCTCCGTTCGGGAAAAAGATTGCCCAGAATGCGCGCATCATCTCTCGTGACATTATCGAACGCGCTTCTCATAATTCGCGGATGAGCACGCTCGTAGAGCGCTATGTGCAAATGCGTGACATGACTCGCGTGCGTGAACGCGCACTGTTCGTGTCGCCGCGAATTCCGTCCGAGCTGGAGCTGCAAGCGCGCTGGTTTGCCGGAGACTTCGGCAAACATTTTGTCAGCACCGGCGGAGATGAGATCGAAATTGTCCAATTCGGCACCTGGAATCGGGAGGCCGGACCGGATTTTCGTGATGCCGCAATTCGAATAAATGGCGGCGACCCAATTTCGGGCTGCGTCGAGATCGATTTGCTCGATCGCAGCTGGGAAACACATGGTCACGCAACCAATCCGGCTTTCGAAACAACCGCGCTCCATGTGTTTGTCGAGAGAAGCGATCGCGCGTTTTTCACGCGCACACAATCGAACCGAAACGTGCCGCAGGTCTGTATCGATCCCGCGACTTTG
>QHRD01000144.1 GCA_003220005.1 Verrucomicrobiota bacterium | reverse complement strand
AGGCACGGGCTGCAAATAGGGTGCGAAGTTTTCGCCGATCGCAATTACTTAAATGACGGATGGCTGGTCCCGCGCACGCGGCCGGATGCATTGCTTCATGATCCGAAAGAAGCTGCCCATCGCGTGTTACGGATGTTGCGCGAAGGCAAAGTGCGTTCCGTCGAAGGCCGCGACGTCGATGTGCGCGGCGAGACGATTTGCGTCCATGGCGATACACCAGGAGCAGTCGAGTTCGCGCGCGAATTGCGGACGCAACTCGAAAAGGAAGGCGTCCGAATCTGCGCGCCGAAAAGTACGCGATAAGAACGCCCAAACAGCAATATTGTCATTCTGATCCCGCAGCCGCGGGAGAAGAATCTCTCATTTTCTTGACCGGTTCCCGCGGAATAGTCAGAGATGTTTCGCTTCGCTCAAAATGAAAAGGTGAGATGCCCAGCCACGACCTGTGAGCAATAAGATCGATAGTCCGCAGCGATCCAGTCTCGTCCGCGCACTGGGGCCAATCGACGCGACGATGATCGTGATCGGCTCGATGATCGGCTCGGGTATTTTCATTGTGTCCGCCGAGTCATCGCGGATGAGTGGCGCGCCAGGGTGGCTGCTGCTTGCATGGACAATCGCAGGCCTGCTTACCATTACCGGCGCGTTGTGCTGCTCGGAGCTTGCGACTATGATGCCGCGCGCAGGCGGTGTTTATGTGTTTCTGCGCGAGGCATACGGTCACTCGATCGGATTTTTATATGGCTGGACGCTGTTCCTTGTAATACAAACCGGCACGATTGCTGCGGTCGCTATTGCGTTCGCAAAATTTCTTGGCGTTTTTGTCCCAGCGGTTTCGCCGGATAATTACCTGGTCTCGCCGATTTCGTTCGGCGGCTACGCGATCAGTTTGTCGATGGAACAACTGGTGGCGATCGCATTGATCCAGAACACGTTCACGTTTGCGAAAACGGCCGCCCTCGCCGCGGTAGTGGTGATCGGTTTGTCGTTAGGCTGGCACGCAACCAGCGCGGCGCGGAGTGCGGCTTGGTGGGATTCGTGGGCGAACGGTTGGAAGCCGCAGATTGCCCAGCCTGGTTTTACGTTCGTCGGTGGACTTGCCATGGCGCTGCTTTTTGGAAAATCGATGGTCGGTCCGCTGTTCGCTCAGACCGCCTGGACAAATGTCACATTTGTCGGCAGCGAAGTGCGCGATCCGGGAAAAAATCTGGTGCGCGCGCTCGTGGGCGGCTGCGCGATTGTGGTCGCCCTTTATTTGCTGGCCAACCTTGCTTACCTGGCCGTATTGCCGTTTCCGGAAATCCAGCACCCGCCGCAGAATCGCGTGGCGGTGGCGATGATGAACGCCGTGTTCGGTCATCCGGGCGCGCTGTGCATGGCTGCGGCGATCATGATTTCCACGTTTGGTTGTAATAACGGGCTGATTCTCTCCGGCGCGCGCGTTTACTATGCCATGGCGCGCGACCGATTGTTTTTCCAAAAGGTCGCAACCACGCCGCGACACACGAAGTGACTTACGGAAACGTTTACAATCAACTGCTCGAATACATCATCTCGGCCGATTTGCTCTTTTACGTTCTGATGGTTGCTGCGGTAATGCTTTTGAGACGCAAAAGACCGGATGCGGAGCGGCCATATCGCACCTGGGGTTATCCAATCGTTCCAGTCATCTCGATCTTGCTGGCTGGCTTGTTGATTGTCGAGCTTGCCTGTCTCGCGCCGACAACTTCTGGAATTGGCATCCTGATCGTGTTGACTGGCGTACCGGCTTATTTTTTCTGGCGCAAAATCGCTCCGGCCTGAACCCGCCTTCGATCGCGGCGGCGACCTACAGCGCGGCAATCAAATCCATTTCGCATTTGAGATACGAATTCTTTTTGTATGCCTGCAAAATCAAAGAAACAACAAATGGCGGCTGGAGCTGCGCTCGCGGCTAAGCGTGGAAAACGCTCCAAATCATCGCTCAAGGGCGCCTCACGAGGGATGTACAAATCGATGAGCAAAAAGGAGCTGCGCAAAATGGCCAAAACCAAGCGCAAAGGAAAACCGACAAAGAAAAAGCGGCGCTAGAACGAGGCGAAGCCGTTTGAATCGCGAGTGTTTCACTGGTGCGT
>QHRD01000143.1 GCA_003220005.1 Verrucomicrobiota bacterium | reverse complement strand
TCTCCAATGGAACCTGCTCCGTTACGGTGACAAACTCCGGCGGCGGCTACTTGCGCTGGCTGGACATGGACGTAACGCGCTGGCGCGCCGATGCGACCCGCGACGTGTCGGGCTCGTTTTGTTATATCCGGGATTTGGAAAGCGGAACGACTTGGAGCAACACCCATCAACCGGTGAGATCTCCCGAGCGCCGTTACACCTGGAATTTCACCCCGGACAAGGCGGAATTTCGGCGGCGGAGTGGGCCGTGCGAGACGATCACGGAAATTGTCGTCTCCGCGGAAGACAACGCGGAAGTCCGGCGCGTGACTTTGGTGAATACCTCGCGCAAAACATGTCGACTGGAACTGACCAGTTACATCGAGCTCGCTCTTGCGCCGCATCGCACAGATCGCGCACATCCCGCTTTCAACAAGCTCTTCATCGAAACTGAGTGGCTGCCGAAATATGAGGCCCTTGTCGCCCGGCGCCGCCTTCGCGGTTCCGACGACCGCCCTGTCTGGGCTGCGCACCTCATGGTCCCCGAATATTCCTTCGACGCGCCGGAATTTGAAACCGATCGCGCCCAATTTCTCGGGCGAGGCCGCACGCTGGAAAATCCCGAAGCGCTCACCCGCCACCTAACCAGCAGCATCGGCGCCGTGCTCGATCCAATCTTCAGCCTGCGACGGCGCGTCACGATACTGCCTAACCAACGATTTCAGTTCGCGCTCGTTACGGTGGTGGCAGATTCCCGCGAAGCGATTGTTACACTGGCGGGGCGCTACTCTGAGTTTCACACTTGTGCGCGCGCTTTTGAGACCGCTTGGACCCATTCGCAGTTGGAGATGCGCCGGTTGCACATTCGCCGTGCCGATGTGCAAACCTTTCAACAACTAGCCGGCCTCATTATCTTTCCACAATCCCAACTTCGACCGTCGCCTGCACGTCTTGGTCGCCGCGCAGAGGGTCAGCGAGCGCTCTGGCGACAAGGCATTTCTGGGGACCTGCCGGTCGTGGTCGTCATGATTGGTCATCTTCGTGACATGGAAGTCGTGCGAGAGATATTGACCGCACATACCTTCTGGCATCTGCGTGGTCTGAAGGTTGATCTCGTTCTCGTGAGCGAGGAACTACCGAGTTACGACGAACCGTTGACGGAGCATCTGCGCAGGCTCACCGAAGCGCAGGCGCACTTGACCGGTGTCGATCAGCCCGGCGGTGTATATCTTCGGTCAGCGACAAAAATTTCGAAAGAGGAAATGCTCGCACTTCAAGCGGCCGCACGGGCGGTTCTGGTCGCAGCTCGCGGCACATTACGCCAACAACTTGCCGCGACCGCACCGGCAGCTGCGAAACCGCGGCCATTAGTGCCCGTGCGCCACGTTCGCGAAGAGCCCTCTGCAGCTCTCCCTTTCATGGAATTGAAATACTTCAACGGCCTCGGCGGATTTACCGAGGACGGGAAGGAATTCGTCATTTATTTGGGTCCAAGCACACGCACACCGCTTCCCTGGATCAACATCATGGCGAACCCTAAGTTCGGCGCATTGGTTTCCGAGTCCGGCGCGGAATGCGTCTGGGGCCGCAATAGCCAGAACGATCGTCTCACGCCTTGGTTCAACGATCCGATCTGCGATCCACCCGGAACCGCCATTTACATTCGCGACGATGAGATCGGCGCCGTGTGGTCCCCAACACCCAAACCGATTCGGGAGAAGGACGCCTATCGCGCGCGGCATGGTCAGGGTTACACCACATTTGAACACAACAGCCACGCGATTGAACAATGGCTGCTCACCTTCGTGCCGGTCGATGATGCCGGCGGGCAACCGGTGCGCTTGCAGCGGCTGCGCTTGCGCAACAATTCGTCGCGCCGACGAAAGCTGACTGTCACCGCTTACGCCACTCTCGTCCTCGGATCCGATTCAGAGGAGACCGGTATGCATATCGTTACGAAATGGGATTTGCAGAGCCAGAGCCTGTTTGCCCGCAATTCTTACAATCCGGAATTTTGCGATTGCATCACCTTTGCCACTTCGGCTCCAACGCCTGCTTCGTTCACCGCTGATCGCGCGGCGTTCATCGGGCGTAACCGCTCGCTGCGCGACCCGGTCGGGATGGAGCACGAACGATTGACCGGCGATGTTGGCGCCGGCCTTGACCCTTGTGCCGCCGTGCAGGTAGTAGTTGAAATTGAAGCGGGAGACACCGCCGAGATCACTTTCCTTCTCGGACAAGCGGACGACGAAGAAAAAGCGCGTGGACTGGTTGCTCGCTTCCGCGATCCCGCCAACGTCGAGGCTGCATTCCAAGAGACCTGCCATCGCTGGGACCGGCTGCTAAGCACAATCGTAGTGGAAACACCCGAGCTTTCTACGAACTTTCTACTCAATCGCTGGCTGCTTTATCAGACTCTCAGCTGCCGAGTCTGGGGCCGCTCGGCGCTTTATCAATCGAGCGGCGCTTACGGATTTCGAGATCAGTTGCAGGATGTGATGGCCCTCGTGCACGCTGCGCCACACCTGGCTCGCGAGCATATCCTGCGCGCGGCCGCGCGGCAATTCGGGGAAGGTGACGTGCAGCACTGGTGGCATCCAGAGTCTGGTGCCGGCGTGCGGACGCGGATCAGTGACGATCTTCTGTGGCTTCCCTTCGTCACCGCGCATTACGTTCGCACCACCGGCGATGCCGCGATCCTCGATCAAATGGTTCCATTTCTCGACGGCAAACCGTTGGAGGAACAACAGACGGAGAGCCTTTCCATTCCCGTTGCTTCCGCTACGGAAGGTTCCCTGCTCGACCATTGCCGCCGCGCCATCGCGCGCTCGGCCACTTCCGGTCCGCATGGACTCCCGCTGATCGGAGGAGGCGATTGGAACGACGGCCTCAACCGGGTTGGACTCGGCGGCAAAGGTGAGAGCGTCTGGCTCGCTTGGTTTGAAATTTGTGTACTTAAAGACTTCGCAGAATTGCTCGCTCTGCGCGAACTCCACGACGAAGCGCAAGCCTGCCGCGCGCGTGCGGTCCAACTCGCGCAAACCGTCGATGCCCAAGCTTGGGATGGAGCATGGTATCGCCGGGGATACTTTGACGATGGCACGCCGTTGGGATCCAGCGAAAGTGCTGAAGCCCGCATCGATTCACTACCTCAAACCTGGGCTGCCATTTCAGGAGCAGGCGACTTGGAACGCGTAGACGTCGCGCTGCGATCAGTTGAGGAAAACCTGGTGCGTGAAGCCGACGATTTGATTTTGCTCTTTACTCCGCCTTTCGACAAAACCACCGCCGATGTTGGGTACGTCAGGGGTTATCCGCCCGGCGTGCGGGAAAACGGCGGCCAATACACGCATGCCGCCACGTGGGTGGCCATGGCTTTTGCCCGTCAAGGCGATGGCGATCGAGCCGTCCGACTCTTGCGGATGCTGAATCCGATTGAGCACGCACGGGATGAGAAGGATTGCGAACGCTACAAGGTCGAGCCGTATGTCATGCCGGGCGACGTTTACTCGTTAGCCGGGCACGTCGGGCGCGGTGGCTGGACATGGTACACGGGCGCGGCGGCCTGGACGTATCGGGTCTGGATCGAAGAAATTCTGGGATTCCAGCGCCGCGGTGACACGCTCACGATCAACCCGGTCATACCGAAAGATTGGCCCGGCTTCGGTCTGCGATACCGTTTTCAGAACACCACTTATCGTATCGGAGTTGAAAATCCAGATCACTGTTCCCGAGGTGTGGCCCTAGTGGAATTGGACGGAGTCTCGGCAGCCGACAAAACTGTGAGGTTGTGTGACGATAGGCTACCTCACGAGGTACGTGTTGTCCTGGGAAACAAAGCGGAGGAGTGAGGATCGTCCGATCGAGGCTGCCGCGCGTAGAACGTTAAACGTTGAGACGCAAGCCCATTTCGTCATCTTCGACCAAATGCTTGCCAGACGCGTCATGGCTTTTGCCACCTTCCAAATTTAGAAGCCGCGCCTGCGCGGAGTAAATTACTTCCTGCGGCACCCGGCGCAGGCCGTTCGTCAAGCCGAGCTTCGATAAAATCCAGATCAACCATTTTGTCGGGTCCCACTGCCACGGCTTCACGCCGTTACGATAGTCGTGCTGAAATTCATGGTGATAATTGTGGTAGCCCTCGCCAAAGGTGAACAGAGCCATGACAAAGGAGTCGCGCGCACTGCACTTTTTTGAGTAAGGCTGACGCCCGATCGTATGACAGGCCGAATTAATCAGGAATGTGCCATGCTGAAGCACGACAACTTTCGCGATGCCACCAATGAGAAAACCTCCCAGCGCGCCGAGCCACCCATTCCAGAGAAAACCAGCCAGCGTTGGTAGACCAAAGCCCACCAGCACCGCGAGCAAATGAATATGTCGATGTTGCCACATCACGAGCGGATCTTTTTTCAGATCGGCCACGTTATCGAAAGGCGGTTGTGGCAAGAGCTTGAACAATAGCCAGCCGATGTGGGCGTGGAAAAACCCTTTGCTGATGTCGTACGGATCTTCGTCGTGATCGACGTGTTTATGATGGCGGCGGTGCTCGCTTGCCCACATCAGCACGGAATTCTCGAACGCACCGGCGCCGAAAATGAGAGTAAACAAACGCACCGGCAGTTTCGCCCGGAAAGTCATGTGTGAAAACAGACGGTGATAACCTAGCGTGACGCTAAAGCCCGTCGCGGCAAGCAACACTGCGAACAGGGCGAGGTGGAACCAATCAACGCCCAAATACCAAAGGTAAAGCGGCACTGCCGTGAATGTGAGAATAAATGTGCCGATCAAAAACGAACTCGTCGTCCAATTGATGCGGTCGGTCGGAATGCGAAAAGTCACACGGAGAAAATAGGGGTCACCAACTCCTTGACGTCGGCCGGCCCAGAATCACGTCGTCCTTTGTCCAGTTATGAACCCTGCCGCAGTGCACACACGTAAAATTTTGTGTTTTCAGTTTGGCTGTCTGCCAGCGTTTTTCATCGATTGTTCTGCCGGTATCGGTCAGCTTCGACGTCGAAGGACAGCGCACGAGCAGGCTTTTGACGTTAGGATCGTTCTTTGGTTTCGGCCGTCGCGGCGGATCGAACAAGAATCTCGTTGCCATATCAGAGTCGATAAACGATGCGCGCTTTGGCGGTGTCGTACGGTGACATTTCCATTTTCACTCGATCACCAATTGTAAGTCGAATAAAACGTTTGCGCATCTTTCCGGAAATGTGCGCCAGGACCTGGCGATCGTTCGCGAGCGCGACGCGAAACATGGTGCCGGGCAGCACCATCATGATGATACCCTCTAGTTGGATCGCTTTCTCAGAATTCAGCATGTGGTGGATTTGTAGGGCGTCTCTGTGAGACGCCGCTTTCACGAGGCGGCGACTGGCACGGTCGCCCTACAGTTCCTAGACCCCTACCGGCGATTGCCTGCAAACGAGCGACTGCCGCCCCCGCCGTATGGACTAGGACGTTGTTCACGCGGACGTGCTTCGTTAACAGTTAACGTGCGGCCGTTAAGTTCACGGCCATTGAGCGCGCTCATCGCGGCATTGGCTTGTGCGCCATCGTTCATGGTGACGAACGCGAACCCGCGCGATTTGGCAGTGAATCGATCCGTCATCAGATGGACTTCGTTAACCGTGCCGTGTTGTTCGAACAGATCCTGAAGATCGTTCTCGATGGTCTCAAAAGAGAGATTACCTACGTACATTTTCATTGTGTTTTGAATTTGGAAAAACTACCGAGCTACAGAGCCGTTCCCGGGAATCGGGTTTCAAACCACCAATGAGCGACGCTCACCTGACGATCTACCGCGCAGTGAAGTTAAAGAGTAATCCAATAAGCGTTCATTATCGCCCGGATCGGGCGAAACACAAATCATTCTCGAAGAGTATTTTTCTGTCCACGCGCGCACGCGCGAAGGCAATGGCTAAACTTTTCACGGTCTGATGCCGTCTAGCTAACCACTGGCCAATTCTGACGATACAACCGCTCTTACTCCGGCACGCATCAAGAGACTTGCTCTAGGAAACGGCTGTAGCGTACGCTGGTCGGCTCTGATAATCTAAAGGATAAAACGAATGCGAAAGCAAATTAGCCCTCGGCCGCAGCGAGAAAGCCCGCCAGCAAATACCGGCTGGCTCGACTTGGAAGCCGTGGCCCGAGTCGAAGTCACATCGGAAGACGCGGCGCACCCGATCGAATCAGCGCTGTTGCCTGTTGGCGCAACAGGATGGCGCGCGGAAAGCCCAGGAGAACAAAGGGTCCGACTCCTCTTCGAAGCGCCGCAGGGGCTTAGGCGCATCCGCTTGTTGTTTCGAGAAGACAAGGAGGCGCGCACGCAAGAGTTCGTCCTGCGCTGGTCGCCAACGGTAGACGGTCCATCGCGTGATATCGTGCGCCAGCAGTATCACTTTAGCCCATCGGGAGCCACGGAGGAATTCGAGGAATATCGAGTTGAGTTGAAAGATGTGGCCGCCTTAGAACTCACGATCATCCCGAACCTGAGTGGCGGCTCATACGCTTCACTTGCGCAATTGCGCTTGGCATGACCAAAGATCGAGCGACACTGGACGGAGCGACCGCAGCAGTTCTTAAGTAATGGTGAAGGCAACCTCAACTCGCCTCAGGTCCGCGCTGAGATTGCTAATTCCGCCAGCCACCGCTGCAGATTTTTCTAAACCGGTGTGGCCCAATTTGCAGCTACGCGCTCGATGACGCGGACTGTCCGTGAAAGCTAGCTGCGCCCGCTTGTAGCCATCCGCTCTGGAATCCGTCGCAATCTGGCGAAGCTGCCGTGCGTTTGCTTTCCACGGGGCCTGTTTCTCAACGTACACAAGATTCGGGACAACCTTGACAATAAGCGGTGAGCGCGATCTACCAACATGGCTTTAGCTCAATCCAGAAAGACAAAATAAAATGAATACACCAAATAAAGTAATAACATGGAATCCGCTGAGAGAGATCGACGAAGCGCAAAATGGCTTACATCGGTTCTTCTTGGGCGGCTTTCCCAACAGAATGGCCAGTGGCGAGATTCCCAGCCTGGCGGTCGCAGATTGGTCACCGGAGGTTGATATTAGCGAGGACGATCACGGGTATCTTCTCAAAGCTGACCTGCCTGAAATGAAGAAGGATGACGTTAAGGTCACAGTCGAAGACGGCGTCCTTAGCGTTTCCGGAGAACGCAAAAGCCAGAAGGAAGATCTCAAAAAGAAATTCCATCGCATCGAGCGATGCTATGGCACTTTCCGACGCAGCTTCACGCTGCCTGAAGATGCCGACAGCACGAAAGTCACAGCGGAGTTCCGCGACGGCGTGCTGAAAGTGCACCTCCCGACGACACCGGTAGCAAAATCAAAAGCTACACAAGTTAAAGTTGCGTAATGCTCTAACACTAATGGCGAGCGTGCGGAAAATCCCGTGCGTTTCGCCCCAGTGTAAGGCAGCTAACTTAGTCGCGTGCTCCTTTGCACCAAGGAAGAAGGACCTCATGATCTGGAAAATTATTAACCGCGCAGCCTGTCTGGCGGAACTCGCTTCTAATCCCAAATCCTTCTCCAACTGTCCAGACTTGCACGGTGGTGTTCCGGGATTGGCCCGAAATAGAATCCGTTTGAAGCCCGCTGTTGGTAAAAACAGGTCGGCCCGCCGGCAATTGCACCAAGATCGCTTTTAATACGTCAATAAAAATGACTATGACAATTCAAGAATGGCTGAAGGAAGAAGAGATGCGCTTAGGACGCTTTGAGATTTGCTGTATTAATGCCCAAAAAAAGGAAGCAAAGTCTTTCCCACTTAAGATGCCGCGAAGCTGTTGGAGTGGACAATATCGCACCTGGGATGATTCATTAGATGCTTTATCTATCCGCTAAATGCCATCCGTAACCAAATGGCACCGCGGATATGTGCCGCTTGGTAGAGAGCTTCACGTTATTAATTCATTAGTCGAAATTCCGGCTATCGCCATATTCCTCGCCGAGCGGCGAAACATGGTATTGCGGTGCTTCCAGGATGGCTTCCTTGGTCACGTTCACAAATACCTTGGATTCCTTGTAACTGATCCGGTCGATATTCTTCGGCGAAATCACGATCTCCTTGTGGGAATACCAATGGCCGGTCTCAACAACAAGGTGACAAATTGCCCAACTCTTGTCGTCGATGATAAAATCAATGACGTGGCCGATCGCTCCTTCGCTGGTTTTGATGGGGGTAGCCGCTAAGAGCCTGTGTGCTTTGCAGATGAAGATCGTCGCTTGCCTGCTTACTCGGCCATAAGCTGCTGCGGCGGCGGAGCCTCGGGAAAACCGCCCACGCCCCACGTTTCGACTCCGTCGCAGTATGCTTGATATTGTAGCGAGACTGGCTTGTGCGACTCAATCCCGGGACCGTTTTCAATCTGTTGCCGAGTCAGATTCACAAGCAGGCGGTCGCGCTCCTGATGCAGGTTTCCGAAAGCGTGGGGAGAAATCAGCACCAAGCGGCCCGATAGCCATGAACCCGTGTCCGCGACAACATAGCGGATAGTCCATTGTTGATCATTGAAATAGAAGTCCTTCACATGGCCGATGTCGCCGCCGTCAGAGGCGCCGAGCTTTTTTCCGGAAAGCTGCCTAAGGCTTCGCAACATAACTTTATGCTTCTGAAAACCGGTTTGATCTATTCGGCCACGCGACCAGATACTTGAATTTGCAAGCACCGGCCCAAAAACGCCGCAGCGCGTGCCATCGTATCAACTCCTAAGGCGATCACAGGCCGTCAGGAAAAGCGTTTATCCTTCCGTAAAGGAGGGATATGCTGTCAACCGTCCGCACATCAGCAACTCGCGTTTCGGGTTTCTCGTTGCGCGGACTCAATCTTATTTGCCGGAACGCGGCGCAGATTCCGAACAAGTCTTAGTTTCGACAGCGTCCAGATGAGCCACTTGGTCGGGTCAAATTGCCATCGCTTCACTCCGTTACGGTAGTCATGCTGAAATTCGTGGTGATAGTTGTGATAGCCTTCGCCCATGGTCAGAAGGGCAAGCAAGAAAGAGTCGCGCGCGCTGCACCTGTTTGAATACGGCTGTCGTCCGATCGTGTGACAGGCGCTGTTAATCAGAAATGTGCAGTGTTGCAGCACTACGATTCGCGCAACCCCCGCGATCAGGAAAGCGCCGAGCGCTCCCTGCCATCCATTCCACAGAGCGCCGAGGGTGGCCGGGATACCGAAGCTGACCAGGACCGCGATCCACTGGACGTATCGATCTTGCCAGCAAACGAGCTTGTCTTTCTGCAGGTCGGCTACGTTGTCGTACGGTTGATCGGAGTCCAGCTTGAAAAGCAGCCATCCGATATGCGCGTAAAAAAATCCTTTTGAAATACAGTACGGATCATCGTCGTGATCCACATGCTTATGATGACGCCGATGTTCGCTTGCCCACATCAAAACTGAATTTTCAAAGGCGCCGGCGCCAAAAATAAGTGTGAAGAGCCGTATCGGCCAGCTTGCCTGAAAGGTAATGTGCGAGAAAAGCCGATGATAACCTAACGTGACGCTAAATCCGCAAGCGGCAAGCATCGCGAAGAAGAGCACAACCTGAAACCAATCAAGCCCGAAGAACCAGAGATAGAGCGGGACGGCGGTCAATGTGAGAGCCAGCGTACCAATGAGAAAGGAACTGGTTAACCAATTGATGCGATCGAATGGCAACCGGAAAAACAGGCGCTCTGGCCGCACGTTCGCTTTATCGAGAAACGTGAAGTTCCCTCCGTTGGCGATAAAGGAGCTGTCGTTCATGGCGTCTGTTCGGCTTTGTTCCAGCGGCTCAGCGTGCCGATTTGATTGGCAGCGGTCTTGCGTCCCAGCGCATCCCACGTGCGGAAACCCGTCCTGCCGTTTTTCAGCGCGCGGACAGCCGCTTCATTCGTCCCATATAATCCAAGTGCGCAACGAGCACTGCCAACGACGAGCTCGAGATAACAGCCGAGCGGAGTTTGGCGAAAGACAAATTCTCCGACAGACGTTCGTAAAGTGGAAATCGTTTTACTGGGGCTTGCGATCTGTCGGTGATGATGCTGGGAATAATTTCTTTTTACCGGGCTGTGTTGCACCGCGAACAGGGCGCCATTTTGTGTGATAGTTGGTTCCATAATCGTTTGTTTGAAGCGTTTCGAAAGCGGCCTGATGTCATCGGTCGAGACTCGCTGTCATTGAGATATTTGTTTTAAGCAGGCGGGAGATGGGGCAGTTTGTTTTTGCCGCGATTGCCGCATCCATGAAACCCGCTTGAGAGGCGTCCGGAACGTTCGCACGGACGTCGAGCTGGATGTGCGTGACCGTCCAGCCCGCGGCTAAATCTTCCAGCGTTGCAGTTGCGACGGTCTCAATGCGCTGCGGGTGAAAACCGCAAAGACCAAGCTCATTGGACAGCGCCATCGAAAAACACCCTCCTAACGAAGCCGCGATCAGTTCGTCCGGATTGGTGCCCCGGCCTTCCGTGAATCGCGTCCGAAAAGAATATTGCGTTTTAGAAAGAACGCCGCTTTCTGTGGTTAAAGTCCCTTCGCCCTCATGAAGGTTTCCTTTCCAAAGAGCTGAAGCGTTTCGGTCCATAAATGGCAAAGCAAATCGTTACCCCTCCGCTCGTTGCCCGGCCAATATGTTCTTGGTAGCACGTCATACTTTTTAAGTATGGCCCGTCTGCCTGTGGCCGACC
>QHRD01000141.1 GCA_003220005.1 Verrucomicrobiota bacterium | reverse complement strand
TCGCCGAAAAAAGTTCTGCACGACCGCACTGCGTCATGTCTCGAAGGCGGAATTTTCGGGACGGCTGCGCTGCGGGTTCTCGGATTTCCGCCGTTGATCTTCGATTTGGAAGCGGAACAGGACACCGATCACGTCGTAGCGATTTTCAAGGTACGCGGCCATTGGGGCGCGGTAGCGAAATCCAACTTCACCGGGTGCCGTTATCGCGAACCGGTGTATCGCACCCTGCGCGAGCTGGCCATGAGCTATTTCAATATTTACTTCAACCTGCGCGGCGAACGTACTCTGCGGCGCTACTCGCGCCCGGTAAACCTGGCGCGATTCGATCATCGCAACTGGATGACCACGGAAAAACCGGTCTGGTTCATCGCCGAATATCTCTGTGAAATCCCGCACATTTCATTGCTCACACGCGTAATGGAAAAAAATCTCACCCGCGTCGATGAACGCACGATGCGCGGCGAAATGCTTGGCCACAGAAAAAAATGAGTTAGATGACTTCTTCGCGCTCCCTAGCAAGCCCGTTCCAGCGGCTTCAGCGGTGGTACAAAGCGCAGTGTGATGGCGATTGGGAGCACTCATATGGCGTTAGCATCGGCACACTCGACAATCCGAGATGGAGCTTGAAGATCGATCTTGTGGACACACCGCTGCAAGACAAGTCCTTCACGGAAGTGAAGCGTGATTACGATCATAAGACGGGTTGATATGTTTTCTCCGCGACGGAGCGTTTCATGGGGCGTGCGCCCCCGAGAAGCTCGACGAGATGCTCGAAATATTCTTGAATTGGGCAGAAGACTCTTCGGCAATGCGCAGTATCCTACCGCGCCAGTCATCTAATTGATGAAGCCAACCGCCCCATTTCGAAATAAGTTCAGTGTGTTTACCACGGCACCCTGTCGTGGCTTATCTCTATCTGGTTAGGCAGAGATCGCGCGTGAGATGACTGTCGCCGAGTTTCGAAAGATGGCGCTGGAAATTCCGACCGCAGTCGAGCGGTCGCACATGAATCATCCCGATTTCCGTGTCGCCGGAAAGATTTTCGCGTCACTTGGCGTGCCCGACCAGAACTGGGGCATGGTGAAGCTCACGCCAGAGCAGCAGCGCACATTCATTGAGAAGGCGCCTAAAGTTTTCAAACCGTGTAGCGGTGCCTGGGGCCGGCAAGGTTATACGAATGTTTATCTTGTGTCCGCGAAGGCAGGTATTATGCGAGCTGCTCTCGACGCTGCGGCAACGAATGTCGCTCCGCGTGCGAAAAAGAAATCAGGGTAGCGCGCGCGTCTCGCGTGTTGGTTTCGGCGTCGCGCCGGCCGCGGCGACCGCTACCCATCCTCGCTCGCAAAAACTGATAGATAGCTACCCTGAGCCTTGGAAAAACGCGTTCTCGAACGTCGGCTGAAATGGGCCGGGATCGGTGTCGCCGATTCGAAATCGTGGAGTGATTTCGAATTGGGTGGCGCAATGGATTTCCATGTCGATCTTGCCGGACCTCGCGAGCGACGCGCGCACCGTCTCCACAGCCAGGTCAGGCGTGTTGCAATCCCGGCTGAGATGTCCGAGCACGACTCGCTCGATTTTCCCGGGTAACAGTTCCTCGATCACGCCTGCTGCAGCCGTGTTCGACAAATGACCATGGCGCGATTGGATCCGTTGTTTTACCGGCCACGGCCGATGCGTGTCGTTCTGCAAAAGTTTTTCATCGTGATTGGTCTCAATCACGAGCGTTTGCACCTGGCGCAACCGTTCAACGATTAATTTGGTCACGTAACCGAGATCGGTGATGACCCCAAGACTGCCCGACCCAGCGTCAAAGACGAACCCCACCGGATCAACCGCATCGTGCGGCACTGGAAATGTCTGCACGGTGATGTCGCAGATGGAAAACTCGGAACCCGTCTCAAAGATTCGGCAATTGCGGCGTCCTTCCAAGAGACCGCTGCAACGGAGCGCGTCAGCGGTGAGTCGATTACAATAGATCGGCAGATCAAATTTGCGGCAGAGAACTCCAAGTCCGCAGATGTGATCGGTGTGTTCGTGCGTGAGAAGCACGCCGTCGAGCTGCTCCGGCGCAACGCCGCACTGCTCTCGGTCGCGACCAGCGCGCTGTTCCCCGCGCTCCCGCTACCGAGCATGGTCAAGCTGAACACGGGTCCCAAGGTAGTCGCATGAGTTCAATTTGCGCAAACGGAATTGTGACGCAGACACAATTGTCTGCGTCAGGGCCGAGCCCGTACGGTGGTGATGACGATAACGGAAGTGCTCCCCAGAACCTAATGTCTTGCGAGATTGTTCGCTTCGCTCAGAATGACGCGGTACTTTTTGGGGGATCGCATGTATCGCACACACGGCTGCAATTCACTTCGCAAAAGCGATATCGGCCAGCAGGTCACGCTGGCCGGCTGGGTAAATGTCACGCGCGATCATGGCGGCGTTATTTTTATTGATCTGCGCGACCGCGAAGGGTTGACGCAGGTTGTTTTTCGACCGGAGGAAAACGCGGAGCTTGCGAAGCAGGCGCATGCGTTACGCGGCGAGGATGTGATTCAAGTTTTGGGTCGCGTCGCTGCGCGGTTACCGGGAACGCAAAATCCGAACCTCGCGACTGGTGACATTGAAATCATCCCGAGCGAGCTGCGCATTTTGAATCGCGCGGACACGCTGCCGTTCCCGATCGACGCCGAGCCGCAGAATGAAGATTTGCGGATGACGCACCGGTATTTCGATCTTCGGCGGCCACGTCTTGCGCGTAATTTGCGGATGCGTCATCGCGTGGCGAAGGCGACGCGCGATTACCTCGACAGCCAAGGCTTTGTCGAAGTCGAAACGCCAATTCTTTCCAAGAGCACGCCGGAAGGCGCGCGCGATTTTTTGGTGCCGAGCCGCATTATGCCCGGGAAATTTTACGCCCTCCCGCAGGCGCCGCAGCAATACAAACAACTGCTCATGGTTGCGGGCGTGGAAAAATATTTTCAGATCGCCAAATGTTTTCGCGATGAAGATTTGCGTGCCGACCGGCAACCGGAATTCACCCAGATCGACATTGAAGCATCATTCGTCACGCCCGAGGACACTTTCGCCGTTACCGAAGGAATGCTCGCAGCGATTTTCAAAGCAACGCTTAACGTCGATGTCAAAACGCCGTTCGACCGGCTCACTTACCGCGACGCCGTCAATCGCTTCGGCAGCGATAAGCCCGATCGCCGGTTTCAAATGGAGTTGGTCGATCTCGCAGAAATTTTTCGCGAAAGCAGTTTCAAGGTCTTTCGCGGCGCGCTCGATGCGGGTGGCGTGGTGAAGGCGATCAACGCGAAAGGCTTTGCCGGAATCACGATCGGACAGGCCGATGAACTGACTGGAATCGCAAAGTTGCACGGCGCGAAAGGGCTCGCCTTCATCAAGATTGAAAACGGCGAATGGAAATCGCCAATCGTGAAATTTTTTTCCGATGCGGAGAAGGCTGCGCTGCAATCGAAACTCCATATCGAGGAAGGCGACTGCGTCTTCTTCGCAGCCGACAAATGGGAAATTGCTTGTGAAGTGCTTGGGCGCTTGAGACTGCGCATCGCAGAGATTCAAGATTTACTTGGTAGAGTGCAACATGGCCGGTCCGGCTCGGACACGGGCGCGCCGGATTGGGATTTTCTTTGGGTCACGGATTTTCCGCTCTTCGAGTGGAGTGCGGAGGAAAACAAATGGAACGCCATGCATCATCCCTTCACGCGGCCAAAAACGGAGGACATGCCGTCATTCGAAGCAAAGAAATTCCCGGATGTTCGCGCCGAGGCGTACGACGTCGTTCTGAACGGTGTAGAAATCGGCGGTGGCAGTATGCGAATCTACGAGCCGGAGTTGCAGGAGAAAATGTTCGAAGCGCTCGGGATCAGCCGGGAAGCTCGACAATCGCAGTTTGGGCATTTGCTGCGCGCGCTCCGGCTCGGTGCGCCGCCACACGGCGGCATCGCGTTCGGTCTCGATCGCCTGGTTATGCTGGTCTGCGGCGAACAAAGCATCCGCGACGTCATGGCGTTCCCTAAAAATAATCGGGCAATGGATTTGATGACCAATTCGCCAGCGGAGGTCGATCCGCGTCAGTTGCGCGAGCTGAAACTCCGGCTCTTGGAAGAAAAAAATGACTGAAGAACTGCACCCTGAGCAAATTAAGGCGCTTCGCAAAATGACGCCGGCACAGCGGCTAAAGATTGCGCTGGAATTTATGGAAGAAGTTCGACAACTGAAGGCTGCGGCACTTCGTGCGCAACACCCGCAATGGGCCGAACAGCAGATCGCGCAGGCGCTGCGCGAGTTCGTACGGCATGGCGCTTCCTAAAGTTGCGACTCTCATCGCAGACCGATTGAATTCGGCGGGTATCAAATGGATGGCAACTGGTTCCATTGCAGCGATGAGTTACGGCGAATACCGTGTCACAAACGATGTCGATGTTGTTCTTGTCCTGTCAGAACGCGACATTGAGAAGCTCGTAGCAGCCTTTCCTCTCGCAGAATTTTATTGTCCCCCTGAGGATGTTATCCGCACCGAAGCCGCTCGCGAAGAACATGGCCACTTTAATCTGATTCATCACGAAACCGGATTTAAGGCCGATGTTTACATTGCCGGCAAAGACGCGCTTACTTCGTGGGCTCTGCGGCAACGGCAGCCGGTGAGGCTCGAGGAATCGGTTATCTGGCTTGCGCCGCCTGAGTACGTGATTATCGGCAAGCTTGAGTTTTATCGTGAAGGCGGCAGCGAAAAGCATCTGCGCGATATTCGCGGTATGCTTGCCGTAACAGATGTGGATCGCGCGCTTCTGGAAAAGGAGATTGCGCAGCGCGGTCTTGCTGACGTCTGGCGGAAACTTATCTGACAGCGGTAACCGTTACTCAACCCCGAACACTTTCGGGATCAATAACCCAGCGCCTTCTTCCGCTCGTTCGCGCCGGGCAGAGCATCCTTTTTCACTGTGATCGCCTCCGCGCCCGAGTCCTTTATCTGGTGAGCCTGAGTCGCATTGAACTCGGTGTCTTTCGTGAATTCCGCAGGGAGATCAGCCTCGGCATAGATGGCGTGCACCGGGCAGACCTCTACGCACGCCATGCAATCAATGCAGTCTTCCGGGTGAATCACCACTTGGTTGTCCATTTCGTAGAAGCACGCGACCGGGCAGACTTCTACGCAGTCGGTAAACTTGCATCCGTTACATTTTTCGGTGACGACATGAGCCATAGGATTTCAGTGATTCAGGGTTGAGTAAAAATACAGGCGTTACGTATCAAGGAATTGGCGGCCACCGTCAAGCGGCGCACCTGAGCGATGTTCGCGACTAGTCTGGAACAAAACCGCTACGCAAAAGGTGACGATGGTGCCGAAGCATATCCACCATGGAAATTCCATCAGCGGCAGCCAGCTCGGTTGTGCGTAGAGCTTGCGGCCGAAAATTCCGGCGACGTTGTTAGGCAAACCGCTCAAAATTGCGACGACGATAAAGCCGATGATCATCGCAATGATGTTGCCGAAATTATTGC
>QHRD01000020.1 GCA_003220005.1 Verrucomicrobiota bacterium | reverse complement strand
CAGCACAGATTGGCAATCGAAAAAGTTATGCCGCGAAAGAAGCAGATCGAGCCGGGCAAGGTTTGCGCGCAGCATTCTGACTTTTTCATCGTAAAGCTGAGCGTAAAGGGGCGAAACCGGATCGGCTGCTAACATCGACGCCAGCCCAGGTAATAGCGAGGGCAGTTCGGGACTGACTTTCGCCAGCTCCTCGATCGTCCTGTTCGGTGAAGGCACACGTGCTTGTAGTCGTAGATCGAGCACGTAACTGTCCGGCTGGACGCGTTCCGTCGTAGCATCGGCGCCCGGAATTGCCTCGACCGTGGAGTGAAGCGTGATGCCGTTGAACAGTTTGCTCGTGTCCAATTTCCCAGTGATGACCGGTGGCCGGGTTGGCGTCGGCACCGGCGTTGGCTTGGCGGGTATCTCCGCAGGCGCGACACGTTGCAGGCGCTCGAGTGAGATCCAGCGGTAAACAATCGCGGCAAAGAGCGCACCGAATATTACCAGCACCAGCCGTCGCCACGTCCGAAGACGAATTCTTCCCACGCGATTACTTCTTTACCCAGGCGACGATGGCCACGACGATCCCGATCACGCTCAGGAGCGACATTATCCCCGCGGGCATGACTCTTCCGATCCTTAAAAGTTTGGGGATGAACTGCGCGGCGAGCAAAAGCGAGACGATGAGCGCAGTCGCCAGGCCAACCATGCGATGTTCGGGCAACAGAAACGCGGCTACGAGCAGTAGCACACCAGTGATTGAGCCGGCGATGATCGACGCTACGCTGCCCGCCTTTACGTAACCGATGATCCCGCCCAGGATCGTCAAAACGCCGAAAATGACAAAGTAAATTTTCGCAGCTTCCATTGGAACGCGCGAGCATTCGTAAGCCAAGTGCGCGCCGCTGTCCAGTGACCTTGTAGCCACGTACCTGTGGCACGTATGCAATGTGTGTTGCGACCGAAACGGCTCGTAGAGGCCTGGCTACAGCGCGCGCACGCTTGCGTCATTATAAAAATCGATCTGCCGCCCGCCGAGACGACGTATTACGCGCCAACCGTGACTCTTTGCAAAGTCGCTTACCTCCGCCTCAGACAATGCTCGCAGAATTCGCATCTCGGCAGGCTGCGTGACGACGTACTCAGACCTACATGACAGTGCTGTCGCGATTTTCGCGGCAAGAGCTGGAAGTGCTTCGTGCATGTGTTGCCGATCTAACGATCAAGCGCGCGACTGCTGCTTCCAGAATTTTTCTTCACCTGCAGTGGCGGCGGACGCTTCGTTTTTCGATTTAATCTTTCTTTCAAAACAAGATGCGCCTTGCGGCTAGGAGACGGTCCGCGTACGCTTGGTTTTTCCATATTCGATGTTCGTCGTTGTAGAGGCGTGGGTGCTAGACGCCTGTATATCGAAGTTCGACGCTTGGGACAAGCGGCGCCACAACAATCTTGCCTCACTGGCGCGGGCGCGCCAGGCGGCTAAATTGTGTAAATGTTTTCGGAAACGATCGAGTTACGCGGGCATATCATCGATTCGCTCATTTTACCAAAGGTGCTGGATCAAATTCTGACCCATGGCGCCAATTTCAAAATTGGCGAGATCGAAATTGGCAAAAAGCGAGCGGACCAAAGCTTTGCGCGCATCGAGGTATCCGCCGAAACGGCCGAAGCGCTCGATGAACTGATTTTGCGTCTTCGGCAGCACGGCGCCGAAGTCGCCAAACGCGAAGACGCCCAGCTCGCCTCAGCGCCCGCGGATGGCGTTTTCCCGCGCGATTTCTACGTGACGACGAACCAGCAAACGTTTGTTCGCTTTGACGGCAAAGAAATCGAAGTGCAGCCCGCCATGATGGATAGCGCCATTGCGGTGGATCGAAAGCGAGGTGCCGCGCGTGCAGTCAAGTTCTTCGACGTGCGCAAAGGCGATGAGATCATAGTGGGTCACCAAGGCGTGCGGGTTGTGCCTGTGCAACGCGCGACGTCGCGCACGGATGTTTTTCAGTTCATCAATACGATCATCGACGCAGACGAACCGAAATCGGCGATCATTCGCGAGCTGGCAGGTGAATTGCAGCGCGTGCGAAGAGCACGAGGGGAAATTGCCGTGGTCGTAGGGCCTGCTATCGTGCGAACCGGCGCCGGTCAACATCTGGTGCGCCTCATCGAATCGCGATTTGTCGATCGTCTTTTTGCCGGAAATTCATTTGCAGCTTACGACTTGGAACGCGCATTGTTCGGTACCTCTTTGGGAATAAGTCCCGATCTGGCCTTCGCGCGCGGAGGGCGCGAGAACTTTGTCCGTGCGGTCAATGCAATTCGTGAAGTGGGCGGAATCGCTGCAGCGATTAAAAAAAAGATCGTGACCAGCGGCATCATGCATGCCTGCGTCCGTCACAATGTCGATATCGTGCTGACTGGTTCGATCCGCGACGAGGGACCCATTCCCGGCGTAACGACAGACGCAATCGAAGCCCAAAAAGTGATGCGCGAAAAGCTGACCGACGTGACGCACGCCCTGTTGCTGGCGACCCTTCATCATTCGCTCGCGGTAGCAAGCATGCTGGCGCCCACCGTGAAAACCGTCTGTGTCGATATCGATCCCTCGGCAGTAGAGAGAGCGGTCGAGCATCAGCCGCTGCAATCCATCGGGCTCGTCACAGACGTAGAACCATTTTTGCGCGAACTCACCGATTACCTCAGCGACTCCCGCGTTCGCGACTAAATTGGCCATCCAAATGCGCGAGTTGCTTCTTTGTCCGCCCGATTACTACGGCATCGAATACGAGATCAATCCCTGGATGAGTCGCGCCCGCGGCGCCGAGGCAGCACTGGCGCAAAAGCAATGGGAACAATTGCACGCGACGCTTTCGAAATTGGATTGCAAGGTTCATCTAATCACGCCGCAGCCGGGACTTCCTGACATGGTTTTCACGGCCAACGCCGGGCTGACGGTTGGTCGCAAATTCATCCCCAGCAACTTCCGGCACAAAGAGCGCGCCGGTGAGCAGCCGTTCTTCGCGAAATGGATGGAACAACGCGGCTACGAGGTGAGCTGGTTGCGGGAAAATCTTTATTTTGAAGGCGAAGGCGATGCGCTCTTTAGCGGCGACGCGCTCTTTTGCGGCTATAAGTTTCGTTCCGACATTCAATCGCATCGCGCCGTGGCAGACATGCTTGGCTGTCTCGCTATTTCCGTGGAACTAGTTGATCCGCGTTTTTACCATCTCGACACCTGCTTCTGCCCGCTGCCCGATGGCGGGGCGTTTTGGTTTCCAATGGCCTTCGACGATTACGGCCAGCGCGCCATCCGCGAACATGTCAGGGATTTGATCGACGTGTCCCCAGAAGAGGCGACGCACTTTTCGTGCAACGCTGTCGTTCTCAGGTGCGACATCGTCTTGCCCGAAGGCGCGCCTCAGCTCATGACAAAGCTGGAACATCGCGGTTATCGCTGCCACGCGTTGCCAATGAGCGAATTCATCAAAGCCGGCGGCGCCTGCAAGTGCCTCACCATGTTTATGCCGCAAAGAGAAAGCGTCTCGTAAACACACGCGCGCTGCCATCCCGAGCGGAGCGAGGGACCTCTTACAGGCTGATTGATCACGTCGGAAAAGTTGCCGTCACCAACCTTCGACTGTGAGGTTCCTCACTTCGTTCGGAATGACAGCGATGGCGTGGCGGCGCAGGCAAACATCTCGCCAGGTTCATGCCGCAAAACGGCCCGAGGAATCACTTCCGTCGTTCGAGGATCATCGGCATGCCATATCGCGAACGCAAAGTGATGTGAGGATCAAGTTCTATTCGATGCCCAGGCACAACACGCATCTGCCAACCGCGCGCCAGAGTGCTGATAACCAGTATGGCTTGCGTCCACGCGAATCCTTCGCCGATGCATTGCAGCGGGCCGCCGCCAAATGGGAAATAGGAGAACTTCGGGCGGGTCGCTGCCGCTTCCGGTGTCCAACGATCAGGATCGAACCGTTCAGGGTCCGGGAAATAGCGCGGGTCGCGATGCATTACGAACGGACTAAGGTGCACGTACGAGCCGTTGCGGATCACGAGCCCGTTTATCTTCATATCTCGGACTGCCCGCCGGGTCATCATCCAAATGGGCGGATACAACCGCATCGATTCGGCGAAAACCATCCGCGTGTAACGCAGGCGATCGCAGTCTCGCCCTGACGGCAGCCGATCGCCCAGCACATGATCTACTTCGCTGTATAACCTCTTCGCCACCTCTCGGTTTTCCGAAAGCAAATACCACGTCCACATCATTCCGGTGGCAGTCGTTTCATGCCCCACCGTGAAAAATGTCAGTATCTGATCGCGTATCTGCTGGTCGGTAAGACCTATTCGTGATTGCCTGCGCAGGCGCAGCATCGTCGAGAGTAGATCCGGGTCGTCGCACGCGCCCTTTTTCCGCTCGGCTATCATCGCGCAAATCTCCGAGTCGAGTTTCTCCGCAGCACGTGCAAAACGACGATGGAAGGGCAGCGAAAGCTTCTCGAACTGCTTGCTAGTTACGATGAGATTTTTGAAGCGAGTGGCTTGTAAGAGCGTGGCGAGTGTATTGCGCAACTCGGCCGATTTGCAGCTCAAATCAACGTTGAACAGCGCCTTTGCGGTAATGGACATCGCCAGTTCCATCATCTCCTCCGCCATGTCCACCGTGGCGCCGTCGCGCCACCTGTTAGCCCAGCGCATAGTCTGAGCAACCATGACATCGCCGAGCGAAACGATCCGTTCGCGACTAAACATCGGTTGTAGCAGAGCGCGTTGTTGCTTATGGCGCTCGCTGCGGCAAGTCAGCAAGCCCGTTCCAAATAGCCATCGCAGCGGGCGGTTCACGCACCGTCGCAGATTTTCATGATCAAGCAGGGCGGCGCGGACAAGATCGGGGTGGTTGAGCAGAAAATCGCTTTTACGGCCAATCTTCAGATGAACGACATCTCCATGTTTGCGCGCTGCACGAATGAGATACCCAAGCGGATCACGGTAGAGTGCCGCATAGGCTAACCATGGATTCTTCGGTCCTAATGGTTTTGCGGTCACAAGCATCGATGCCCCAGCCCACGGGCAGTCACTTACGGGGCTCAAGGACCATCGGCATGCCGTATCGGGAACGCAAAGTGATATGTGGATCAAGCTCAATTCTATGCCCCGGTACTAACCGCATCCGCCACCGGCGGGCGAGCGTGGCTATCGTAAGCACACCTTGCATCCAGGCAAAGCCTTCGCCGATACACTGCAAACTGCCTCCGCCAAACGGAAAGTAGGAAAACTTCGGGCGCGCCGCGGCCGCTTCTGGTGTCCAGCGCTCGGGGTCGAATCGTTCCGGTTCAGGAAAATATCGTGCGTCGCGATGTGTCACGAACGGGCTGACGTGCACATAAGATCCGCTGCGGATTACGAAACCATTTATCTTCGTATCGCGCACTGCCCGGCGGGTCATGAGCCAGACCGGCGGGTACAGCCGCATCGATTCGGCAAAAACCATGCGGGTGTACCGGAGTCGGTCGAAGTCTTGTCCTGAGGGCAGCCGATCACCCAGGACGTGATCCACTTCGTTGCGCAGTTTCGTCGCCACGTCGGCGTTTTCCGCAAGCAAATACCACGTCCACATTAACCCGGTGGCAGGTGTTTCGTTGCCGACCATGAAAAACGTGAGCATCTGATCCCGTATTTTCTGCTCGGTAATTCCCTTTCGCGATTGTTTGTGCAGGCGCACCAGTACCGACAGTAAATCCGGATCTTCGCACGCACCCTTTCGACGCTCCGCAATCATCCCGCGAATCTCCATGTCGAGTTTCTCTGCAGCACGTGCGAAGCGACGATGGGAAGGGAGCGAAATTTTCTCGAACTGCTTGCTAACCAGCGCCAGGTTGTTGAATCGAGTGGCTTGCAAAACTGTGAGGAGCGCATCGCGCAACTCGGCGGCTTTGGAGTCGAAATCGATATTGAACAGTGCCTTTCCACTGATGGATATGGCCAGATCGGTCATCTCCTCTGCCATATCCACCGAGGCGCCGTCACGCCACCTGTCAGCCCATCGCGTGATCTGATCAACCATTACATCGCTCAGCGCAAGGATTCGTTCCCGATTAAACATCGGTTGCAAGAGAGCGCGCTGTTTCTTGTGTCTCTCGCCGCGGCAAGTCAGCAAGCCTGTCCCCAGGACCCGTCGCAGTGGGCGGTGCACGCACCGGCGCAGATTCTCATGATCAAGCAGGGCGGTGCGAATGAGATCAGGATGATTAAGGAGAAAATCGCTCTTACGACCAATCTTTATATGGACGACGTCTCCATGTTTACGCGCGGCACGCGTCAGATAGCCAAGCGGATCACGATAAAGCGCCGCGTAAGCGAGCCAGGGATTTCTCGGGCCTGCCGGCTTCGCCGGGCAAGCGCCGATAGTCTCCATTGCTGACCGAACCATTTGTAGGGCAAAGGCCTACACTGGCAAATTTGCCAAAGGACAGTCAAGGAAATAGGTGGCGGTCGAAAGCGCCGCCGGAATGCCTCGACCGTGGTCTCAGCGCACTGTTGGCTACGACAGTCTCTTCGCTGCAAGGGCGCGCTCTATTTTTTCCACTGGCAAACAATTCATCACGTCCGCATTTGTTAGCCAACCTTTTCGCGCGATGCCAATGCCAAACCATAAATCCTGCAAACGCTCGGCGCGATGAGCGTCGGGATTGATCACACATTTGACGCTTTTCTGTTTCGCCATTGGCCACCAGCGCCAATCGAGATCGAGCCGTTTCGGCGCTGCGTTGAGTTCAATCCATGTTCCGGTGCCAGCAGCAGCATCGAGAATTTTTGAAACATCGATCTTGTAAGGCTCGCGTTTCAAAAGCAAACGACCAGTCGGATGCGCCAGCATCGTGACAAACCGGTTCTCCATCGCGCGAATCACCCGCCGGGTCATGTCGGCTTCGCTCAGACCAAGCGCCGAGTGAACGGAAGCGACTACGAAATCGAGCTGGGACAAAAGTTCATCGGGAAAATCAAGCGAGCCGTCCCGAAGAATGTCGCATTCGATGCCAGCAAAGAGACGGAAGCCGTCGAACTTTTGGTTTAGCTTTCGAATCGCGGTCACTTGCGCGAGCAATTTTTTCTCATCGAGCCCATGCGCCTGAATCTGGCTGCGGCTGTGATCGGCGATGCCGAGATATTCCAGGCCGAGTGCCTGCGCGGCTTCCGCCATTTCTTCAAGAGAGTTGTGGCCGTCGCTTGCTGTGGTGTGGCAGTGAAATGTCCCCCGCAAATTCTCCTTCTCGATCAATTTTGGGAGAGTGTGTTTCTCGGCAGCTTCGAACTCGCCCCAATTTTCCCGTAGCTCCGGCGGTATAAAATCGAGATCGACGGCGCGATAAAGCTCCGCTTCGTCGCGCACTTTTGGAATTCTCTTCATCGGCCTTTTCTTCTCCGGCTTCGGTCCAGGCGGCAACGGCGCCAGCCGATATTCGTTGAGCGTCCAGCCCTGTTTGAGCGCGCGACTGCGCAGTTCGATGTTGTGTTCCTTGTTCCCGGTGAAATAAGCGAGCGCAAAAGGATATTCCGCCGTGCTCACTACTCGCCAATCGCACTGCACTCCGGAACGAAGTCGCACACTCGATTTCGTCGGGCCTTGGGCGATGATCGATTCTACCAGCGGATGGGAAACGAAAAATTTCGTGATCGCCTCGGGTTTTTTTGTTGCCACCAACAAATCGAGATCGCGCACAATTTCCTTTCGCCGTCGATAACTTCCCGCGATGTCCACCTGCAGAGCGTCGGGATGGCCTGCCAGATCGTTTCTTAACGTCTCCGCTTCATGCGCGATTTGCCCGAATTGGAAATAGCCGGCGTGCCGGGTCCGTTCCTCAATCGCTTTGCAAATTTTCGCTTGCGTTGTTTCACCGAAGCCGGGCAATTCCGCCACGCGACCCGCCTCGCAAGCCTGACGCAACTGCTCGATTGAACTGACGTTCAACTGATCATAAAGGGCCTTGATCTTTTTCGCACCCAGACCGGAAATCGAGAATAATTCCAGAATGGCTTCCGGAAATTGCGCACGCAAATCTTCGAGGTATTTCAGAGAGCCAGTACCAGCGAGCTCTTTGATTTTGAGGGCAATACTTTTTCCAATCCCCGGAATTTTTGCCACCGCTTCTTCGTCCTGAAGATTCGGAACGTTGCCGCCAAAAGTTTCGATTGCGCGTGCTGCGTTAGTGTAAGCTCGAACCTTGAATGGATTTTCGCCCTTCAATTCGAGTAGCGCCGCGATCTGCTCCAAACTGCAGGCGATTTCCTCTTTGGTCATCGCTTAAACCGTTAGCTCAGATTGTCTCGCCGTCGACGGCGAAGCGCGTCCTTATCTCCCCGCGGTACCAAAAACCGCTCAAATGCTATGCGGAACGTGGCGCGTCGAGAGCCGCGCCAAGCCCGAACGGTATTCGAGGCTTATTGGCCGACCAAGCTCCACCCAGCCGAAAGAGTCGGGCCGTACGCAGCGCTCACGAAAACATTGTTGTTCATATACCAGATCGCGCTTTGCCGCGTCGTAGCTTTGTAAAGCAGGTAGTCCGGCTTCAAGTCCCCGTTAAAGTCTGCTGTCGCCACGAACGCCCAGCCAGCAGGAACGCTCGGTCCATAAGCAGCCCCGATGAGCGTTGGTCCGGATAAGTACCAGACGGCTGTCTGGCCGGTGGTGGAATTGAACAAGGCATAATCGGGATGACCATCCCCATTAAAATCCGCTACACCTGCGAAGCTCCAGCTGGCCGGAAGAGTCGGGCCATACGCTGCGCCGACGAAAACGTTGTTGTTCATATACCAGATCGCTGTTTGACGTGTCGTCGCATTGAATAGCACATAATCCGGGTAGCCGTCGCCATCAAAGTCGGCTGCCGCCACTAATTCCCAGCCGCTCGGAAGGGTTGGGCCATAAGCGGCCCCGATGTAGGTTGGCCCAGACAAATACCAGATGGCTGTTTGACGCGTGCCGAAGTTGAACAAGGCGTAATCCGGATGGCCGTCGCGATTGAAGTCTGCGACACCTCTGAGGTTCCAGCCGAAAATCGGCAAAGTCGGGCCATTCGCGGAGCCAATGAAAAGGTTGTTGTTTAAATACCAGATGGCCGTTGGGCGGCTGCTGAGGTCGCTGACGTTCTGAATCACGTAGTCCGGGTGGCCGTCACCGTTAAAGTCAGCTACCCCAGCGGGGTCTGCCGCTAAACGCAGGGACGCGATTGTCAGGAAGGCAATTTGAAGAGCTATCTTTGTTTGAATTCTCATAGCGCTTACGGCGCAATTAAGCTCCCGCCGACCCGAAGAGTCGGACCGTACGCGCCGCTAACGTAAACGTCGTCGCTTAAACCGTTAGCCCAGATTGCTTCGCCGTCGACGGCGAAGCGCAGCCTGAACTGAATGTCAGGGAGTGCGGCTAAGGCGCAACCAAGCTGCAGCCGGTCATGGACCTCGCGCTCAAGGAAGAGCTTTAGCTTCGTTCACGACCACTTTGGCCGCCGGCTTATTCATTTCGAGCTCGGCGTTCGCTTTCTGGATCTGCGCAGTGTTCTCTTTCAGTTGCGCTGCGAGCATCTCTATTTGTTTCTGTTGCTGCGAAACCGTTGCTCGCAAGTTCTGAACTTTCACGTCAAGCATGGCTTGGTTGGCCGCGTCAGGACTGGCTTGGGGCTGGACACCGGGAGATTTACCGGGATTTCCGCCGGCAGAAACGAGCATTGTGCCCAACCTTCCATCGGGATCGACGTAGACGACAAGGGCGGGGCCAATCGGGTTCGTGTCGTCAACGTGGGCACCCCAGATGTTCCCGATGTAGCAGACGCCATCTTCCTGGCCAAAGCGACTGTGCACACCGGAATGGTGGCCGATGATGATATTATTATTGGCGGTGGTGATCCCAGACCCGGCCAGTCGGCCCACCGCCACGTGCTCGCTGGTGTTCACGCTGTTCACGAGCGCCAGATTGCCAATGGCCGTGTTGTCGTTTCCGCTGGTGTTGCTCGAGAGGGCAAGAGTACCAAGCGCCACATTGTTCAGTCCGCCAACGTTGGCCATGAGCGCCTCCCAACCGATGGCCGTGTTGGAACCGCCGATGGTATTATTCATAAGCGCAAAATAACCAGTAGCAGTGTTGGAGGAACCGCTGTCGTTAAAGACGAGCGCGTCCGTTCCAACAGCGGTGTTCTGTGTGCCGCTGGTGTTGAGCAACAAGGCTGCCGCGCCAACCGCGGTATTGGAATCCGAGGTGTTTAGCGCCAGCGCTCCAGCGCCAACCGCAGTATTAAAGCTGCCGGTGCTATCGGTAAAGAGCGCATCCCAACCAAGCCCTGTATTTCCAGCGCCGGTAGTGAGAGATCTTAGCGCATTGCATCCTTCCGCTGTCGTGAAATTGGCATAGCACCCGTCCGGCGCGGGATTGACCGCCCTCGCCGCTGGTAAAAGTGTCAAGCAAGCTAACGCGGGCAGGATGGCCAGGTATATCGTACTTCGTTTTTTCATCTTTTGTTTCGTTTCTTTGTTCAGCGTTCCATGAACTACCGTTCAAGGAACAGCTTTGGGTTTGTTCAAAATCGTTTTGGCAGCTGTTTTATTAATCTCTACCCGAGCATTCACTTTCTGAATTTGCGCGATCTGCTCTTTAATCTGGGCGGTGAGGACCTCGATTTGGTCCTGTTGCTGCGAGATGGTTGCCTCCAAATTCTGCAGTTCGAGATTAAGCATGGCTTGGTTGCCGGCGTCGGGAATGGCTTGGGGCTGGATGCCGGAGGGTTTACCGGGATTTCTGCTGGCAGGACTAGGGGTAGCAGAAGCAACCGGCAAGGTGCCCAACCTTCCATCGGGATCGACCCATACCATACGGGCAACCCCACTGAAGTTGTCAACGTTCGCACCGTAGATATTGCCGATGTAGCAGACGTTATCGTCCTGGCCAAAGCGACTGTGTACGCCAGAAAGGTGACCGATGATAATATTGTTATCGACGATGGTGATCCCGGACCCGGCCATTCTGCCTATGGCGACGTGAACACTCGGCACTACGCTGTTCTCGAGAGCCAGATTGCCAATGATTGTGTTATTGATTCCGCTGGTGTTCCTCGATAGTGAAAGAGTACCGAAGGCCACATTGTTAACTCCGTTCACGTTGGCTGTGAGCGCGTCCCAACCGACAGCGGTGTTGGAGCCGCCGGTGACATTATTCATGAGCGCAGCATAACCGATGGCAGTGTTGGAGTCGCCGCTGACGTCACCGCTGCCGTTGAAGACCAGCGCATTAGTTCCAACGGCCGTGTTTTGTGTCCCCCTTACGTGGAGCAACAAAGCTGCTGCGCCGACCGCAGTATTGGAATCCATATTGTTTAGCGCAAGCGCTCCGCCGCCAACACCGGTATTGAAGTTGCCAATGGTATCGGCGGAGAGCGCATGCCAGCCGAGCCCTGTATCTCCAGAGCCGGTAGTGAGAGAAAGAAGCGCATCGCACCCTTCCGCTGTCGCGAAATTCGGATAGCACCCCTCCGGTGTGGATGTGGGCGTAGGTGTTGCTGTTGGCGTGGGCGTAGCCGGGGGCGTAGGTATAGGCGTCGGCGAGGGCACCGTGCAGGTCGGGCAGCTGAATTGAATCCGATCGAAATCCGGGGCCCAGCTACCAACGATTGGATTATAGAACTTGAGCGTGTTACAGACGGTGTTCAAAGTGACGGTCGTTTGTATTGACCCGACAGTTTGAAACGAGCCAGTGGACGGAAAGCTCAAAGGAGTTCCTAGACCGCCGTTCACGCTCAGATAGGCGTACCGCGTCGCGTCTCCGTTCAGGTAGCAAATGCTCACGGTATAATTGCCCGTTGCGATAGCACCAACGAAATTGAACTGGAGAGTACCATCGTTGCTGCCCACGTAGCTTACCTTGGCTCCGCCGGAGCACGTCGGGCAGCTTAGAACGATGGCGCTTCCCGTCAGTGTGTTGTCGTTCGACTCCGCTTCATACGCTTTGCATCCCGGTGTCGGCCGGCATGTCGCTGCCGAGGCGGTGGAAGTTGGCGTCGGCGTAGGAGACTGCGTCTGACAGAAGATGTCCCGGTTGAAAGTCACTAGGGAAATCAGAACGAGCGCGCTCCGGAGAACGCGCGCTAAATGCGAAATTGCGTCAAGACTTTTTTGAAAAATCTTGGAAATCTTTCTCAGGGGGATCGCCTCGCTGCTTCGCCGCCAAGAAGAGGTAACCACCAATTCACACCCGTCTCCGCGACAGGCTTCGGCTGGCAGGCGAATAGACACGAATTAAAAGAGGGGAACCAAAGATTACAATGTCAGCGAGATTCCCAGTGCTTCACGTAATCCTCTGCGATTAGGCCATGCCGAGAGATGCCAAAGTTGGTTCGTCGATTGTTGATGTAGCGTAAAGTCCGTGGTCGCGCTGGTAATTGGAAATCGCGTCCTGAGTGGCCGGATCCAATTCACCGTTAATCGGGCCGTGGTAGTAGCCAAGCTGCTGTAGTGTGGCCTGAACATTGGCAACCACCTGGTCGGGTTCCAAATCGTTAAACGCGTAAATTGGGCCGTCGTACCCGTAAACCGCTTCAGGCTGATACCCCCACGCCGGATGCCAGTAATTTGCGTGCCAGTAATACCAGCCGCCTAAGACAAAAACGATGCGCGGGTAATGAGTCCTCCACCAAACTGCATCGTGCCAGGTCGCTGCGTAGCTTCGAAACGCATTGTATCTCGAATCTCGCCATTTCTCGCATCCTGAAATGTGACGCCCTGCTTGGAATTTTACGTTCTCGCGACCAGGCTGCGGCGTCTTTGGCAGATCAAAGTGTCGTGAAGGAAATGGATGCAGGCCTGCGTGCGAGGCAGTGGCGGATCCCGCTGTCGCCAGCCCATGCTCCCCCGCGGCTGCACGGGTCGTGACTACACTTCCCTGTGTTTCCACTCTGCCGGTTTCCTTCCATTTGCGGTATTGCTCAGCGTTACGAAACCCCCGAGTCTGAGCATCCTGTTGAGCCTGTTGCTCCCTGGTAAGCGGGTCGAGCGGCGGGTTCAACAGCAGCAGCACTCTGTGGGACAGTTCTTTGCAACTGCGGCTGACCGGGTTGCACCACCTGCGCTGGATGACCTCCGGACGGAACGCCCGCTGGATGTATCGCAGGGGGAGCTACGTGTTGGGGCGCTTGCGCGTGCTGGACAGGTTGCCTGCTACCTGCGGTCTTATGCGCGCTGCTGTTTGCCGAATGTTCGCTATGTGTGGCGGCGTGTTGGGAGGTCTTCGCGTGGGCCGTCTCTTTGGTTTGTTGTTTTTCACCGCGTGCGGCACACACAAGCGCGAAGCTACAGATCAAAACAACAAAAAGTCTCATGTCCTTGGATGTTGCCTCTTTTGCTTTCCATCCCGCAAGGACAAAATGATATGCCCGCGCTTCATGACATCATCGGAAATTTTTGTCGGAGGTCGATGGCGAAGCGCCTCCCTCGGGTGCTGAGTGAAATCCCGTTTTGCTAAAGTGTCGTAAAGGTCTTGTCGCTACCGTAGGTGGCGCCGGCGCTGTTCGTGGCGACGATGCGAAAATGATAGGTCGTGCTTCCGCTCAAGCCGCTGATGTTGCCATTGACGTTCTGGTATGTGCTCCCGCCAAAGCTCTGATTGGTTGTGGTCAATCCGCAGCTGTTAGTCGTGCCGTACTGGAAGTGAACGCTTGTGGTCAAGCCGTGGGATCAACTTTCCCGCTCAGCGTGGGTGATGAACTTGCCACGTCTGTCGCTGTGTTTGTAAGCAGTAACATGATTGCGCTGGAGGGTACCGGAGCTTTTGCCCACGTAACCTACGTTCTCTCCACCGGAGCACGTCGCGCAGCTTAGAACTATAGCGCTTTCCTCCAGTGTGGGCTCGGGCGACTCGACTTCATACGATGAACACCCGGTGTCGGGGTCGGGGTTAGCGTTGCATCCGGCGTAAACGTGGCTGTGGCTGTTGGTGTTGGAGTCGGTGTTCGTGTCGCTGTCGGGCTCGGGGTTAGCGTTGCATCCGGCGACACTGTCGGCGTAGCTGTGGCTGCTGGCGTTGGAGTCGGTGAACGTGTGGTTGTCGGCCTCGGCGGCGGAGTGGGACGACGTCTTGGCGTGGGCGACACCCTGGGTCGGGAAGTAGGGGTAGGGGTAGGAGTCGGCGTTCGAGTAGCAGTAGCTGTCGCTGTCGCCGTGGCTGTAGGCGTAAATGTCGCTGTAGCCGTGGCTGTCGGCGTCGGTGTTCGTGTGGCGGTAGGTGTTGCTGTAGCCGTCGCTGTAACTGTTGCGGTTGCCGTCGCAGTCGATGTCGCTGTTGACGTTGCCGTCGCCGTTGCGGTGGCTGTAGGCGTAAATGTCGCTGTAGCCGTGGCTGTCGGCGTCGGTGTCGGTGTTCGTGTGGCAGTAGGCGTTCCTGTCGCCGTGGCTGTAGGAGTAAACGTAGCCGTTGGCATAAACGTTGCCGTTGCTGGTGCTGTAGCCGTGGGCGTGGGGCTCCCGCAGGCCAAAGTGTATCGGACTTTCAAGCCACTGCTGAGGAGGGGCTGGCCACAGGAAAAGGTCACAGCCGGGCCGGTGCTGCTTGCCTGCGCCCCGGTCGTCTCATCGATGCCGTTGTCAGAACTGATCCCGTAGAAGATATCAAAGATGCTTGAGTTGTTCTCATAGAACGCCACTTCATATTCGTCTGCGTCCGCGTTGTTGTTGTGGTGCACCGTGTGGTAGTCGATGTAGAAGACGCGGTTAGGCGCCGTGCCAGTTGTGACGGTAAAGATGCCACACCCATTGGCCCAGTTGACGCAGCCGGGCAAGCCGACATCGGTGCGCTGGTCGTCCTGATACGGTAGAATGGCCGCGTTGAAGAGCGCAGTCGGCAAGACGAGGCAGCCAAGAGTGAATGGAGCATCAAACCCGGTAAGGTCCAAACTGCCGTTGGAGGAGACGGCCGCAGTGGTATAGGTCACCCCGTAAAAGCTGACCGGGAATGGGAAGGTGATAGCGGTGGCACAATCATCGCAATGGTTACCCGTGTCGGTGGTGCCGGGAACGATGGTGTTCCCGGTCGTAGTCGAGGTGACATAGTTATAGCCCGTCGGACACGTCGGCGTGGGGGTTGACGTCGGGGTCGGTGTGGGCGACGCCGTTGCCGTTGGAGTCGGCGTAGGCGATGGGCACCCGGCGCCAAGGATGAAGTTGAGTTGCAAACCGTCCACCAGCCCGCCCGTGTTGCACTCAAACTGCGTGAAGTGCGAGCCGATGTCGCGTTGCGCGCCTACGGTGGTAGCGTCGCTGCCGGTGTTTCCATTCAGGCCGCCATAGATGATCTCGAAGTTGGGCGTATTCTCGTGCAAACGCACCTCAAAGTCCAGCATTGGTGGGTCCTTTAAGCAGCATAAATTTTCCTTGAACTCGATGTTGAAGATGCGGTTGGGCGCAGTTCCCGATACCGAGGTAAATATCCCCTGTCCGCTGTCGGCGGCTCCATCGTACAGGTCGGACCAATATGGAGCAATCAGGTCCGTCATGTTCTCGGTGGGCAGGCAATCGTTAATGGCCGCTTCGTTGGTACTTGTAAATTGCAGGTTGCCGTTGGACGAGACGTTGGCCGAAGTGAAAGTCTGATCGTAAAAAGTAACCGGGAAGGGCAACGCGATGTTAGTCACGCAATCATCGCAATGGTTGCCAGTATCGGTGGTGCCAGGCACGATGGTGCCGGTGGTGGTGGTTATCGTATAATCGTTCGGCATGCACGTTCCTGTCGGCGTCGGCGTTGCTGTAGCTGTAGCTGTCGCGGTCGGTGTTGTTGTAGGTGTATGTGTAGCCGCGGCTGTCGCCGTTGGTATTGGCGTACGTGTTGCTGTCGCCGTGGCTGTTGGAGTAAACGTCGCCGTAGGCGTAAATGTCGCTGTAGCCGTGGCTGCCGGTGTCGCCGTCGGCGTTGCAGTAGGCGTGGCCCCGCCGCCACAGCTGTAATGGACTTTCAACCCATTGGTGAGAGTCCCCTGGTTACACGAGTAGGTGGTCGCCGGGCCGGCGGCGCTTTGCTGCACGCCGCTTTCTTCCATGCTGCCACTGTCAGCAGTCACCCCATAGAAGATGTCAAAGAAGCTGCTTTGGCCCTCATAGAACACCACTTCAAAGTTAGCCGTGCCACTTCTGCCATGATAACCCGCGCGCCATTCAATGTTAAACTGCCTGTTAGGCGCGGTCCCAGTGGTCGAGGTAAACACGCCACAGCCACCAGGGAAACTCGCGCAGTCGGGCGGCACTTGATCGGTTTGCAGGTCGTCCTGATACGTAAAGATAGCCTCGCCCACATTGATATCAGGCAAGGGACAGGATGTGCCAAAATAACCGGTATCGCCGGTAAACTGCAAATTGCCGTTGGAGCTGACGAGCGCACTGCTAAAGCTCGATCCGTAAAGGAAGACCGGGAACGGAAACGCAACAGAGGTGGTGCAATCATCGCAGTGGTTGCCTGTGTCCGTGGTCCCAGAAACGATCGTGCCCGTCGTAGTCGTGGCGACATAGGAAGTGCACGGGGGAATTGTCGGAGTCGGTGTAGGACTTGCTGTGGGCGTGGGCGTGGGCGACGCGCAGGCCAGGGTCTAGTGAAAGTTTGCGCCCGTAGTCACACTAGCAGGCGGGTCGGTGCCGGTGAGATCACACCCTACCTCGGTGAAGTTCGTCGTGTCCTTCTGCACTCCCACCGTCAGGGCGCTGTCCGTTCCTCCTGAGTGGATGCTCACCATGTTGTAAAAGACGTCGAAGCTACCCGTGAGGGCGGTAGCCTCGTTGAATATCACTTCGTAGTTCAGCGTAGGAGTCGGAGAGAAGGGGAAACCAAAGTAGATGTTGCGCCACTCGATGACGAACGTCCGGTTAGGCGCCGTGCCCGTGACTGAGGTGAAGACGCCGCACGTGGGGCAGTGGCTCGGGAGCGTGGTCTGGTCCACCCACATGGGGCCTATGGTATAGGTAGCCGAGTCCACCGGCATACAGGTAATGCCGAAGCCGGCGTAATCGACGCCGAAGGCTAGTTCACCGTTCGAGCCAGCCATGGCGCTCGGGAAGGTGGTGTCATAAATTTTGACCGGGAATGGAAATGGGACCGGGGTAGAGCAGTCGTCGCAGTGGACGCCGGCGTCGGTGGTGCCGGCCAGATACGAGCCTGTGGTCAGCGTGTAGGTATAGTTCTGCGCGGCGGGGCAGGTCGGCGTTGGCGTTGCAGCGGGACTTAGGCTCTCCTGACAGAAGATGTTCTGGTTGAAAGTGAACAGTGAAAGCAAAATGAGCGCGCTCCGGAGAAGGTACGCGTTAAT
>QHRD01000142.1 GCA_003220005.1 Verrucomicrobiota bacterium | reverse complement strand
GACGAATACATCGACCGCGCGATGAACTCGATGGCCGTGCATGTCGAAGCCATGCTCGCATTGCAGAAAAAAGGCGCAGTGACGTTTGATTACGGGAACAACATTCGCGCCCAGGCGAAAAAAGCCGACATCAAGAACGCGTTCGACATTCCCGGCTTTGTTCCGGAATACATTCGTCCCTTGTTTTGCGAAGGGCGCGGCCCGTTTCGCTGGGTCGCGTTGAGCGGCGATCCGGCTGACATCGCGCGCACTGACAAACTCGCGCTCGAATTATTTCCTGAAAACCAAACGCTAGCGCGATGGATGAAACTCGCCGAGCAGCGAATTCAATTTCAAGGATTACCGGCGCGGATTTGCTGGCTCGGCTATGGCGAACGCGCCGAGTTTGGCGTCGCGATGAACGAGCTGGTGAAGCGTGGTGAAATTAAGGCGCCCATCGTGATCGGCCGCGATCATCTCGATTCCGGCTCGGTCGCATCGCCCAATCGCGAAACCGAAGGAATACTCGATGGCAGCGACGCGATCGCGGATTGGCCGCTGCTCAACGCGCTCATCAACACTGCTGCTGGCGCGTCATGGATATCAATTCACAACGGTGGCGGCGTCGGTATCGGTTTTTCCCAGCACGCCGGCATGGTCGTCGTTGCCGACGGCACCGAAAATTCCAAGCGCCGCCTCGAGCGCGTTCTTACCAGCGATCCGGGCACTGGCATCCTTCGGCACGCCGATGCCGGCTACTCACGCGCAATCGAATTCGCTGCTGCCAACAACATCGAGCTCCCGATGAAGCCGCGAGCGCGAGATTAACTCGCTGGCGAAGTTCGCTGTGATGCAAACGTTAATCGAGTGCGTGCCGAATTTTTCCGAAGGGTGCGATCAAAACATCATTCGGCAGATCACGGATGCGATCAAATCAGTGGAAGGCGTTTCGCTGCTCGATGTTGATCCCGGGGCGAGCACGAACCGGACGGTGGTGACGTTTGTCGGAAATCCCGATGTGACTGTGGAAGCTGCATTTCGCGCAATCAAAGAAGCCGCGGAGCTGATCGACATGCGCAAACATAAGGGCGCGCACCCACGCATGGGCGCGACCGACGTTTGTCCATTCATTCCGGTGAGTAACGTCAGTTGGAAAGAGGCAATCGAGTGTGCAAACCGCCTTGGCAAGCGCGTCGGCGAGGAATTGAAGATTCCAGTCTATCTTTACGAAAAGGCGGCGAAGAGCAGATCGCGCGAAAATCTTTCAGTAATTCGCACTGGTGAATACGAAGGGTTTTTCGAAAAAATAAAACAACCCGAATGGAAGCCCGATTTCGGTCCGGCCGTTTTCAATGAGAAGTCGGGCGGCACCGTGATAGGTGTTCGTGATTTTCTGGTCGCTTACAATGTAAACCTGAACACAAAGTCGGTGCGGCGTGCGACGTCGGTTGCGTTCGATGTGCGAGAGCAGGGGAGGGTCAAGACAGAAGACGGCACGCCGTCGGGAAAACCGGTGCTGGATACAGATGGCGAACCGGTTCGCATTCCCGGGGTGTTGAAGCACGTCAAAGCCATCGGCTGGTTCGTGAAGGAATACGGGATTGCACAGGTATCGATGAATCTCACGAACATCGAGGCGACGCCATTGCATGTCGCGTTCGACGCCTGCGTGGAGGCAGCAGCCAAACGCGGCATGCACGTAACAGGCTCAGAAATTGTGGGAATGCTGCCGAAAAAATGCCTGGTCGATGCGGGCCGCTATTTCTTGCGCAAACAACGATGGTCCGAGGGCGCTTCGGAAGAGGAACTGATCGACATTGCGGTTCGCTCCATGGGCTTGAGCGAATTGAAGCCTTTCGATCCAAACGAAAAGGTGATTGAATTAAAGATTCAATCTACTGAGCCCAAAAAATCCCTCGTAAAAATGGATGTGCGCGAGTTTTGCAATGAAACCTTGAGCGATTCGCCCGCACCCGGTGGCGGTTCCGTCGCCGCGCTGATGGGCGCATTGGGCGCGTCATTAGGTGGAATGGTCGCGAATCTTTCGGCCGGGAAACGTGGCTGGGATGACAAGCTAGAATATTTCAGCACTTGGGCGGTCAAGGCGCAGCAACTGAAAGACGAATTGCTTTCGCTGGTGGACGAAGACACCGCCGCGTTCAACAAGGTGATAGACTCGTTTGCGTTGCCAAAAGAGTCGGCAGAAGAGAAGACGTCGCGTTTAGCTGCGATTGAAGCGGCGACGACATACGCCGCGGAAGTGCCTCTGAAAGTCATGGAGACGGCGGCAAAGTCGTACGCCTTGCTGGCGGAGATGGCTGAAAAAGGAAATCCGGCCTCTATCTCGGACGTAGGTGTTGGCGCGCTGGCCACTCGCGCGTGTATTGAAGGTGCCGCGCTGAATGTGCGAATCAACCTCGGGCAGCTGAAAGACGAAAAATTCAAGTTGGATCTTCAGGAAAAACTTCGAAAGATCAGCGTAGATTCGGAGGCGCATTTCAAAGCGATCATCGAGGCGGTTGAAGGCAAGCTAAGTAAATCGTGAAGTCACTCGCCGTTCTTCACGCTTCGCAACTGATCACGCTGGCAGGGACAAAAGGGCCGCGCGCTGGCGCGGCAATGCACGAGTTGGGAATTATTCGCGATGGCGGAATGCTCATTCGTGATGGCAAGATCGACAGTGTCGGCCCAAGCGCTGAAATCGAAAAGAAGTCGAGCGGCGCGGAGATCATTGATGCCGGCGGGCGCGTTGTGTTGCCAGGATTTGTCGATGCGCACACGCATCTGGTTTTTGCCGGAAATCGGCTCGAAGATTTCGAGCGGCGCGCGCGGGGCGAAAGTTACGAGCAAATCTCCAAAGCAGGCGGTGGCATTTCATACACGGTAGAGAAGACGCGCGCCGCCAGTGAGCACGATCTTCTCGTGCAAGCAAGGAAACACGCAGAATGGTTTCTACGCTGCGGGACCACAACTATTGAGGCCAAATCCGGCTATGGGCTGACGCTTGAAGATGAGCTGAAAATCTTGCGCGTGATGGGATCGCTCAATGAGCAATCGCCCCTTGAGATCGTGCCGACGTTTCTCGGTGCGCACGCGGTGCCGCGCGAGATGGACGCCGATGAATATATCGACCTTGTGATCGGTCAGATGTTGCCGCGCATCGCGACGGAAAAACTCGCGGAGTTTTGCGACGTATTTTGCGAGCGCGGCTATTTCGATGTCGGACAATCGAGACGAATTTTGACGGCGGCAAAAAAGCTCGGGCTAAAAGTGCGAATCCACGCGGATCAACTAAGTAATTCGGGCGGCGCCGGACTGGCTGCAGAACTGGAAGCGACGACGGCGGATCACCTGGAAAAAACAGATGAACAGGGGATCGCGGCACTAAAGTCAGCCGCCGTGCAGCCGGTTTTGCTGCCGGGTTCGGTTTATGCGCTCGGATCGTTCGATTTTCCGCGCGCGCGAAAAATGATCCAGGCTGGTCTTGCCGTTGTGATAGCAACCGATTTCAACCCCGGCTCGTCACCGACGCCGAGCATGCCGATGATTTTGTCTCTCGCCTGCGCGCATATGAAAATGTCGCCCGCAGAAGCGATAACGGCAGCGACGATCAACGCCGCTTACAGCCTCGATCGGGGAAGCCAGATCGGCTCGCTTGAGCGAGGAAAGCTTGCGAGCTTCTCTCTTTTCGACTGCGAAGATTATCGCGAGACCGCGTACTGGTTTGGAATGCCGCAGACGCATTCGGTGTATGTGAATGGCGAGCGTGTTTCAAGGAGCGGCGGTCTCTAGTCCACCGGAAGGAGGCGATCAAGGAATATCGGCAGAAGAGGAACTCTTGAAGCTGGAGAAGGAATTCGCAGAGGAATTGTGAAAAATGATCCGGAAGCCATAGGACGATTTGTCGCTGATGACTGGATTATCATCGATGCGGACGGAGGAATCGTTGATAAGGCGCGTTTCCTGGGGGTCATCAAATCTCTGGTGCTCACTCACGAACTCATGGAGACGGATGATATTCGCGTTCGTGTTTATGGCGATAGCGCTGTGGTTACGGGCCTCGCGCGAAGCAAGGGGAAATTCATGCAACAGGAGTTTGCTTCGTCTGAGCGGGCCACAGATGTGTTTGTTAAGCGCGATGGCCGCTGGCAATGCGTTCTGACACAGCTCACGCGATTTTCAAAAGGATGAAAAAGGTCCTCTAGATGTACAGCCTGATTAAATTGCGAAGAGTTGAAGCGAAGTGGCGGCGTAGCGCGCCGTGTCCCCGGCGCACCACGGTGGACAGCAAAGATGTCCGCTAAAGACAGCGGGCACCACAGCAGTTGGACAGGTTTTGCGGCGTTCATCGAGCGCCGCTAGAGTGATTCGCATGAAGGTGGAAGTGGAAAAACAGCCCGGCTCGGTCTCGAAGCTGCAGATTGAATTGCCGCCTGAAGAAGTCGCGAAAGAGTGGGATGCGATCGCGAACAGCTTCGCGCGGTTTGCCAAGATCCCCGGATACCGGCCGGGCAAGGCTCCACGCACCGTAGTCGACAAAAGATTTCGCAAGGAAATCCAGGATGAACTGACCAAGAAACTGATCTCGAAAAGTTATCACGAAGCAGTCGAACAGGAGCAATTGCGCGTCGCTTCGTTGACGCACATCGAAGACGTCCAGTTCGGCGAGGATAAATCGATGCGTTTCCGCGCGACCGTCGTCACCGCGCCCGAATTCGAGCTGCCGGATTACAAAAACATTCCGGTGCAGTTGCCTGAGACAAGGGTCGCTGATGCGGAAGTGGATGCAGCGCTGGAGCGTCTGCGCGATCAATCAGCGGATTTTGTCGATGTGTCTGGACGTGGATTGCAAATGGGAGATTTTGCGGTAGTCGATTTCGAAGGCTCGGTTGACACCAAGCCGATCAGCGAAATCGCCCCGCAGGCCAGTAAGAATTTGCAAGATGGCAAAAAATTCTGGCTGCACCTGGCGGCCGACAATTTTCTGCCGAAATTTTGTGAACAATTGGTCGAACAAAAGCCAGGCGAAACCCGCCTCGTGATTGTGGAATTCCCAGGGGACTTTCCGGTTAAAGAATTAGCAGGCAAAAAAGCCGACTACGCCGTTACGTTGCGCGAAATTAAGGAGAAGGTTTTACCACAGATCGATGACGCGCTGGCGGCCAAACTGGTTCCCGGAAAAACCCTTACCGAGCTTCGCCAGATAATCGAGCACGATATCGAGCATGCGAAACAGCATGATGTCGAGGCGCAGATCCTGAAATATTTGCATGATCACATCCAGTTCGAGTTGCCCGCGGCGCTTTTGCAAAATGAAACGCGCCGCGCGCTGGCTGAATTAGTGCAACGGAATCGCGAGCGAGGTGTTACTGACGAGATGCTCAAGGAAAAAGAAAAAGAGCTGATCGACTGCGCCGCCGGCGTGGCGGCCCATCGGTTGAAAACAAATTTCATTCTGCGCCAAATCGCGGAGCGCGAAAACATTCAGGTGAAGAAGGAAGACGTCGATCTTCGAATCAAACAGGAGGCGGCGCGCTACGACATTTCGCCCGACAAAATGCGCAAGGAGTTGCAGCAAAAGGACGCGTTGAACGACGTGCCCGAACAGATCCTGCTAGGCAAGACTCTTGATTTCCTGAAGGCGAATGTTAGCATCGAATCCACTGTTAAAGAAGAAAAACCATGAGCGCATCCGAGGAAAACGTTTCGCAGGTGCTGATTCCGATGGTCGTGGAGCAAACCGGCCGGGGCGAACGCAGCTACGATATCTACTCGCGGCTGCTTAAAGATCGGATCGTTTTTATCGGAACGCCGATTGACGATCACATCGCGAATCTGGTGATCGCGCAGTTGCTGTTTTTGCAGATGGAGGATTCCAAGAAAGACATCAACATTTACATCAACTGTCCCGGCGGCGTTGTTACAGCCGGGCTCGCCGTTTACGACACGATGCAGTTTCTCACGTGCGATGTAACAACGTACTGTCTGGGCATGGCGGCGAGCATGGGCGCGGTCTTGCTCTGCGCGGGTACGAAAGGCAAACGCTTTGCGCTGCCAAATTCCGATATCATGATCCACCAGGTTTCCGGGGGCGCGCAAGGCGCGGCCAGCGATGTCGAACGTCAGGTCGATTACATGTTCAAGCTGAAGAAGCGTCTCATCCGAATCATCGCGCAACACACTGGAAAATCTGAGGAGCAGGTCCGTGTCGATTCAGACCGCGATTATTATATGTCCGCCGAAGAGGCGAAGGCATACGGTTTGGTGGACGAAGTGATCAAGTCGCGAAAGGAAATAAAGCTGCTCGATGGCGCCGTGCCGCCGTCCGCTGATCGATCAGTAGAAGTCGCGGAGGTAGCGTTACCGCGCAAGGTGTCCGGATAATAGCGTTCTTACCCCCAAAACAATATGGCCCGCGCTTCCAACCTCACGATGTGCTCGTTCTGCGGCAAGAGTCACGCAGAGGTGCGCAAACTAATCGCAGGGCCGGGCGTTTATATATGCGACAGCTGCATCAACGTTTGCAAAAGCATTCTCGACAAAGAACTCAACGAAGACGCTCGGCGTCAGTCCTCAAACATTCGTGTCCCGAAGCCGGCAGAAATCCGACGCGCGCTTGACCAGTATGTGGTCGGCCAGGACCTCGCCAAGAAGACACTATCGGTGGCTGTGCACAACCACTACAAGCGCGTGCTGCAAAGCGCATCCCAGGGTGACGCTTCCGCTACCTTTCAGCCAGACCCGTTTGCGGACGTTGAGATTGAGAAGAGCAACATTCTGCTCATCGGTCCAACGGGCTCCGGGAAGACGCTGCTGGCCAAAACAATGGCCAGAATCCTCGACGTGCCGTTTTGCATCGCGGACGCGACTACGCTGACCGAAGCCGGTTACGTCGGTGAAGACGTTGAAAACATCATTCTGCGACTTCTGCAAAATGCCGATTACGATGTGAAACGTGCGGAGATCGGCATTGTTTACATTGACGAGATCGACAAAATTGGTCGCAAGACCGATAACGTAAGCATCACACGCGATGTTTCCGGCGAAGGGGTGCAGCAGGCGCTCTTAAAAATTTTGGAGGGCAGCATGTGCAACGTGCCGCCTCAGGGCGGCCGCAAGCATCCGCATCAGGAATATATCCAGGTCAATACTGAGAAAATTCTCTTCATTTGCGGCGGCGCATTCATCGGACTCGACAAAATCATTCAAAAACGCGTCGGCCAAAAGGTAATGGGCTTTGGGAGCCCGACGCTCGAAGTGGAGGAAGCATTGCGAAAGCAAGCCATCCGTCACGTGGAACCGGAAGACTTGCTCGCCTTTGGAATGATTCCCGAGTTTGTCGGCCGACTTCCGGTGGTCAGTTCGCTCGATGCGCTGACGGAGGAAGAAATGGTAGCGATCCTTACTGAGACAAAGAACGCGATGGTGAAGCAGTACACGAAGCTTTTCTCAATGGAAGGCGTGCGTTTATCGGTTACCAAGGATGCCTTGCGCGCGCTGGCGGCGCAGGCTGTCACAAAAGGAACAGGGGCGCGCGCGCTGCGTTCGATGCTTGAGCGGATCATGCTCGACATCATGTACGAGGTGCCGAGTCGCGAAGATATCGCCGAAGTCACGATCAACCGCGCGGTGGTAGAAGGCAAAAAGCTACCGCTGATTCGCAAGAAGCAGGACAAGACCGCCGCCTGATTTAGCGGAAAACGCCGAACGCCCAACGCCGAATATTAGAACCGGCATGCTTCCTATTCCGTTGCGGTAATGATGGTCTGAGTTCGGGATTGGACGTTCGGCGTTTGCTCATCCGATCTTCGATGCGAGCTGCTCTGATAAATACCGGCACCGAGCTTTTACTCGGCGATGTTCAGGATGCGCACTTGGCATTCATTGCGCGTGAGATTTTTCCCCTGGGCTTAAGAATCGAGGAGCGGCGCACCGTTCCCGACACGGAGGCGATTCGACAGACGCTGGCCGAGTTATTTCGGCGCTGTGAGATTCTTTTTGTGACTGGCGGTTTGGGCCCAACCACCGACGACATCACACGAGAGATGGTTGCGGAGTCGCTCGGATTGGAACTGCGTCAAGATCCAGAATTGCTGAATTCCCTCAGACGGAGACTTCGAATTCGTGGAATCAAATGGACTGCCGGAATTGCACGTCAGTCCGATGTCCCAGCCGGTGCGCGGGTTTTTCCAAACGAAAACGGAAGCGCGCCGGGATTTTATTTGGAGGCAAACATCAATCCGCGCATTCCGTCGCCGCACGTTTTCGTTCTGCCAGGACCGCCGCGCGAACTTCAGCCGATGTTCCAGAAATATGCGATCCCGGTCTTGCGCTCGATCGTAGGGTCCTCGGCATTACTCGAGCGGCGGCTGTACAGAATCGCCGGAGTGGGCGAGTCATTGGTTGAAGAAGCAATCGGCGAAAAAGTTCTCGCGATACCAGGAATCGAGCTCGGTTATTGTGCGCGTCCGGGTGAAGTCGAACTGCGGATTATCGGAAAAGCAGAAGAGATCGAACCTGCGGATGCAATCATCACATCGACGCTGGGTCTCTCGATCTTTTCTACGGCAGATGAAACCTTGGAGGAAGTGATTGTGCAATTGCTCAGAAAACATAATCAAACGTTGTCGACGGCAGAATCATGCACTGGTGGATTGATTGCGAACCGCATCACCAACGTGCCCGGTGCATCAGAAATTTTTGTGGCCGGCTACGTTTGTTACACCAATCGAGCAAAGACGGATATGCTGGATGTTGATCCAAAGCTCATTGAGGCGCATGGCGCCGTGAGCGACTCAGTAGCACGCGCGCTGGCCGAACGTGCCCGTGCCTGTGCCGGATCTGACTATGCTCTGGCAACAACTGGCATCGCAGGGCCAACCGGTGGATCGCCGAAAAAACCAGTTGGAACCGTTTACGTAGGGCTGGCCTCGGCAGAGGCGAAAACAGTTGTGCAGAAATTCTTTTTCCCAACTGACCGCGAGACGTTCAAACAATTGGTGGCGCAGGCGGCGCTTGAGATACTGCGGCGAAGACTAATCGAAGGTCAAAGCTCTAAATCGCAAGCTCCAATATCCAGCGAAAGTTCAAACACTAATCTGCAATAACTAAAGCAAATGCGCGCTGCCTGAAGCTTGATCTTTGGTGATTAGCCGGCGGTTCGATGTTAGACCTTCAGTAATCGCCCACGTCAACAGGCGTGCCGACCTTCACTAAATCATACAATAATTTCGCGCCATCGGCCGATTGGCGGATACAGCCATGGGAAGCTGGATAGCCGGGTAAAATTCCGACGTGCATACCGACACCTTCATCAGTCAAACGCAGGAACCATCTCATCGGCGCGCCGGCGAAGTGCGTGCCGCTCGGAGCTGAATCGATCCGGGCGCTCACTCCAGCGCGTACCACGCGGCCCGAAGAATCCACAAAATCGCCGTAGAGATTGGAATGGTGATTCGGGTCTTTCTCAAGCACATGCAGGTGGCCAGTCGGCGACTCGTGCCCGCGTTTGCCGGAGGAGATTGGACCATCTGCCACAACCTTATCGTCGATCATCAGGTATGCGCGTTGCTTTGGAATCGACACGACGATGCGCGTATTGTCCGGCGTCGCCTGTTTGAGCAAAGACTGATTCACCTTCAACGGTGGTTGCCTGCTAATGAGCTCGTAGGGTCTGCGCATTGGCGGTGGCGTTGGTTTGGGTGATCTTGGCCCGAAGAGATGGAACTGTCCGTTGACCGAACTGGTAAGAACAGCCACTAAAATCGCGCAAAGTGGTATGCGAAGTTTTGGTCGCATAAATTAGCCGCCACTGTAGCCGTTCACGCGCCGAATCCAACCCGATAGCCATCGCAATTCATGACGTTCGGGAGGCGCATTGTGCACGCGTCGAGTCAAGGTCGCCTTCGCCGCGCGCGCAAATTCATCAACCGCAGCGGTGTCCGAAGTGCCATGCATCGCTTCGAGCACTTGAAGCAAACCCCATCCCTGGCCTTGGTAACGCTCCGTATGCAACACGCCTTCTCCTTTGAAGTTTACGTAATCGACAAGGGCGAAACATCCGCGCGGCGTTCTCTTCAGTCGCTCGAACTGTTGTTGTACGTTTGCTCGCTCGGCAGGCGCTGCTTCATCCAGCATTTTTGGCAGCGCCCCCTCTAATCGCGCAATAAGAAATTCAGCTTGGAGATCGATTGTATCCGCAAGGAACTGGCGTAACTGATTCATCTCCGGTGCGTGTTGCGCCTGAAGAAACGTGGAACGCGAGTTCCAAGGACATGGCTGTTCACCGCTCGTCGAGAGTAATGTTGGCAATTTGGCGCCGCGCTTTGAAATAAAGTTTATCAGTTTCGGGAAACTTTCTTCGAACGGGCCGCGTCGCCCCTTCGGGTACCAGATGAAATGGCCGATGCCCAGCGACGCGAAATCTTCGCCTTGGTTCCATGCGGTAAGTCCGGAAATGGTTCCGTTGCATTCATTTTGCCAAACTCTTTTTCCAATTTTCAGAATGTCGGCGCGAGACAGCGTGAGGGCGGAAAGGTTTGTTGAGCCGGCCAGACAACAAGCAAGAACGAACAGCCGTATAAACGTCATTCCGAGCGACGCGCCCACCTGACCCACAAATCGCCCATTTCGACGCTGTTTTCTTGACGGGCGGCATTTATCCATTAGCGTGCGGGTTTCTGCGGCGAATATTTAACTAACGCGGCGCGGAAAAAGCCACCTTATGAAACATTTTATTCTTATTGTCAGCGCATCCTTACTTGCATTGCCTTTGTTCGGGCAAGAGAAATCACCACAACTAAAGGACCAGAAAGACAAGGTCAGTTATAGCATCGGCATGAATATCGGACTGAACCTGAGCCGCCAGAAGGTAGATATCAATCCCGATGTGTTGGTTGCCGGCCTAAAAGACGCCATCGCCGGTAAACCGCAGCTGACACAGGACCAAGTCAAGGACGTCATGACGCAATTCGAGAAAGATATGGAACAAAAACAGAAAGACGCAGGGGATAAAAATAAGACAGAAGGCGCGAAGTTCCTCGAGGAGAACAAAAAGAAGGAAGGGGTAAAAACAACTGCCAGCGGGTTGGAATACAAGGTCATTAAAGAGGGAACAGGAGCGCAACCCAAGGCGACTGACATGGTGACGGTAAACTATCGCGGCACGCTGATTGACGGCACGGAGTTCGACAGTTCATACAAGCGCGGCCAACCGGCTACCTTTCCGCTTAACGGTGTCATCAAGGGATGGACGGAAGGGCTACAACTGATGAAGCAGGGAGGAAAATATCAGTTCTTCGTTCCGTCGAACCTGGCATACGGCGAGCGCGCGGTCGGACCGGACATCGCTCCTAACGCGACTCTGATTTTTGAAGTGGAACTGCTGGACGTTAAACCGCCTCCGACACCGGCCCCGCAAGGTGCCAAACCGGGCGCACAAACTTCACCGAAATCTACGCCGCCGCCCAAGCCGTCGCCGAAATAATCGTAGCGGCTGCTGTTTTAAGGAACGACGGCTGGGAAGCCGTCACTCCTTGAGGGCCGTTTCCAATTCCAGGCGAGGCGCGTCGCCCCACAGGTCTTCCAGGCTGTAGAAGGCGCGCTTGTCCCGGTGAAAGATGTGGATAACCACTTGCAGATAGTCGAGGACCATCCATTGGCTGGCGGGAAATCCATCGATCGCCACGGGTCGCAGGGAATGATCCTCGCGCAAGCGCGTTTCGATTTCGTTTGCAATCGCTTTCAGTTGAGGCTCAGACGTGCCCGAACAGATCACAAAAAAATCCGTAAACGTCGAGATGTCACGCAAATCCAGCACAACGATGTCCTCAGCCTTTTTGTTCGAGGCGAATTCCGCGCAGGTTTTTGCTAAGTTTTCCGGTGTTATTTCGCTTGCTCCCGGTAAAGGTTCTCGCGCTGGATAACTTCCTCCACCGCTGGCGGTACGAGATAACGGATCGATTGTCCGCACGCAACTCTCTTTCTGATCTCTGCGGCTGAGATGTCGATCTTCCGGCGCACGATCTCATAATCGCGTTGCATTTGTGAACCTGTGCGGTCGAGGACTACAAAGCGCACCAGTTTACTTAACTCGTCGAAGCGCCGCCAACGGTCCAGCGTGGCCACATTATCTTCGCCGATCAGGAGACAAATCTCGGAACCAGCTTCGCGTTTCCCAATTTCCAACACCGTATCGATCGTCCACGATGGCGGCGGCCGCCGCAGTTCGCAATCGTCGATTGCCAATCCCTCTTCATCTTCGATCGCTGCGCGCAACATCTTTAATCGCATATCGCCTGTCCCTACCGCAGCGCGTCCTTTAAACGGCGACACCGCGGCCGGAACAAAGATTACTGTTTCCAAATCCAAGGCCTCGCGTGCTTCGCGGGCCAAAATCAGATGACCATGATGAATTGGATCGAACGAGCCGCCATAAATGCCGATCTTTTTCAAGTTTAATGACTTTTCTTCTTGTCATGTTGAGCCAAGCGAAACATCTCTGATCTGAGATTCTTCGCTTCCCTCAGAATGACAGCTTCGAATACGGGCAATTGGGCGTGGATTTTTGCGCCAGATGGACGCGACATCTAGGTTGAAAGTATGAAAGGCGATTCGCTCGGTCAACTCATCATGACGGGTGTGCCCGGAAAAGAACTCG
>QHRD01000139.1:527-21869 GCA_003220005.1 Verrucomicrobiota bacterium | reverse complement strand
GTTAGGCCGCGCACAATCCTGACAATCTCCGGCCCAAAGGAAATGTTATCTACCAAATGTCCGTCCATGATGTCGCAATGAATCCAATCCGCGCCTGCCACTTCGACGCGATGGATTTCGTCACCGAGTCGCGAGAAATCGGCGGCGAGAATGGATGGGGCGACGATCACTCTTTCCATGAACCGATGGAGTAACGGAGTAATGGAGTAATGGCAAGCCCCCGGTGATACACCAGCATTCCTACACTCCATCACTCCAGCAGAATGCCCTTGACGGCGCTCCGCACTGTTTCATGTTACGGCGTTTCGGTTGGCCGAATCGCGCCGCGGGCAAGAGTCCTGCTAAAGGTTCGCTCAAACTGGTGAACGCGTTTCCCTTCGGACTGGAAAACTGCTGCTAATAAATAATTCATGTTCAACGGACTTTTCGGCTGGTTATCCAGCGACATCGGGATCGATCTCGGCACGGCGAACACTCTTGTTTACGTAAAAGATCAGGGGATCGTTTTGCGCGAGCCGTCGGTGGTGGCGGTGCAGGCCGGTACGAACAGGGTGCTGGCCGTAGGCGACGAGGCCAAGCGCATGCTCGGCCGCACACCGGCCAATATAGTCGCGGTGCGTCCGCTCAAGGATGGTGTGATTGCCGACTTCGAAGTTACCGAGGCGATGTTGCGGCATTTCATCAGTAAAGTGCATAATCGCCGGGTGCGCGCGCGTCCCCGTGTGGTTATCGCGGTTCCTTCCGGCATCACCGAAGTCGAAAAGCGCGCGGTGCGTGAATCGGCGACCCATGCCGGCGCGCGAGAAGTCTATTTGATCGAAGAACCAATGGCTGCGGCAATAGGCGTGGGGCTTCCCGTGCAGGATCCTGCAGGCAACATGATCATCGATATCGGTGGAGGCACGACAGAAGTCGCCCTTATTTCGCTCTCTGGAATTGTGTTTAGCCGAAGTGTGCGTGTCGCTGGCGATGAGTTGGACGAGGCGATCGTGCAGTACATGAAACGCGCTTATAATTTAATGGTCGGCGAACGCACGGCCGAGGAGATTAAGATCAAGATCGGCTCGGCGTATCCGAGTGAAAAAGAAACGAGCGTAGAAGTTAAGGGACGCGATCTGGTCGCTGGTTTGCCCAAGACGCTCATGATTACTTCTCAGGAAGTGCGCGAGGCGTTGCTTGAACCGATTTCGACGATTGTTGATTCCGTTCGTATTACCCTAGAGCGCTGTCCACCCGAACTTTCGGCGGACCTCGTTGATCGGGGATTGGTATTGGCAGGCGGAGGCGCGTTGCTACGCGGCTTTGACAAACTTTTGAGTGAGGAAACAGGTTTGCCTGTCCATGTTGCTGAAGATCCGCTCAGTGCAGTGGCGGAAGGGACCGGTAAATGCCTCAATGAACTCAAGTTTCTCCGTCAGGTCGCCTCATCGGATCGCCAGTGGCGATAACCATTTTCGATTTTCGATTTTGGATTTGCAATTTGCGCGGCTGAGCGCGTGCCACCACGAAAAATCGAAAACCGCTGATTGCAAAAATTGGCAATTGGCAATTGGCAATCGGCAATTCGAATGAGCCGTACAAACATTATCGCGCTGCTGATTTTTGGCGCCATTCTGGGATATTTTCTCAGCTTCGGCCCGGATATGACGCAAAAGTTCAAGTCTGGCGTGTATCAGCTGCTGGCGCCATTTTTGACCAGCGGCTCAGGCCTGAAAAAACAGATCACATCCGTGAGCACTGGATTGAAATCACTCGATCAACTAGAACACGAGAACTCTGCACTTCAGGTTGAAAATCGGGAGCTGCGCGCGACCAACCAGGGCCTGCGCGATGTCGAGCACGAAGTGAATCGTCTGCGACATGCTCTCAATTATCGTGAGCGCTCGGTCTTCAAGTTGATCGCGGCGGAAATTGTGGCGCGCGATTCTTCTACCTGGTGGCGAACGGTCACGATCAATCGCGGCAAAAGGGACGGCATCGAAATCGATATGTCTGTGGTAACGGCTGAAGGTCTGGTGGGAAAAATAACCACTATAAGCAACAACATCTCGGTTGTTTTGTTGGCCTCCGATGAAAACTGCCGGGTCGCGGCCTCAGTAGAAGGGAGCCGCGAGCAGGGGATCGTTTCCGGCGAGCGGGTGACCACCGGACTGAGCCCGCTTTTGGACCTGAATTTCCTAACGAAACAGGCTGGCCTGAAACCCGGTCAGAAGGTTTATACATCTGGAGTAGGCGGCGTTTTCCCGTCCGGCCTGCTAATCGGCGCGGTGAAAACTTTTCGGGTTCGAGAGTTGGATGGACAAGCACAACTGACTCCAGCAGTTGATCTCTCGCATTTGGAGGATGTGTTCATAGTGACAGGCCGAAGATGATATTCTTTTTTCTTTTGCTTCTCTTGGTGCTGGCGGCGCAGATCGCCGAGCTTTTCATTCCGGCGCTGCCGTGGCTCTACAGCGCCCACGTCTATATTGTGCCGGTTATTGTTTTCTATGGAGCAATGGCCTTGCCGTTTCCACTCATGCTTGCGCTTGCATTATACGCTGGGGTTTTGCTGGATGCACTTACGGTGCAAGTGATTGGTGGGAAGGTTGAAATCTCAACTGGATCGTCGATACTGCTTTACGGTGTGCTGGCAGGAATAATGCACGGCCTGAGACCGCTCTTTGCCCGCGGCCGATGGGAAGTGCATTGTATCCTGAGCGGCATTTTCACGTCGTTGATAGTTCTGGCGCAATATCTGATGATCACATTCCGTCGCGGCTCCATTGTTTTCACGCGTGAGATTTGGTGGCAAATCGGGGGGCCCGGTCTCATTGCCATGGCGGTGGCGCCAATCCTGTTCTGGCTCCTGCAATGGATGGGACGAATGACCGCTTATGCATATGGTCCAGAAAGGGGGCGGTTCGAATGAAGAGAAGCCGTTTGACTTCACGTATTCGGATTCAATTTCTCGGCTTACTCATGCTGCTGGGCATGGGCGCTCTCGGTCTGAAGCTCTGGTGGATACAGGTCGCGCATGGCGCGGAATGGACGGCCCAGCTTCGCGGCAGTTCCCAAGCCACTGTGCGTATCCCATCCGTGCGTGGCGAGATCAAGGATCGCAACGGCGTCACCCTTGTCCAAAACCGCGCCAGTTATGAAGTGGACTTTTATTTGCCGGAAATGGTCAAAGGTTTTCGCGAACGGTTTGGGCCGCCGCCGTTGACTGAATATCGAGCGATCATCAATGGCATGCCGAAAGATCAGAAGGAGCCCGACATCATTAAGATTGTTAATGGCGGCATCGTCCCGCGTCTTAACGACCTTGATCTGGCGCGCGACTATAACGCCGCGAAGCTGGAGCGGCACTTCCGCAACGATACGGAAGTCCCGTTTTCCTATATCAAGGACATTGATTTTCCAACCATGGCGAAGTTTTCGGAGCACGACGTTGGATTGCCAGGAGTGGATATCGCTATCAAACCGGTGCGCTCCTACGTTTATGGCGCGCTGGCCGCCCATATCCTTGGTTATGTCGGCATGCCCGACGACATCGATAAAGAGGAAGCACGGAAGTTCACCTTCTTTCAGCAGGACGTCGAAGGAAAATCGAACATCGAAAGAAAGATGGACGAATATCTACGTGGAAAACCTGGGGTGCGTTATTTGCGCAAGAACGCCAAGGGTACAATCGAGGGCGCGCTCCACGAAGATCCGCCGCAACAAGGCGCCAACGTTTTCCTGACCATCGATGCGCGCATTCAGTCGATTGCAGAGGAAGCGTTGCGCGTGGTCAGCCGGGCCGGAGCGGTCGTGATCGATCCAAACAATGGCAACGTTTTGGCGATGGCTTCTGTGCCGTCCTTCGATCCAAACACTTTTATCCCCAGCATCAAAGCGAAAGATTGGAAAGCACTGCAGAAAGATGAAGCCGATCCGCTGGTCAACCGTGCGATCAGCGCCTTGCCACCCGGATCGACATTCAAGCTGATCACGTCATTGGCCGGTCTGCGAGGCACGAAAAATCTCGCAAACGCACATTACAGCTGCGGCGGCGGCGTGAGCTACGGCGACCACTTCTTCGCATGCTGGGTGGCCCAAAAGCATTACACGCACGGAAACATCGGGCTTGTCGATGCGATCAAAGTGTCGTGCGACTCCTTCTTCTATCAGTACGGAAACGCCGCTGGCATTCAATCGATTGATCACATTGGCAAAATGTTGGGCATCGGCGAAGAATCAGGTTTGCAACTCAGCGGCGAACAGAGTGGTAATATGCCGGGGCCGGAGTGGATGCAAATTCATCATCCGCAAGAGCGCTGGTCGCAGGCGCAAACGGCAAACGTTTCCATCGGCCAGGGCTACACGCTGGTTTCGCCGCTGCAACTGGGAATGGCCTACGCGACAATTGCAAACGGCGGCGTGTGCTATTACCCACGCCTGATTGATAGAGTCTTGAGGCAGGACGGCTCGCCCGTGATCGATGACCAAGGCAATCCAGCAGCGCCACCGCCGCGCGCGCGATCGGATTTACGACAAGAAATCTCGCCTGATCAGATCGAGCTCGTTCGCAAAGGCTTTTGGAAGGTTGTTAATGAGGAGGGCGGCACCGGCGGTAGAGCGCGTTTGAAAGATTGGGTGGTCGCGGGAAAAACCGGCACCGCGCAGGCGACTGAGCGCGGCCACGAGGAAAACGTTGCGTGGTTTGCTTGTTTCGCACCTTATGACCATCCGAAATACGTTGTCGTAGTGATGGTGCAGGGCGCCTCTGGGCACGGCGGCGAGGTCGCGGGCCCGATCGCTACACGTATTCTCGAACGCACGCTTGCGGAGGATGACGGCAAGTTCGATATGCAGGTCGCCTGGCTCGCACCCGCACATCATCCCAATCCGCTCCAATTAATCAAAGCAGTGAGTTATCCCGGCTCGGGAGGCAATCTCGGAAGCGAAGACGAAGAAGGTGCGGACCAATCGCAGGCTGCCGCTGCACAAATGGCAAGCTCAGACGCATCGCCTGATGTGGAGCCGGAAGCCGATTCTCAAGGGCAAGTGAGACGACACGGTGCGGCTCCCGTGGCGCGCGCCGTTCCCGTTGCCGCGCCGCAATCTCGTAGCTTTTTCGAACGACTTTTTGGAATCCGCCGTCAGCAGGCGCCAGCGCCACCGCCACCGCCCGCCCGCCGGCGTCAGGTACGATGAACTTTCGATCAGAAATGCTATCGCAGAACGTGCCGGCGATTCCGCTGCTGATCGGTCAATCTCTTCAATTTTATGATAGACAAGGTAAGAAAGATTTTGGGGCTTGGGTCCCGCAAGACGGGGAACAAGCTCATACTCAGCGTAGAAAAACTCGAGTCTCGCGTCGCGTTGCTCGAGAATCGCCGCCTCGAGGAATATAGCGTCGAGCGAAAGAGCTCGCGGAACATCGTCGGCAGCATTTACAAGGGCAAAGTCAAAAACATTGAGATGGGCCTGAAGGCGATGTTTGTTGACATCGGCTTCGAAAAAAACGCGTTCCTTCATTTTTGGGACGCCATTCCTGCTGCGCTCGACAGCGGCATCGAAGAAATCGATCGCCGGACGAACAAGCGGCCTCGAAAACGGATCACAGTAAAAGACATACCGAACATTTATCCAGTGGGTTCGGATGTCATTGTGCAGGTGACCAAGGGGCCGATTGGCACGAAGGGGCCAAGGGTGACGACCAATCTTAGTTTTGCCGGGCGTTACCTGGTTCTGATGCCGTTTAGTGATCGCAGCGGTATCTCGCGAAAAATCGAGAGCCCCAAAGAACGCGAGCGACTACGCAAGATTTTGCGTGAGCTAGACATGCCCGAAGGGGTGGGCGTCATCATTCGCACCGTAGGCGAAGGCCAGCGCGCCAGATACTTCGTGCGCGACTTGCGTTTCCTTCTCGATCAATGGGCCAAAGTCGAGCAGGCCATCCGTGAGAACCGCGCCCCTTGCCGTCTCTTCGAGGAGCCTGACCTGGTTGAGCGAACCGTGCGCGATTTTCTCACCGAAGAGATCGACGAAGTCGTTTGCGATGATCGCGCGTCAACGGAGCGGATGAGCGAAATGATTGGCCAGATTTCCCGGCGCGCTCGGAACCGGGTCCACTTTTACGATAGCGCGACGCCAATTTTCGAAACCTACGGCGTGCAAAAACAAATCGACGACGCTTTTCACAGGCAGGTTTGGTTGAAGTGTGGCGGTTATATTGTGATCGACGAGACCGAAGCGCTGGTAGCGATTGATGTGAATACAGGCCGCAACAAAGGCGGGCGCGATGTGGAGAAGACAATTTTTCAGACCAACCTGGAGGCGGCAGATGAAATTGCCCGTCAGCTCCGGTTGCGCAATATCGGTGGGTTGATTATCGGCGATTTCATTGACATGAAGAGCCGTAAAGACCAGCAGGCTGTTTACAGTTTAATGAAGGAACGGCTTACGCGCGACAAGGCCAGGACGCATGTGCTTCCCATTTCGCAGCTCGGCCTGATGGAAATGACCCGCCAGCGGGCACAAGAAAGCCTAAGCGAGACAATTTACCAGAACTGCCCTTACTGCGGCGGCCGGGGCGTTGTGAAAACTTCCATGACTACCAGCGTCGAATTGCACCGGACTCTCAATACCGTCATGCGCAAATACCAGGAAAGCATCCACGAGATTCGGGTGATCCTGAACCCCGATGTTTTGAAGCGATTGAAGGAAGAAGACGAAGAACTGCTGGTGGAGCTAGAGCGCCGGTACGCAGGTCGCCTAATGTTTCGTGGCGATTCGACGTTTCACCACGAGAAGTTCGTTATTACAGACGCGAACACGGGCGCGGAACTGAAGCCCTAGGCTTGGTTCAGCGGGTGGCAAAAAAAGCTTGCAATTTTTGGCGGCTCAGCTCAGAGTCGCTGCATCCAGACGGGGAGCGAAATTCGTTATTGCTGGGACGCTCCAACTGTTTGGGGTATAAAAGGAAACTTAACCAAAAGGAGAAATGATGAAAAGATTAGTGTTATGCCTGTTAGGATTTGGGGTGATCGCTTCGGTCGCTTTTGGCGGAGAGACCTACTCCGGAAAGGAAATGAAGCAGGTAGCACCGCCTCCGTGCCCGGAGTGGTACGCCGATAACGAGTTTAACGTCAGTCTGTGGGGCACTTACGTTTTCACCGGGAACAACTGGGAAAACGATACGTACCTTGAAGCCGATCATGCCTGGGGCGGTGGCGTTGATTTCAAATACTTCTTTCACCGTTATTTCGGCATTGGTATTGAAGGCTTTGGCCTCGATTCGAGGCAGGCGCGCGAAAATGTATTCGTCGATCTTAGCGACGGGGTTTTTTCCCGCAGCTTTGACAACCACCGCGAGGCGATAGGATCTGTGCTGGGTACGTTTACCCTGCGTTATCCGATCCACTGCACGCGCTTTTCACCTTATCTCTGGGGTGGCTTCGGCGGGATCTTTGGGGGCGGCCAGAGGCCGATTAATCGGTGGGAGCGCGAAGGAGGAACTATCGCCCAAGGCGGCGAGGGCTTCGACATCTTTGAGACGGTTGGTCATACCGATAGCGAGTCACGCATAATGGGCCAAGTTGGCGGCGGCATGGAAATCCGTTTCACCCCGCATATCGGCTGGGTCAGCGACTTCAGCTGGAATTTTGTGGACGGGTCCCATAACAACTTTGGCATGGTCCGCACCGGCGTGAACTTCGCCTTCTAAGCAGCAGTAACATTTGCTACAGCGGCGTCCGGAAAACCGGACGCCGCTTTTTTTTTACTTGGATAAACCCAAGGAGTGGCAGTTTTCAGTCCGCCAAAGGGCTGACGGGTTTCAATGCGAAGCGGTGATCAGTGTTTGCGAACGGCGGTATGCGCACGAAATTATCCTGATGTCGTTCGTCGAAACCCTGGACAATTTGGCTTGGAGGAAATCGGAGCTCGTTCAACGTTTCGAGCATCTGATTGCCTCAAAATCGGATCAGGAACTCGAAGCGATGGCACAAGCTTCTCGCTCTCTGACTCTGCAAAATTTTGGACGCACAATGCGACTGTTCGCGCCTCTTTATCTTTCCAACGAATGCATCAACAATTGCCGGTATTGCGGGTTCTCGCGCGACAATTCAATCCTTCGTGTCACGCTGGACGTGGATGAAGTGATTGCTGAGGCGCAGCATCTCGCGCGTCAGGGGTTTCGGCAGATTCTTCTCGTAGCGGGCGAGCATCCAAAATTTGTGAGCTGCGACTACCTGGCTGAATGCGTGCGCGCGCTCGCTGCGGATTTCTCGTCGATTTCCATTGAAGTGGGCCCAATGGAAACTGAGGATTACGCGCCGATCGTCGAAGCCGGCGCGGAAGGTCTCGTCGTTTATCAGGAGACATACAATCGCGGCGTCTATGCAGAGATGCACACCGCCGGGCCGAAACGAGATTTTAATTTCCGACTCGATTGTGCCGAGCGTGGTTATGTGGCTGGTTTTCGCCGACTCGGCATCGGCGCGCTCATCGGCTTATCGCGATGGCAGGATGAAGCGGTCGCGCTTGCAGCGCACTTGGAATATTTATTCAAACGGTGCTGGCAGGCACAAATCACTGTGAGCGTGCCCCGATTACGCCCGGCGTCTGGCGGATTTCGTCCGCTTTTTTCGATGACCGACCGCGAACTGGCGCAATTGGTGTGCGCGTTGCGGATTACTTTCCCGCAGCTCGGCATCGTGCTCAGCACACGCGAGCGCGCGGCGCTGCGAGACACGCTGGCGGTAATCGGAGTAACGATGATGAGCGCCGGCAGTCACACTGAGCCCGGCGGTTACACCCGGCAAGGCCGTAAACATTTGCATCGCACTGTGCGCGGACGCATCGTCGCGCCCGAATACCAGGAAGGCGAAGACCAACTCGCCACCGGGCAATTCGAGATTAGCGACGAACGTTCCCCTGCCGAAATCGCCGCAGTCCTTCGCCGCCGCGGCCTCGAACCGGTTTGGAAAGATTGGGACCAGGCCCTTTGCGGAGCGTGAAGATTTCACTCAATGGCGACCACGTAGATGCGCGTGAAGCGAAGACGATCGCGGACTTAGTCAACCGTTATCAATTGCCGCCACAATCGATTTTAGTGGAGCACAACGGCCTCGCGGTGCACCGACACGAATGGTCAGAGCAATCATTAGCCGAAGGCGACCGCATCGAATTCATCCACGTCGTCGCTGGCGGTTGAGAATAAATTACTCTGCGCTTTTCACGATGACCCGCATTCCGTCGGTTTGGATGACAGCGACTTGCGTTTGTGGGGCGATGAATTCGCCTTCGGTGACCACATCGACAACGTGATCGGCGAAACGCGCTTTGCCGCTTGGTCGCAAAACAGTGACTGCGGTGCCTCGCGTCCCGGGCGATAGTGGGAGCGCGGTTGCAAACTTGCGCGGTGCGCCGGTGAGCGATGGCCCAGGCGGATTTGAGTCCATCAGGGCGAATCGACGATAGATGCTCGTACGCGGCAGATAGCGGGCGAGCAGAGCGATGACGATAACTGATCCCACGATTGCGATGAACATGTTAAGCAGCGGCATCGCGAGCATTTTACCGCTCGGTAAAAAGTTTTGGCCCGGGTAGCGATCGACCATCGTCCAGAGCAAAGACGCAAGCATGAGAAATACGCCGACAACGCCAAAGACGATCGTAGTATGCGCAAAGAAAAGTATTTCAATCAAGACGAGTACCATTCCGAGAATAAAAAGCGCGACGACCTCCCATCCGGCGAGTCCAGCCAGATAGTGCCCGAGGAAAAAGAGTGCGAAACAAATCGCAGAGATAATTCCCGGCCATGTCACGCCCGGAATTTTGAATTCCAAGTACGCGCCGAGGATTCCAAGCAGCAGCAGCAACGGCGCCAGCGCAGTAATCCAAAAAGCGACCTGCTCGAACCCAGTAGGTTCGATATTTGCGATATTGGCTTTGAGTCCGGCTTTTTTGGTTAGATTGGCAATAGAATCGACAATGCCTTCCGCGAGCAACGGTTTGTCATTAATCCGTTCAGTCGCTTCCTGAGCGTTCAGAGTCAGGATCGCGCCCTTGGGATGAACAACGCGGTCGCCGATTTTCACCTCCTTATCCTTGTTCATGAACGCCTCGGCGACGTCGGGATTGTGGCCATTCTTGATCGCGGAGCCGCGGATCAGCGCAGACCAGTACGAAATCGTCTTTTCCTTCGCAGTGGCGGGAAGGTCTTCTCCTGTTGGAAGGATCGGGGCCGCGGCGCCGATCGCGCTCACGGGCGACATGTAAATGTGTTGTGTTGCGATGGCGATCAACGCGCCGGCAGAGCCGGCGTTTGTGTTGATGAACGTGTAAGTGGGAATCTTTGTTTGATTGAGTGCGTTCACGATATCGGCCGCGGTATCCAACCGCCCGCCGTACGTGTTCATGTCGAAAATAATCGAAGAGGCTTCGTCGCTTTCGGCTGTTTTCACCGCGCGGCGCAGGAACGCCAGCAGAGACGGCGCGACTTCACCGCGCAACGGCACGACGACCACATCGCCTTTGTGGATTGTCTCGCTCACTTCCGCTGTCGCTATCTCAGGCGAGGCGAAAAACAGAATTGCCAGAAACAGTTTCACGGGTTGGACATTGATGCGCACTGCGTAAGTTTGGCATCGCTTCCGAAAGCAAACGAGGCAAAAATAATCAGGCGCGCATGGGAACAATCCCTTCGGAAACAATCGAGCAAATCGCCGCCGCGAACGACATCGTCGAAGTAATCGGCTCGTATTTTCCACTCAAACGCGCCGGAGCAAATTTCAAGGCGCTCTGCCCATTTCATCAGGAGAAAACGCCGTCATTCATGGTTAGCCCGAGCCGGCAGACGTTTCATTGCTTCGGTTGTGGTGCAGGTGGGAGCGTTTTCCGGTTCGTGATGGATTATGAGCATACAGATTTTCCTTCAGCTGTGCACAAACTTGCTGCGCGAGTCGGTATCACAGTGGTCGAGAAGCGTGGCGCCGCGGATGAAGATCGACAGCACGAAAGACGCCGGACGCTACTGAAACTTCACGGTGAAGCTGCGGAATGGTTCCATGGAAATCTAATCAAGAGAGAGGTCGGCGAGCCGGCGCGACAATACCTCAAACGGCGCGGCATCACGGCGGAAATCGCGAAGCGCTGGCAACTGGGCTACGCGCCTGACGAGTGGGACGCATTCGGAAGTTGGGCGCGCGCGGGGGGCTACGATGCGCGCGACCTGATTACGAGCGGCTTGGTTAAGACCAAGGACGAAACCGACTCCGATCAAAATCAAACCTCAAACCTCAAACCTCAATCCTCATACGATCGTTTTCGTGGGCGCATCATGTTCCCAATACACAATGACGTGGGCGAGGTAATCGCGTTCAGTGGCCGACTTCTAAAAGACGAGGAAGGCGCAGCGAAATACCTGAACTCGCCGGAGACGCCGCTTTTCCGGAAAGGCAGCGTGCTTTTTGGACTGCACAAATCCAAACGGGCGTTAATCGAGGCCAAGCGCGCGATCGTCTGCGAAGGCCAAATCGATTTGATCAGCTTGTTCGAAGCTGGAATCACGAACGTGGTCGCGCCACAGGGGACAGCGTTTACGGAAAATCAGGCGCGGATCCTGAAGCGTTTTGTGGATGAAGTGGTTCTGTGTTTCGATTCAGACGCGGCGGGTGCCAAAGCCGCCGAGCGTTCGCTCGACGCGTTGTTGCAAAACGATTTGATTGTGCGCGTAGTCGAGCTGCCGCCGGGTGAAGATCCCGATTCCCTGGTTCGTCGTGAGGGCAAAGAGAAATTCGAGAGTCGCGTCGCGTGTGCGCAAGATTTTTTTGATTATTGGATCGAGCGGGAAATGCAGGCGGCGGACGTGAGTTCTCTGGCCGCGAAATTGCAGCTCGCGCGCAGACTGGCTGAGACGGTCTCGCGGGTGCACGATCCGTTCATGCGCGGTGAGGTGGTGAACAAAGCCTCCGCGCGGCTCGGTGTCTCCCCCGCAGACTTTGGAACACTGCTTTCGACAAAGCGCCGCGGAGCCGCTTTCTCGGACACAGGAGAGGCTGTGCGCGCTCAAGCTGCGCCAGCGCCGCGACACGACATTGCGATGCTGTGCCTTCTGGCGTTACGCGATGAGGCGGCACGAAATTTTCTTCTGGCGCAAAATTGGCGCGAGACTCTCGAGCAAGTGCCAGACGCGGAAATTCTCATTCGCATTCTACAAAGCGAGCTGCATCCTGATGATCCTGCGTCACTGAGCGCTTTCATGGCCTCGCTCTCTCCCTCGGAAGAGGCGCTGGTTTCAGCATGGCTGCTGCAAAAAATGCCCGCCGACGCAGAACCGATGATTGAGCAATGGTGGCTTGGCATTCGCCATGCCGTGTTGCGGCGCCGGCTGGCCGCGGCACAAAACCGTATAAAGCTCCCGGAACTGAGCACCGGGGACGTCGTCAATTTACAGAAACAAATTCTTGACCTGACACAGGAACTCTACCAACTTCCGAAGCTTTCGTCTGCCACCAAAATCGACAGTTAAGTGCCGATCTGGACAGACATGGGCATTTTTAATCCTCAACGGAAACTTGGCCAGGCATTCGAAACGAAGGGGAGGCAGGCGACAATCGTCGACGCACCGGCTTAATCGAAGGCAGCGTCGCCACAGCGTATCAAGGAGGCATTTGGCTTCGCGAAAGAATCGAAAAAAAACGTCTGGAATCGCTGCGCTCAAAATGAGGCGCATCAGAGCCGGCTCGACACGGCGTGATAACGGATCGCTACCCGAGCCATCGCCGCAGGTGTCGGCCGCGGTTCTATTTTCGACTCTTGAAGTCCAGACTCGCATTCGTGAATTGATCAAGCTGGCAAAAGAACAAGGCTACCTGACGTTTGATGATCTAAACGAGGCGTTGCCCGAAGGGGTCACCGACGCCGATGAACTGGATCTTATTCTTACGCGTCTGCGTCGCCTGGAGATCGACATCATTGAAGCGTCGGAGGTGGATCGCTACAAGGACGGTAAGAAAGACGCAGACGAGGAGGAAGAAGAGGAAGGCAGAACAGAAACCAAAGTCGATATTCTGGACGACCCAGTGCGGATGTATCTCAAGCAGATGGGCCAGGTCCCGCTGTTAACCCGGGAACAGGAAGTGGAAATATCCAAACGGATCGAAGAGGCCGAGGGGATGGTGCAGAAGCACATTAGCCGCTTTGGCTTTGTTGCGCGCGCCCATCTCGATCTCGCTCGAAAGCTGCTCGAGGGCCGGGAACGCTTCGACCGGGTCATTCTCGACAAAAAAATTGAGAGCCGGGAAAGATATATGAAGAATCTCCCGCGCCTTTGCAAACAGGTGGAACAATTAAGCGGGTCGATTGCTCGGCAATTTTACGATCTTACCCGCAACTCTTCGAGGAAACGCTCCCAGAAGTGCAGGACCTTGCAAAGAACGATGGCTTCGTTGCAGCGGGTTTATCCGCATTTCTATCTAAAGCAGAGGGTCACAGAGGAATTTGTGCACCTCGCGGACGACGCGCACCATACATCCCTTTATCTTCAAACCGAGCTCGCCAAAAAACCTCGCAGTCAAAAAAGGCGGCTGCAACTTCACAACAAGATGCGCGAGCTAGAAAAGAACCTGTGGTTTTCGCTTTCTGAGTATGCAGAAGAGTACCGGACACTGAAGGGCTGGCTGCGCCAGGCGTTCAAGGCCAAAACCGAAATGGTGGAGGCCAACCTGCGTCTTGTTATTTCCATCGCGAAAAAATATACCAATCGCGGCCTGTCGTTTCTCGATCTGATCCAGGAAGGGAATATGGGATTGATGAAGGCGGTTGAGAAATTCGAGTATCGGCGGGGCTACAAATTTTCCACTTACGCGACGTGGTGGATTCGCCAGGCCATTACCCGCTCCATCGCCGACCAGGCGCGCACGATTCGAATTCCCGTGCACATGATTGAGACGATTAACAAGCTCATGCGTGTACAGAAACAGCTGGTCCAGGAATATGGGCGAGAACCGACACCTGAGGAAGTAGCCGAAGAAGTCCTTTTGCCAGTGGATCGTGTTCGCGCGGTGCTGAAGATGGCGCAACAACCAATCTCGCTCCAGTCGCCCGTAGGCGAGAGCGAAGAAACAAATTTCGGCGACTTTATCGAGGACAGAGGCGCCGAAAATCCGAGCGATATGACCGCCATTGTCTTGCTAAAGGAAAAAATCAAGGACGTGCTAGAGACGCTCACAGATCGGGAACGGCAAGTGCTCGAACAACGATTTGGGCTAGTGGATGGATACAGCCGGACCCTGGAGGAAGTAGGCCGGCAGTTCCAAGTTACTCGCGAGCGCATTCGCCAGATTGAAGCAAAGGCCTTGCGCAAAATGCGGCATCCAACCCGTATCCGACAATTGGAGGGATTCCTTGAAGCCCCTGGACTTTGAACATGGGTTTTCAGCGGTCATTCGAGCGCAACTTCCGACTCTGCAAATAGTTCAATTGACTGGAGACTATGGAACGTCAAGATGACAACGAGTTGTGGGATATTCTGGGCCGTGTTCCGGAGCCTATCCTCTCGCCATTCTTCGCCCGGAACGTGCTGAGAAAGATCCGCCAGGAAGCGACCGGTTTCGACCGGGCGCGGAAGTGGTTTAGTCTGCGAAGACTTGTTGCAGCATCCGCTGCGGCGGTCGTCGTGGTCGGCATGGCCATCGCCACGCATCATCCAGTCTCGAAGACAACGTCCACAAATGATTTAGACACGGTGGCTAAAATCGATCCACAAGATTATGACGTCGTGGCTGATCTGGATGAATTGATCGCCTGGGATGAAAATACCATGTGGGAAGAAAAGCCGACTTTGTAAATTAATCCTTGCTCTGTCGGTTTTCGTTTTGTCCTGCGCTGTCGCACAAGCGCAGCCGCAACCTCATAGGCCAGCTGGATCGCTTGGCCGGCCACCCGTCGCCGGTCCCCACGGGCCGCCTGCGGGCACGAGCATACGCGAGCGCTGGCTCGCCATGCCACCCGAAGCACGGCAAAATTTTCAACGCAATGCCGAGCGTTGGATGCGGATGAGTCCTGAAGAGCGCAACGTCATGCGGCAGCGGGAAAGTCTGCGTCGCGAGAGAATTAAGCAGGAGACCGATGCGGCACTGCGGGAATCCGGCCTCCGTTTGAATCCCCAGGAACGTGCCCAATTTGAATCCCGCTACATTCAGGAACGCCGGAAAGTTGAACAAGAACTCCGGCAGCAGATCGAAGCGGAACGGCAAAAAGAACTTCCGGCGTTAATTCAGCAGTTGAAAAAAGAGTTCCAAATTGACCAGCCGGCCAAGGGTCCAGCCACGAAATCGCCGGAGTCGCCTAATCCAAAAAAGTAAAGCCTGCTTCTTTTGCACGCTTCGCGCAGGGAAAAGATTCGCCCTAAAAAATCCGCTGGCTCGAAATTGCTTTCGAGCCAGCTCAGTCTGGATCTGGATTTCTGGATCCTACGTCACCTTAGTATCGATAATAATGGTGGTGACGATGGTGGCGGTAATAACGATGCCCGCCGTACCAATAATAAGGCCGGTAATAGCCATAGTACGGATACGGTCGGTAATAGCGGTACGGGTAGTAGTAGCCATATGGGTAATATCCATAGTACCCCGGACCGACCCCGATTCCGACTGCAATGCCAGCGTTAGACCGCTGCGCGGGAACGAAAGCCAGTACCCCAGCCACCAGTCCAATTAAGAGAAGTTTTTTCATTACTTTACCTCCTAGTTATTAAACAGAGGAGCGATGGGAAAGTTTTCCCCTTTATTTGGACGGAGGGGCCTCAGGAAATCCCATGATGCAAACGCTTTGCCCAATCCGTCGGTATGAAACGCACCGAAGGCGCAACGCGTTCGCAGTATTTTTGGCGCCCCGGCCCGGGAACGCGATCACTGGTCCTCCGCTCAAGATCGGACCCAGGTAGAGTTGCACTTTGTCAATGAGACGCGCATCGAGCGCCTGGCCGAGCACTTCGCCGCCGCCCTCGATCAGCACGCTGGTGATACCTCGTTTGCCGAGATTTTTCAGCATGGTAGCCAGAGATTCACCCCGATAAATCAGCGTTCGTGAAGCGAACCGGTCGGAAAATAAGTGAACACGTCTTGGCAGTTTGCCTGAACGGGTCAGCACGATGCGCCAAGGTTGTCGCACTTGGCGCACATCGCGCACAGTTAATCGTGGATTGTCGACTCGTACCGTCTCCGCTACAACGAGTATCGCGTCCACTTGCGCGCGAAGCTGACGCGCATGCCGGCGAGCCGAAGAATCCGTGATCCAACCAGGCTCGTCGGCAGGCCGTGTCAATCGACCATCAAGCGTCATCCCGCATTTTGCGATGACGAAAGGCAGCCCACTAACAATCCACTTGTTGAAAGCCTCGTTGAGCCGTGCGCATTCATCAGCCAAAACGCCTTCTCGCACTTTGACGCGTGCCTTTCGCAATTTCATGATGCCTTTTCCGGAGTGGCGCGGATTTACGTCAGGCGCGCCGACCACTACGTTTTTGATTCCAGCTTTAATTATCGCATCCGTGCAGGGAGCAGTGCGCCCTGCTGTGGAGCACGGTTCTAAAGTGACGTACAACGTGGCGCGGCTAGGCACATCCGCACCGAAATCCCTAAGGCACTCAATCTCGGCGTGATCGCAACCCGCTGCCCGATGATGCCCCTTCGCTACGATTCGATTGTCAATGACCAGAATCGCTCCTACAGCGGGATTGGGGCTCGTCTGGCCGAGCGCCTTTTTTGCCTCCTTTAGCGCAGCGCGCATGAACTGTTCGTCTCGTTTCGCCCTCATTAGACAACTCCAACCTAGCTTAGATCCGTGCCTGGAGGGATTCGAACCCCCAACCTTCTGATCCGAAGTCAGAAGCTCTATCCGGTTGAGCTACAGGCACAACTGTCCAAATCCCAACTTCCAAACTCCAAAGGTCAGGATCTCTAGTTTGAGGCTTGGGATTTGGAATTTAAAAGCTGGGTGGCCGACGGGACTCGAACCCGCAACAACCAGAACCACAATCTGGGGCTCTACCATTGAGCTACGGCCACCATCATTGGCGGGAAAACAAGATTTTAAAATTCGAATCCTTTTTTGCAAACAAAGGACTGGACTTTTCCCGATCATTCAACTAATTCTCGCCGCCGGTGGAACGAGAATCTCCCCGCAACCGGCTTCTCATGGCGCTTCGTCATCGCGTAAGGCGCTTGGCAGCTTTGTTCATTGTCTCCTTTTTTCTCGGGGTTACGCACCTTCTTGTGGGGCAGCAGGATGATCCGAGCGAAATTTTTCTTAAGGCGTATCTTTCCGCGCAACAGGGCGAAAAGCTGGAGCGCGAAAACCAGTTCAAGACGGCCCTAGCGAAATATCGATTTGCTGGAAGCCTGATCGCGGAATTGCGAAAATCGCACGGTGACTGGCAGCCAGCGATCGTGGAGTATCGCGGCCGAAAAATCAGCGAAGGAATCTTGGGCATCCAGCAGCGAATGACGAGGCAAAATGCGTTAAACGCCAGTGCAAATCGTTTGCCTGACGTTGCTCCCTCGTTGCCGGAGAGCGACGACTGGTCCGAGCCTGGACCTGAAGTTGTGGCCCCGCAATCGGACGGGGTCGTGACTCAGGCATCGGGTGCTGTTGCGAGCACTGAGGCGACAAAAAAATTGCGGGGAAAAACTGATCAACTGCAAACCGCGATCGATAAAGCGCACAGTGACCTCCAAATCGCACGAAAAGAAAAGGAAGCAGTCAACTCGCGTCTACAGGAAACAAATTCCAAGCTTGAAAAAGCACAAGACGACCTCGACAAAGCGACAAAGTCAGAACGGGAGGCGCGTGACCAGCTCCAGGAATCATTAAGAATAGCCCAGGCATCGCAGGAAAACAGTGTTCGGGAGGAGAAGCAATTGCGCTCGGAGATTGCTCACTTAAAAGACGCCTTTGGCGTAGCGGAGGAGGCGCGTCTGGCGGCGGAAAAGCAAAGAGACGATACTCAGGCGAAACTTGCCACGGCGAGCCAGCAAATCACGGCGCTTGAGCACCAGCGCGATGAAGCCCTGTCTCAATTCAGGGCCTCACTTAAAAGACGCCTTTGGCGTAGCGGAGGAGGCGCGTCTGGCGGCGGAAAAGCAAAGAGACGATACTCAGGCGAAACTTGCCACGGCGAGCCAGCAAATCACGGCGCTTGAGCACCAGCGCGATGAAGCCCTGTCTCAATTCAGGGCCGTGCAAGGACTCCAACAGGGGGTCCAATTGCTCGTGGCTGAGAAGGACGATTTGCAACGCAAACTGGCAAACGCCGAGGAAAAAGTCCGAAATCTTGGCGAGAGCGATCCGGCGAACGCAAAGGCCTTTGCAGAAATGAACGAGCAAATCGGGCAGCTTCAAGAACGGCTGAGCGAAAGCCAGAAAAGAAATGACTATCTCACCGCGAGAGCTGCGGAGCTGGCCGTTCAGTTGGATGAGGCTGGCACGGAGCTTCAAGTTGCGAAACTGGCCGGCGCAAACAGCGAGGAGTCTGCCGAGCTGACGAGAGAAAACGAGCTGCTGCGAAACATCGTGGTGCGCGAGCGCCAGGAAGAAGCGCGCCGCGACGAGACCAGAAAACTGGTCGTCGCGGAACTCGATAAGTTGAAAATAAGATCGGAGACGTTGGACAAACAGATCGAATTTCTCGCGCAGCCAGTGACAAAATTAAACGGCGAAGAGCTCGCTTTGCTGCGGCAGCCCGTGGTCTCAGTTTCCGACCAGCGCGCCGGCTTATTTAAAGCGAGTTTTGTTTTTGAAAAAAAATCAGCGACAAACTCGGTCGGCACTGCGAAGGCGAACGCAAACGCAAAGTTGGGTGGGGAGAGCGGCGCGGGAACGAACAGGCCCGATCCGGCCAAAGCAGATGTACCGTCGAAAATCGGGGGTCTCGTTCGCGCGGCTGGAAAGAATTTTCAGCAGGGCAATTATAGAGCAGCCGGGAAACAATATCAGCAAATCCTGACCGAAGATCCAAACAATCTTGAAGCGCTTTCCAACCTTGGGGTTGTTTATGTTCGGAACGGCAACCTGCAGTCTGCGGCGTCCATGCTGGAAAAAGCCGTGGCCATTGCGCCGGACAACGATTTTTTGCTCACTACGCTGGGTATTGTTCAGTATCGGCAATCGAAGTTTGACGAAGCGATCGTGCAATTAACGAAGGCGATCGCGATCAACCCGAAAAGCGCTACCGCTCACAATTATCTCGGTATTGCTGCCAGCCAGAAAGGTCGACAGAAAGAGGCAGAGAAGGAGATACTTCAGGCTCTCGCCAGCAACCCTGACGACGCCGATGCGCATTTTAATCTTGCGGTCATTCTCATCACCACGCAGCCGGGCTCGAAAGAACTCGCCAGAGAGCATTATGCCCGGGCCACTGCGCTCGGCATAGAACCGAACCCCTCGCTAGAAAAATTGTTGCAGTGAGCGGAACTCAACTCCTGAAGAATGCTGTCATGTTGAGCGAAGCGAAAAATCTCTGACTATCGCTGCGGTAAGGTATACCAGAAATGGCCATAGATTCTTCGCGTCGCTCAGGATGACATTCGCGGGATCCAATGGCCGGCCAGTTCGTTACGCTAAAGTTGCCAGCCAACCCTCGCCTCGAAGATGGACAATAGTCCGACTGGATCCACGCCACCCAGCAAGCCAATCTCGGTCCAGTCCCCGACACGGCGCGATTCAGCGCGCGTTATCGTGTTCAGCCGGTCAGCGATTAATTCGGTAGCGGCGGTCCATGACCGCCGAACCTTCACATGCAACCATTTCTCACGGCAAACTGGCGTTACCTTGCGATGCTGAATTACATCGTCGATCCTCGCCTGCTCGCGCCGTTGGTTCCGTCCGGTACAGAGATCGATTTCGAAAATGGTGAGACCTTTCTAAGCGTGGTCGGATTTCTCTTTCTCGACACGCGCCTTCTCGGACTTCCAATTCCGCTCCACCGCGATTTCGAAGAAGTAAACTTGCGTTTTTACGTAAAGAGAAAATCGGCGGACACGTGGCGACGTGGTGTAGTTTTCATTCGCGAACTTGTACCGCGGTACGCGATCGCGCTCGTCGCACGCGCATGTTACGGCGAAAATTATGTCGCTGTGCCGATGAAACACGAGATCGAGCATCTCGATGAGAATTTGAAGGTGGAATACTCGTGGCGGCGTGGCCGCAAATGGGAATCACTCAAAATGCGGGCGACTGGTGAAGCGCAAACAATTTCAGCGGGAAGCCATGCCGAATTTATCACGGAACATTACTGGGGTTACACTGGCTTGCGCAGCGGCTGCAGCGAATATCGTGTGGAACATCCGCGCTGGAAAATTTGGAACGCAACCGGCTTGAGTTCAATGTGGACGTCGCAGGCCTTTACGGCAAACAATTCGTCGAAGTGTTAAATGCGTCGCCTGGCTCTGCGTTCATTGCCGACGGCTCACCGATCACCGTTCACAGACGCGAGATATCGTAGGGCGAACCTCCATTGCGTGGTGTGGATGCCTCCGAATTTTATTTTGCCTCCGTCGGCGATCAGCTTTTCTCGCAGCGATGTTCCTCTTCGGCAAGGCATCCACGCGAGCCGTCCTCGTGTCAATGGACCGGCTGGAAGTAGTGCTTCTTGAGGTACTGGGCGACCTTCTTGCCGAGCACGGATCCTTGCACGTCAGCGGTGCGGAAGTGGATACCGGCCCACACCCGGGCGTCGATAACTTCGCTGAGCATGTCCGAGAACCGCTCGAAGCTCCGCGTGGTACAGGATTTATTGCTAAACGCGCTGACGGCGATCTTGTCGGTGCCGAAGAAGTTCTGGAGCGTGTTCACAAACGCACCAGTTGCGCAGGCGTGGCCCGAGGGATGGTCGGGGAAGGGCGGAGTGAAGAGCGGCGCCAGAGGGGTGCAGGTCTGTGTCGATGGGTCGAACAGCGGCAGCCACGTCGGATCAGCCTCGGTCGCGGGATTGCCGTCGGTGTCGGCCTCGCGAATCGCTGTTATCGGCCGCCAGACCTGCCAATAATACTTGTCGTTCCAGCAGCCAATTGCGGCATCAGCTGCAGCCAGGTTCTCCATCGCGAATAAGCGAGCGCTATTTACGATGTCCAGTCCCTGGCTGGCTGCCAGCGTGCGAAATATCCGGTTAAAAAGCGCGTGGGCATGGTCCTGCCAAAAGATTGCAGCATCGGTTTGGTCCGCCGTTCGAGTTGTGCTGTAGAGTGAGCCGAGCTCCTTCACCTCGTTGAAGTCCTCTGTGTAAGCAGCACTGGTAAGCGCATTCGGTCCGTCGGTGCGGAGCATCTCTGCGCTCGGGACGAGGAATGGCCGCACGTTCCCGACCCACGG
>QHRD01000139.1:0-312 GCA_003220005.1 Verrucomicrobiota bacterium | reverse complement strand
GCACGCGGAAGGCGGCCGTTGCGGTAGCGGCCTCTTTCGAGTCCGTCGGATTTGAAGGAGGCTGCACAAGGTACGGCTGATGGCCACGGTCAATCGCGTTGACTGCGTCATAGACCGCGCCCTGCACCATCGCAAAGCTCAGTGCCGACACTGGCGGCGGCTGCCCCGCACCCGCAGGGGGAGGAAGGACGATCGCGTTCGACGCAATCAGGTTCCAGTCGGTCACCCCGTCCGCGCGCAAGACCCCTGGTGTCGCGAGCGCGATAAGCGTCGGTGCGACGAGAAGTAGCAGGATTCGTATTTTTTTTAACT
>QHRD01000140.1 GCA_003220005.1 Verrucomicrobiota bacterium | reverse complement strand
GCCAACAGTCAATTTCACCTGGTAATCACCCGGCAACGCGAGTGGACCCTTGGGGCCGGTACCGGAATAAAACGCGCCGGGGATTTGTATTGGATCATCGTAGCGTAAATCCCACGCGAACCGATTCATTCCTTCATTCGCTGGAATCGTCTTGACGCGCTCGACTCGATCGGGCCATTCAGGCGGCTGCTCACCTTCGTTTTTCTCTTTGCTGGAAAGGTGTCTGACGACTTTGCCGGACCCGTCGAGGATATCGAGTGTGACCTCCTCTTTCGGCGCGGTCTTGAAATAATAATCGATCATCGCCCCGGGTGGCGGGTTATCACCCACAGGCTGGCGTTTGTCGTATTCCTCCGGGTAATGCAAACGCAGCGCAGTCTGCGGCTGATAAAGAACGACGTCCGCCACGGCGGATTGCGCGTTCACCTGACGGACCGGCGTTAGATTGTCCAGCACCCAAAAAGAACGCCCATGCGTCGCCACTACAAGATCGTCATCTTTGACGACCAGATCATGAATCGGCGTGACCGGCAGATTCAATTGCAACGGCTGCCAGTGCGCGCCGTCGTCGAATGAAACAAACACGCCGAGCTCAGTCCCTGCGTAGAGCAGGCCTTTGCGCTTGGGATCTTCGCGCACGGCGTGCACATACGCGCCATCGGGAATTCCCCCTACAATCGATGTCCAATTCTTTCCAAGATCAGTCGTCTTAAAAGTGTACGGCTTAAAATCGTCGAGCTTATGTCGATCCACCGCCACATAAGCGGCGTTGCCGTCGTGCGGCGAAGGTTCGATCAAATCGATGGTGCTCCACTCGGGCATCTTCGGTGTGATCTTCGACCAATGCTGGCCATCGTCGGTCGTAACCTGAACGAGCCCATCGTCCGTGCCTGCCCAGATCGTTCCTTGCTTTACTGGCGATTCCGCCAGCGCGAATACCGTGTCGTAATATTCGACCGAAGTGATGTCGTTCGTCAGCGGTCCGCCACTTGGTTGCTGTTTCGATTTATCGTTGCGCGTGAGATCGCCACTGATTTGTGTCCAGCTTTGTCCGTGATCCGATGATTTGAAAACGCATTCGCCCGCTGTGTAAATCACATCGGGGTTGTGCGGCGAAAGCAAGAGCGGCGTGACCCATTGAAAACGGTGAACGAGATCGACAGCGCCATGTCCAGAGTTATCGATTGGAACGGGGCTAACGTCCTGCACTTCCTCTTTATTTCTATCGTAGCGATTAATGAAACCTTCGTTGTTTGAATAGATGATGTGCCAATCGCGCGGGTCCGGCACGACAAACCCGCATTCGCCGCCGCCTGCTTCGAACCAATTCTGCCGCCCAATCGCGCCCCAATCGGTGCGGCTGGCGATGCCGACATTCGAGTTGTCCTGCTGCGCGCCGTAAATGTGGTAGGGGAACGCGTTGTCCACAGCAACGTGGTAAAATTGTGCAGTGGGCTGGTTGTTTTGTGTGGTCCAGTTTTTGCCGCCGTCGGTCGAGACGCTGGCCCCGCCGTCGCTCACGTTGGCGATGCGATTTGGATTCGTCGGATCAATCCAAAGCCCGTGATGATCGCCGTGACGCGCGGGCAGGAGAGTGAAATTTTTCCCACCATCGACCGATTTAAAAAGCCCGGTGTTTACAAGGTAAACCGTGTCCGCGGACTTCGGGTCAGCATAAACTTTGCTGAAATACCAGGCGCGTTGGCGAAACCGGCCATCGTCATTCACGCGAGTCCAATGCTGCCCGGCATCATCCGAGCGGTAGAGGCCGCCATCCTTGGCTTCGATGATCGCATAGACGCGGTTCGAATCGGCGCCAGAAACAGCGATGCCGATCTTGCCGAGGATTCCGCCAGGAAGACCATTGCCCTCGAGACGTTTCCACGTCATGCCATTATCTTCCGAACGATAAAGTCCGCTGCCCGGCCCGCCGCTGGAGAAAAACCATGGTTGCCGCCGCGCCTGCCAAAGAGACGCGAATACGATGTTCGGATTATGCGGATCGAAAACGATGTCGATTCCACCAGTGTTTTCGTCTTTTGATAAAACTTTCGTCCATGTTTTGCCTCCGTCAGTCGTACGAAAAATTCCGCGCTCCTGATTTGGGCCGAAAGCGTGCCCCAATGCTGCAACCAGAACCACATTCTCATTTCTCGGATCGACAATCAGCGCGCCGATCTGCCGGGTATCCTTGAGACCAATGTTCTCCCATGTCTTTCCGGCGTCGATCGATTTAAAGACTCCGATGCCGTAGGTGGTATTGCCGCGAATCGCCGCTTCGCCCGTGCCGGCGTAAATTACGTTGTGATCCGATGGAGCGACTGCGATCGCGCCGATCGAGGAAATCGGTTGCTTGTCGAAAAGTGGAGCCCAGTTCGCGCCGCCGTCGGTCGTTTTCCAAACTCCGCCCGCGACTGCTCCAAAGTAATATGTATCCGGCTCGCCAACGACACCTTCGATTGCTAGCGCACGTCCGCCGCGAAACGGACCGACTTGTCTCCAACGCATTCCGTTGAACAACTTTTCATCGATCGTTCCAGATGCCGTTTGGGTGGGGGATTGAGCAGATCGAAGAGAAGCTGTGAAAACGAATACGGAAACAGCGAAAACGATTCGAACCAGTCTGAGAGGGCGGCAGTTTGGCGTAATCATCTGCCTACAGTGGAAAGTTTGCGATTCAGTTCAACTGGATTTCCGCGACGTTTAGGATTCCGCGTTTACGCGGCTTGAGCGGAAACCGAAGGCGAAACTGCAAACTATAGCGAGGTCGTTCTTAGCGGGTCTCGCTAAGCATTAATCGTAGCCATTCTGGGCGCGTGGGCTTCCAAGGCGGTGCCACCGGCCGAGCCGCCGCCAAAGCGCCGTGCCGCATAATAGGAGCCAATCACGAGCACTGCGGCAACCAACTGCGCAACGAGTGTTTCAACTGTCGGGAACACTGCGAACCAGAGACCCATCCAAGGGGAAATGTAAGGCTTCAAAGAGTCGATGGGCGTTGTGGAAATCCAATGTGCCAGCTGCATTTCCTGGGCCTGTTCGCCAACCATAACGAGCAACACGACTCCCAGGAGAATCCCGGTGGTGATTAACATTTTTCGGTACGGCAGCCGCTGCTGGAGAACGAAGGTGAGCACGGCCACCATCGCTGTCAGCACCATCCCCAGGAGCGCCCCTTTTAGTACCACCCCGCCGCCCAACCGCAGATTGTAGCTTTGTAAAAAAAGCACAACTTCAAAGCCTTCCCGATACAAGGAGGTGAATCCGAGCAGGATTAATCCCCACCACAGACGCGACTGCGAGATCTCAGCAGAGCGCGCATTTTCCAGTAACGCTTTGCGGCGGCGATTATGGGCGCGAATCCAGCCGCCCCAATAAATCTTATGGAAAAACCAATTCATGATCACGAGCAGCACGATCACGGCAAGCAGTCCCGTCGCGGCTTGAAGATCGAGCGCCGACATGTTGTCGCTAAGCGAGCCAACGATTTGCACCGCGATACACCACGTGATCAAGGTTGCTACAAACGCGAGGCCCGCACCTAAAGCGACTGGTCGGCGATGCAGACGCTTCGGGCCAGTCATGCTCGCAGTGATAGCGGCCAACACGAGAATGCATTCCAATCCCTCTCGAAACACCAAGACGCCGATGTCGAGGAACGCGACAGTCGGGCTCGTATTGGGGCGCGTCGGATCAGGCGCGCCGTGTGCGGCGACTCCCTGGCAAACCAGTATCGCGACTACAAATAGCGCAGCTGCGACGGCGCCTATGCGCAGAGCAACCTTCATTTCGGCTGTAAACTTATCACGAAGACAACCTAACTGCTGCCGGTCAGTTGCATTTTTTTAGCGGCTGGTTGCAGTAACCTGATTTGTTGAACATCGGAAGCGGCAGGTGCGCTTCAAGGAGTGACGGCTTCCGAGCCGTCACATTCATGCGACGGCTGCCCAAGCCGTCATTCCTTGGTTTCGGTTCAATGCTTTAAGGATTCACCGCGGCGGCCCCGGTTGTGATTTTGCGTCGATCGAGTAACTTCGGCGGTGCAACGTTTCCGCGGGTTTACTTTAATCGAGATTGCCCTGTCCATTTTCATATTGCTGTTGCTGCTCATGCTGGCTGTGCCGAGCTTGAGCGGCGTCATCGCAAGCAGGCGACTGAAGCAATCTCTTGACGGGTTCAACAACCTTGTGCGCCTGGCGCAGGAGCGCAGTGTCACGGAGCGCCGGCCGTACCTGATCGTCTGGAACAAGAATGGCGTGCTGTTGCGCCCGGAAGTTTTTGGAGAAGATGAGGAAGTGAAAGCGACGGCGGAATTTCGTGTGAGCAAGGGAACGCTGCTGAAGCTGGCCTTGCCCGCAGCGCTGACAGAAAAACATCCATGGGAATGGATATTCTGGCCATCGGGAAACTGCGAACCGGCGACTGTTCAGTTCAGAGGTCCCGTTGGTGTATGGACGGCAAATTACTCGCCTCTCACAGCGCAGCCGGAGGTTATCCAGTATGCGGCGAGGTGAGCGACAGCGGAGTAGTGGAGTAACGGAGAAGTGGAATGATCGAATTTCGAACACTCCAACGCTTCAACACTCCAATACTCCAATGGTGCCCCCGAGACGAATGCAACGCCACGCAAGACTGAGATTTGGCTTCGCCCTCTACGAGGTCTTGCTCGGCGTGGCGATCTTTGCTGTCGGCGTCATCGCGCTTGGACGCGCGGTCGAGAATTGTCTCAATGCGAGCACGATCAGCGCGGAGGAAGGCACCGTGCGACAGATTTTATCCGACCGGATGGCAGTCATTCAAGCGGCCCCGGGCGTGCCGGACGCGGAGAAAGAATTCAAGGTCAACAGCAATTACGGCATGGTAAGGTTGATCCAGAAAAGTGCGACTGCGGCGTTGACCGAAGAGGACAACACGCTCCTGAGCGGAATTATTCTTGTCACGTTGACTGCCCAATGGCAGCACGCCGGCGTCCCGCAGTCGAAACAGATTCAGTTTTATATCTACCGGTCCGAATAGTAACAAGCGATGCTGGATACGCGATATTCAATGCTGAATGAAACTGGCGGGGATTCTGCGCAGCGGCGTCCGGCCTGCGCGGCGCGCCGTCACTATCAACGTGGATTTACGTTGCTCGAGATCATGCTGGCAGTGGGAATCCTGGGAATGATGTCGCTGGCGATTTTTCGCTTTGTGCAATCGAATATGTTGGCGCTGCAGCTCACATCGAGTACAGCCGCCGCCGACGCGCAATACGATGCGTTGCATGATCTACTCACCGCCCAATGGCAAAGCCTGAGTCCCTTGCATGCCAACATGCTCGGAGAGCCGTTCAAGTTGGGCGATCGCGAGCGGGACGAAATAAAGTGGAGTTGCAGTGCAGGACCCGCACTGCTGACTCGCTACGCAGCGGGCGACTTTAACGTCACGCTGCGTTTGCAGCCGGAAAATGAAAACGGCGAACGGCTGGATCTTGGTTTTACACGAAAACCGCAGAAGGGTTCTGACGCAGATGAAACCTGGGTGCCATTGATCAAGAATGTGACGAGCCTCGAAATCAGCTATTTCGATCCGGGCGCGAATAATTGGCTGCCGCGGTGGCCCGGAGGTCGCGTGCCATCGCTTATCAAGATTACCGTGGGACGCGCGGATTCAGCTGTGCCATGGGAAACAATTGTTGCCCTAAGACGAACGCCGTATTCCCAATGAAAGGACCTTTTCAAAAATTGAAATCCGATCGGGGCGCTGCGCTGCTGTTAGCACTTTGGGCGCTATTTTTGCTCAGCGCGATGGTGATCGCATGGGCGCTCAACATCAATTCGCGCCTCGTGGTGTCCAGTAACGCGAACAGGGTTTTCGTCGCTGAAGCAATGGCGGCTTCGGGCGCCGAGGTCGCCTTATGCCGGGAGATCACGCCGAGCTCATCAAACTTACACAGGCAAATGGGGAACGGAAGTTACGATGTACAGATCACCGGTGAATGCGGCCGGTTGAATTTGAATTTCCTTGTCCAGGGAGAAGACCCAAGCAAACTGCGAGTCCTTCGTCAGTATCTCAACCTTAAAGGCATAGACCTGAACGACCTCGACGTCATGATAGATTCCCTGCTCGATTGGGTGTCGCAAAATAGAGGACTTCACCATCTCAACGCGTGTCCCGAGACTGATGATTATCATCCGCCTCACGCTGGTCAGCTGTTTTCTGTAGATGAACTCAAAAAAGTCTGTGGCTGGGAAGAATTCACGTCCAAGCCTGGCTGGGACCAGGATTTCACCGTGGTGGGCAATTGTGGTGCTATTGATCTTGCCTGGGCATCGCGCGATGTGCTGCGTGCGTTGCCGGGCTTGTCAGACGATGGGGTTGATCGCTTCCTTCAATTGAGGCGCGGGCCCGACGGAATCGATGGAACGGATGACGATTTTCAATTTGTCTCAACTGGTGGAACATCGGTACCGCCTGAAGCTCAAGCGGCGTTAGGTTTGAATCCACAGCAGTTTCAACAGATTCAGGCATTGGTTCAATTTAAAGGCCCTGTGTTGCACATCATGAGCGTAGGAAAATCAGGTGAGGTTACCCGCTCTGTAGAAATGGTGGTACTGAAGCAGGTGGTGCCGGCCGGGGCACCAGCTGGAGGCACCGCCACGCTTGCAGTTGGCCGGCCTCAAATATTCAGCTGGAAGGAGCTTTGATATCGAGCCCGGGAAGCCATTAATTTTCATAATTCCAACCGCGCACGGCTGGAATTTTGTCCGGTTACTTGAGGCTGCATCGCTGCGCGAAGCCACGGGCAAACCTGAGCAAAACGGCTCATGGAATGTGCGGAAGCTGCAAACGCTGGAAGAAGCGGTTCCGCTGCTGGCTGCGACCGATGATTTTGTACTCGGGTTGCCTGTCTCAGCCGTGCTTGCTCAACGATTTCGCCTGCCGAGTGTCGATCCAGCGGAATTTCCTGAAATGATTCGTATCCAGATCGAGAAACTGCTGCCGTTCGCGGCGGAAGAAGTGACAACCGATTTTGAACTAATCGAGCAGGACGAGAACGAGAGCGTGGTTTCAGCCGTCGCGATCAGAAACGAACAGCTGAATGAGATGGCTGCGCCACTGTTGGCGCGCGGTTACATCCCGCGACAAATTACCGTCTATGCCGCGCAGCGCGCGAGCACCCATGCTCCCACGGGAAATGCCGTCCTTATTTATCCGGAGGGCGAGACGCTCGTGTACGCCGTAACAGAGAACGGCAAGCTGAGTCTTGCCCGGGTGTTGGAAGGCGGTAATGGCGCGCAGCTGCAATTTGAACTGCCGCAGTTGCGATTGAGCGCCGAGCTACAGGGAATCGATGCCTCGGCCCCGAACGTGTTGCTGGATGAAACCTGCTATGAACTGCGTGACACAGTGCAGGGAATTCTGGCTACCCCTACCGAGATAGTGGGCATTGAGTTGCCACCCGCACCGGTTAAGCTCAACCTTCTGCCAGAAAGCTGGCGACGCCGCCGTTTGCAGCTGGTAAGGCAGGCAGAATGGCGGAAACGACTCCTTTGGGCAGGCGGCGCTTATGGCGCGCTTCTCTTTCTCTTGCTTCTGTATCTAGGCGCAGTGCGGTTTCAAATAGGGTGGCTTGACCGGAGTATAAAACGCGATGCGCCTGGAACCGAGTTTGTGCGCGCGACAGAAGCAAAGTGGAAAGCGCTCGCGCCGGCAATTGATGCGCACTATTACCCAGTTGAAATCTTGGATGACCTTTTCGAAAGCCTGCCCTCTGCCGATGTGCGCATTACATCGTACAATCAGTCAGCGCGGCAGATTTCCGTGGATGGCGAAGCCAATACCGCTGCTCTGGCTTACGAATTCATCGACAAGATAAAAAAGAATCCACAGTTGCGGGCCTTCCAGTTTGACATGGCCGCGCCCCGAATTTTGGCGAACAACCATGCACAGTTTCGAGTGGAGGGAAAATGATACCGGCGTTCTACCAACGAATGAATCCACGCGAGCGCCTGCTCTCATGGATAGTGGCCGGAACCGTGTTCGTGCTGCTGAATCTCTGGATTTTGAGCTGGATCTTCGGTGCGCTAGGTGGCGCCCGCAAGGAGCTGGCAGCGCGCAGAGCAACGATGGCTGAGCAAGCACTCTACGTAAAAGAACGCGATCTCTGGATGAAACGCGACGAGTGGATCCGGCAACATCAACCTACTCTTAAGAATCCAGCGGAGGCCTCCGCCCTGCTTGATCAATTGAAAGAGGTGGCCGGCAAATACGAGATTCTGGTCGAGAATCCTCAGATCGGTCCTGGTGAGACCACGCCGTATCACCAGACGGTTTTTGCTTCTATTGAAACCAAAAGCCCGTGGCCGCCGCTGGTGCATTTCCTTTACGACGTGCAACGACCTGACGCTTTTATCGTGTTCGAAAATGTTAATCTGGCCATCGACGGCAGCGAACCTACAATGATGCGCGGCAAATTTAAGATCGCCCGGTGGTTTGCGCCGGCGCAACTAACGAAGTAATAATACCCGTAAGCTTATGAAATATTCCTCTATACTAATACTCATCCTCGCTGTGCTTGGGGTGATCCGCAGTCAGGCCGAGGAAGCCCTGCCGCAGTCGTTTAACTTCGATCGCTATTCAAAGATGGTGGATCATTCACCGTTTGCAGTCGCTACGGAGGTGGCGGCGCCTGCAGCGACCCCTGATTTTGCAAAAGACCTTTACATCGCCAACGCCGCGCGTTCGTCCGACGGTGATATGGTGACGCTTGCTTCCACTTCAGATCACAACTTCAAGAAATATCTTAGTACCAGGGAACCAGTGGACGGCTACAGCATCGCGAATATTGAATGGTCGGACAAAGTGGGTGCAACCAAGGTGACAATTAGCAAGGACGGAAATTTTGCGACCCTCACGTTTAATCAGGCGCTCCTGTCGCAATCGGGGCCGAATCCAGGTCTTGGTGCCAGAGCGTTTGCGCCGCCGATGCCTGCAGCGCCCAACCCTGCCACGGTTCCTAACCCGCTCTCGCAGAATCTACCCGCTGGGTTGCCTGCGGAAGTGCAACAGTTGATTCCGTCCAAAGAGGCCGCTCGGCCTCATGCGCGTGGCGTGATTCAGCGGAACCCGAACCCAACTGGTGCGAGGATGCCTAATCGGGCGCCAGCTGCTGCTGCCGGGGGCGCCGCCAAGCAGTAAGTTGCAGGGATGGCCCCGCCAGCGGCTACCCGCCGCCCCAATCGTCGTCGGCCGTGTCAGGTTGCCGGTCGGGCCCTGCAGAATATAAATCGTAGCCACCTGGATTTTTCATACCAGGATTACGATAAATATAATTGCTGCCCCAGGGATCTTTTGGCAGCTCCTTGAACAACTGATACCAGCGAGTGGGCCGCGGGTCGTTTTGCGGCTGTGTCACCAACGCCACCACCCGAAATCGGTAGGGGCAAAGCGGCCCGTCCGCAGGCCTTCGCGGACGTCTTCTTCAGAGAAAATACCCAGAGCTATTGCGCCCCGATTAACCTGGATCATGGCGATAATGCGGGCGTTTTAGCTAAATGCGGGCGGAAGCGCAAGTTGAATGCCAACTGTTCCGCTGATAAAACTGTCGAAACCGGAACGCGTCGCTAAGTTGCGGGGGTCGGCGCAACGGCTAATGGTTGCCCCAATCGTCGTCGCCCGTATCGGGCTGCCGGTCTGGCCCTGCCGAATATAAATCGTAGCCACTTGGGTTTTTCATACCGGGATTACGATAGATATAATTACTGCCCCAGGGATCTTTTGGCAGATCCGTGAACAACTGATACCAACGAGCAGGCCGCGGGTCGTTTTGCGGTTGTGTTACCAGCGCCTGCAAACCTTGTTCAGTGCTCGGATAAAAACCGTTCATGCTCTCATAGAGCTGCAGCTGTGTCTTGATCGCTTGAATGTCAGCCTGAACGCGCATGCTTTTGGCGATGCCCGTCGTATTGCCGAGTTTTGAAATCGCTACTCCCAGTATGATCACGATGATGCTCACCACGAGCATGATCTCCAGGAGCGTGAAGCCCTGCTGTTTTCTCGCTGTTCTCATCTTAATAAAGGAGCGTTCCCTCCGTCGTGTGCGCGCCTACACTACTCCCGTGTTCGAGAATTACTAGTGGCCGGTGCGCAGAAGATAATCCGACTTATCCCAAATATACTTTAGTTGGATCTGGGTCGCGCGGATCGCGGAAGATCCCGTGCCGGTTCCGCTAGTGACGACCAGCTCGTTCGTGCCCACTTTCAAGATTGTGGCCGGTATAATTTTCTGGGCGCGCAGCCACCCGGTATAGTGGAAATGCATTTGCGGGCTTAGCGCCTCGACTTCGCCGCGATAACCAGGATCAGCCAGGTCCGGCAGCGTCAGAGAAACCGGCCCAATATCCTGGCCGTTGAGATAAACTTCCGGCGGAGAATCGACGCTGGGGTTTGCGATTTCAAAGGTTAACAGCGCCGTTAACGGTTGCGCTTCAATTGGGAATTGGAACGCGGCGCTTTCCTGGGTTTGTCCATCAATCCGGATCGGATCAGCCGCGAGAGTAGCCGTGACGGTCCCAAAGTTTTCAACGTCTTCCGGGGGCGCGTGCAGCGTGGGTACCGAGGAGAACGGCTCCGGAATCACATCACGATGTTCCGCATTCACCGGATGCACCACCTGACTGCTAGTCATCCAATCGAGATATGCTCCACGGATCGTTTTTCCATCGCCAGGAACCTCGATATCGATCGCAGTAGCGCCGGTCATCGGGATGATGACAGAATCTGAACTGGGTAGATTCATGCCGACGCCAAGAGTACCCGAGCGCAAGATGTGTGTCCCAGATTCATCCCATGCGATCAATTCAGGCTGCTGATTCGGTTTATCGTCGAAGAACAAACGGAAAAAGAGAACTTGATAATCGGGCCCGGGTTGCGTCACGCGGATGCGATATACGCTCTTGGACGTCGCACCGCCTTCCGTCGTATCGCCTGGCAGCAGAGTCAGTGCTTCCACCCACGCCGGCGCGTTTTGCGGTTTCGAATTGCGAGGTGCGGTTTGGCGCAGGTCAAGCCACGCGCTTTCGGGGACCGGCTGTGCAATCATATCAATCACATCAGCCGGACAGGGGAGGGCGTCGCTCAAAGCTTCCTGCGCGCCTACGCGGGAAATCGCAGCGAAGAAGATCGCAAAGGCAACGCGAGCAAACATCGGGTTCGCGAGATTATTCGCAGTCAGCCGTTTTGCAAGCGTTCAGTTTCAATGCGGTCTGACTTGCAGACTGTGCGTCATCTCAAACACCGCGGACAATATGCTAAAAACAATCAGACCCACCAGAGCGGCGATCACCACGATAATTACCGGCGGAATCAGTTGCGAGATCACGCCGACGCTCCGATCAAGTTCGCGCTCATAAACGTCGGCGATGGCCTGCATGGTCTCGGCGAAATGGCCGGTTTGTTCCCCTACCGACATCATGTCGGTAAACAAATCGGGAAACATTTTTTGCGGTTGCAAAGCAGCGGAGAGCGTTGCGCCATCGATCACCGCCTTGCGCACCTCGCCAAGTTTTACTTCGAGAAAGCGATTGCCGGCAATTTCGGTGACAAGATCAAGTGAACGAAGCAGAGGAACGCCGTTTTCCATCAGGGTTCCCAACGTGCGCGCAAACTGCGCGTAGTAACGGTGCCGAATGACCCCGCCGTATCCGGGAATCAACAGCCGAAAGCGATCCCATGCGATACGTCCTTCCTCAGCCCGCACAAAGGCGCGGAAACCAATGATTGCGCCAATCATTGCGATGACCCCGACCCACCAATAGCCTGTAATCGCATGATGAATGTGCAACAGCATCCGTGTAGGCAATGGAAGCGTGCCACCAGTTTGCGCCATGAACCCAGTCAACTGCGGTACCATGAAGGTGATAAAAATCGTGACGAGGACTGCGCCGGCCAGCGCGAGAAATGCCGGATAAATCAACGCCTGTTGTACGCGATCTCGCAGTTCTTTTGCCTGCATCAAATGCTTGACCAGTCGCAGCAGAATTTGCGGCAACGCGCCGCTTGCTTCGCCCGCAGCCACCAGATTTACATAGAGCGGCGGGAAAATTCGCGGCAATAAACCGAGCGCCTGCGAAAAGCTGCGCCCGTCGATCAGCGCCTGATGCAGCGTGTGCGTCATCTGCTGCACACGCGGTTGTTTCAAACGTTTTTCCAAAATCGATAACGCTTCATCGAGCGTCATCCCGGCTTGCAGCAAATGGGCGAGTTGCTCGGTGAAGATGAGCAGTTGGCCGTGCGGAATTTTTAGATTTTGCGTGGGTGCTTCTGGAAGCCCGCCGGATGGCCCCACTAACTTTGGCCCTTTTGGCTCGGCGCCCACCATTTCGATCCGGATGGGTACG
>QHRD01000138.1 GCA_003220005.1 Verrucomicrobiota bacterium | reverse complement strand
TTCCGGCGTGCGCTCCGGTTGCGTGGCGAAATGAACCATGGTTCCGAGCCCGCTGTTGAAACAATATTCGCCACTCGCCGCCGTCTGATCGATCGCGACCTTGGGATTCGCGCGCAGAATCCTGGCGATGGCAAGAATCTCACCTTTCGATGTGCCCTGGAGAGCCAACACGTCGGCGTAATCACGCTTGAGATTGGTGAGTTCGTCTTCGGTAACCGGCTGGTCGGCGGCGAGGACGCGACCGCTCACAAGAGACGTTAGAAGCATGAAAATAATGCGTCGCATGGTGATACCTCCGTATGGTTTTGAGTGGTCGAACTATATTTGGGCTGCATGTTGCAGTCTAATTCTTGATTTCGTTGTCCGAGATAAACATCCAGAGATTTGATTCGCTCATTTCCCGTTCGCTCAACCCCGGTCTTCCCGTCTATGTCGCAGCTTCCCCAGCCGCTCCATTCTCGACTTCGCTCGGTATGACAAATGGATATGTGGAAGTGCTGGCTCGACTTTGCGACGGATGAAATTACTATCGCTAAACAGGGAAACTGTCAGCTTCCCTTACAGAAAAACGGATTGGAGATGGCGACGGAAGAATTTCCAATAAAAGAACTGGAGACGCTATGGGCTCCGTGGCGGGTGGAGTATTTCGAAAAGGAACCGCGCAATCTTAATTTTCTTTCAGAGGCGGCACAGGCCAGCGACGACGCGGCGCATTTGGTGATTGCGCGACGAAAGAATGCGTTCCTGATGATGAACCGCTATCCCTACGCGGTCGGTCATCTCATGGCGGTGCCGTATCGCAAGGTCGCGGAGCTTTTTGCTCTGGGAGACAATGAGGTGGTTGAGCTTTGGAATTTGGTCGTGCATGCGCAGGCGCTTTTGCGCGCTGCGACAAAAGCGCAGGGATTCAATATCGGTTTGAATCTTGGCGAATGCGCGGGCGCGGGTGTGCCAGGACATTTGCATATCCACATCGTGCCGCGCTGGAGCGGCGACACCAATTTCATGCCGATCCTCGCCGGCACGCGCACGCTGTCGGAAGGATTGCGCGCCTTGTATGAAAAATTGACGGACGCGCAGGCGAAGCTGGCGCAGGGAGGCTCGTGATAGTGGCCGGGGATTTACCGAGGGGAAGCTGCGAATTCCACGCTCCGACATCCAGAGAATTTCCGAGCTCCAATCGTTCGATATGCGGAGCTTAAGAGGAAGTCTTGGTGTTTAATCATTGGAGTTTCTCTGGAGCTTGGATGTTGGTATTTGAAAGTTTTGACCACTCGTTACTAGTCACATTCTTATGAACACCTGGGTCGAAGCGCCGCCGCGACAAAAGGGTCTCGGCTGCTTCGCGCGGGGTTGCCTGATTCTTTTGGTGTTTGCGATCGTGCTGGCGATTGCTTGTTTTGCCGGTGTCTATTTGGGATTTCAACGCCACTCCGCGATCGTGCACGGTGTTTATTGGTTGGCGAAAACGCATTCCATCGCCGCAGAGCCGATACCGGTGCCTGAATTCACCGGCTCCGAAACCCAAATTCAAAATGTCCGTGAACGTTGGCAGGATTTCGAACAGATGACGCGCGCAGGTCAAGCGGCCGAAATCGAACTGACAGCAGATGACATAAATGCTTTGATCGCTGCGAACCGAGATGCACGGGGCAAAGTCTTTGTGTCGATCGACGGAAACCAGCTCCGTCTTCAGACGAGTGTTCCGCTGGGAGAGTTCCTTGGCCGGCCGGGTTATTATTTTAACGGGGTAGTCACTGCCGAACTCAAGGGCGCGGAGTCACTGGATAATCCGCAGTTGAATCGGATTGTCGTAAACGGGGAGCAGGTGCCGAGCGACCTTTTAAATTGGAAATATCGTTCCAGGCGATTGCGCGAATACCTCGCTGATTACCGGAACAGTTACGACATCGGTACGATCGAAGTACACGACGGGAAATTGATTCTTCGATCGCGCACTGAGTAGGAAGCGAACTCTGTAGGGACATCGCGCTTTCCCTACCATCACCAATCAATTCGGCTGCATGATTTCGCGCACAAAGACGTTAAGCTGTCCGTCTTCTTCTTTGCGCACTTCGGTAATTTCGTACGGCCGCATCTCGTCCCGACTCACCGTTGCGCCCTGGGGCGGAGGAGTGTAGCCACTTGGAAACTCCACAATGATGCGCGTGGATGAGCCGCCGCCGAGGTGCAGCATTTTGTCCGTTAGTCTTGTACGCGGACGCAACACCGCTTTATTGGCCTCGGAAAAATTCACTACGAATTGTCCCTTCAAATAAACGCGTTCGCCGGCGAGTCCGTGGTCAGCGACGTCTCGCAGATCGCCTGTTCCGATAAGCCGGCCGAGTGGCATCTTACCCGGTGGAAATGTCTTCCAACTGCCGCCGCCCGCGTTCGAGGCTAGCGCCACGTTGGAAGTATCGGCTGGAACTGGCTGCGCGGGCAGAACGGGTACAAGCGTTTGGGTTGGGACAGGCGGGACCTGGGCTACCGGTGCAGTTTCAGCTCCAGGAGCTTTCAGCACTGGTGCTGGTGTAGGGGCCGGAATGTTTGAAACACGCGGCGGCGTACGCGCGGACGCAACTACAAACGGGGTCGGGCCGGGCCCACCTGGTTTCTGAGCGATCACTGGCTGCGCTGGAGTTGATGCCGGCGGCGGAGACTCGAGCTGTTGTTTCCTTCCTTTTTTTCCTCTCGGCAACGGCGTTGGCTTAGTCAGCTTATTGTTCTTCGCTAGCATGGGCGGCGAAAACCCTTGAACAGGCTTGGCCTGTTCGACGCGCACTAATTCATTTTCGGCCGGCGGCGGTGTCGCGCTGGAAGCCACGCCAGGTATGGGAACCGGACCGCCCTGGGCCACGGCGGCTTTTTGCCGGTTGTCGGCGAGGCGTTGCTCAATGGTTGCGCGTTCGTGCGCCTTAAATAAGGGCCATCCGGCAGCCAGGTTCAGACTTAGCGGCGGCTCAAGGCGAAAGGTGCCCAGACCGCGTGTGACCGTATAGCTTCCATAAAGCAACGGGACAGCTGTGATCATGATGCGGCCATCGGCCAGGCGCTCTGCGTGAATTACTGCAGAAATATCGTGTGTGCGTTCCAGCTTGATTTCCAAGCCAACCGTCAGCGTCTGTTTCATGAGAGGCAGGGCTTCAGGTTTCGCCGGGTAAAGGTGTTCCATGACGAGTTGGCCATTATCGATGGCATTGGTTAGGGCCAACATACCGGAGGTAAACACATCTCCGGGGCCGAGCTGTCGCGTGGCAACGATCGTGTACCTGCCTACTACGTAGGGCACCAGGCCGCGCACCTGCTGATAATTTCGGATGTAATTGCGTGTCAGCTCTGCGTTCGCTCTCGCAAGCTCTGCAGCGCCCATTCCCACGTAGCGGTCATATAACTGTTGCGGATTCAAAAATTCGCCGGGCGGTGCGGCAGTCAGCTCAAAACGTTTCGGTACTTCAATCTTATGCAGCCTTTGCAAGATCCGGTAACTGTCAGGACGCTCCGGTTGATCAAAGATATAAAAACTGCCCAGCCACGCTGCCAGCGCGAAGCCGGTCAAAAGCAAAATCGCAATCGTCCACGCAAAATAATTGGTGCGCCGCCGTGGACGGGCGTACGGCTCGTCGTACCGATCGTATGGAGAAGCACCATAGTCCATCAGTGCAGTGGGCGACGATTCGCCATTCTTAAGTCGATTGCGTCGTTTCAAACGACGATCCACATCCGCAGGTGCGCGAAGCGTTTGGATTAACGACTCGAAAACCAGTGCCGGTCAAGCCATCGCTGAAATCCAGCGTCGCGCCGCGCAGGTAGGCAACGCTATCGCGGTCGATAAAAAATTGCATCCCGTTGCGTTCCACCACCGCGTCACCGTCTTTTTTTTCATCGAGCGTCATTTCATAATGCATACCTGAACAGCCGCCTTTCGCCACCTGCACTCGCAGACCTTTCCGCGAATTTTCCGCTCGCTGTGAAAGCAAATTCTGAAGTTGTCGAACAGCGTTTTCCGTGACGTCAATCATCGCAAGAGAAAATACGGCTCAGGCGTATCCAAGTCAAAACGCCAAGCGCACAAGGAATGAGGGCTTCCCAGCCGTCGAGTTTAAAATCGACGGCTGCCCAAGCCGTCGCTCCCTGAACTTTCCTTCGCAATCCGCAATCGGCAATCTAGAATCCGAAATTGGAAATGGGCCGGATTCGATTGTTGCCTGAAATCGTGGCGAGCCAGGTGGCGGCTGGCGAAGTGGTGGAACGCCCGGCGTCGGTAGTGAAGGAACTGATCGAAAACAGCATCGACGCAGGCGCGCGCAAAGTCGACATCGTGATTCGTCGCGGCGGAATTTCTCTGGTTCGCGTAATCGATGACGGCTGCGGCATGGATCGCGATGATGCGCTGCTTTCGCTGGAGCGGCATGCCACGAGCAAGATTCGGACTGCGACCGATCTTGAAGCGATAGCTACGCTGGGATTTCGCGGCGAGGCGCTGCCAAGCATCGCCAGCGTGTCGCGGTTTCGCCTGACTACACGCGAGGCTCGCGCAGTCGCAGGGACGGAAATCATCGTTAACGGCGGCAAGCTCGACGTTGTCCGCGATGGCGGTGAGGCCCCTGGAACGCAAATCG
>QHRD01000137.1:7319-13240 GCA_003220005.1 Verrucomicrobiota bacterium | reverse complement strand
ATCGGTGGCGTCTCCCTAAGGGATGCACGTCGAAAATATCTGGCTGACCGAAAGAAAACTTCGCGCAAGTCACACTGGTCGCCTGACTCCCCGGGGGCTTCCAAATCAGTTGAATAACTTGTGAATAAGTTCCCGCCGCCCGGGGCTTTTGTTCACAGAATTTTGTGAACAAACATACCAATTCTCAGCGGCCCAGCGTACCGCACGCAGAGTTCAGATGAAGCTCTCCGACATACGAAGCGCGCTTCGAGACCTACCTCTTTCGCCAGCCAAAAGGCTTGGCCAAAATTTTCTTCACGACCAAAATCTTGCTCGCTGGATTGTCGATCAAGCGCAGATCACTTCCGACGATTACGTGGTCGAAATTGGGCCCGGCCTCGGCGCGCTGACCAGGTTCATTCTTCAGAAAGGTGCGCGCGTTCTCGCGATTGAAAAAGACGCGCGCCTCGCAAATTTTTTGCGCATGCACATCGATGATGAGCGGCTTGAAATATTGCATGCCGATGCACTGAAATTTGATTGGCGTTCACTTTTTGCGCATCGCCAAGTGACACTTCTCGCCAATCTTCCCTACAACATTTCGAGCCCATTGCTCCTTAGACTCCTGGAACAGCCGAGCCCTATTTCGCTGTGTTTGTTAATGTTACAAAAGGAGATGGCGATGCGATTTTCAGCGTCACCATCATCCCACGATTACGGTGCGTTGACGTTACTCGTACAGTTGCACCATCGCGTAAAATATTTGCGCACCGTACCTGCGACGGTTTTTTTCCCGCAACCCGATGTCGATTCCGCGGTGGTGCGAATCTCGCCGCGTGATTCGCTCGAGTTGCCTGCGCGCGATGATGAGCTGCTTGCAAGCTTGGTTCGCGGTGGGTTTTCTCAAAGAAGAAAACAGTTGCGAAAATTGATTCGGACACATGTCCCTGACTGGAACAAAGTCGCGTCTCATCTTCACATCAATCCTAATGCCCGGGCTGAAGAGCTATCATTGCTGCAATGGATCGACCTTGCGAATTTCATTGCGCCGCTACCGCGCCCTGATGCGCGCCTAACGAAGACTGAACGCTTCCCAGTCGTCGATAAAAAAGATCGGATCCTGGGCCACGCGAGCCGCTCTGAGGTGCATGGGAATAACTTGTTCCACCGAGCGGTTCACATTCTCATTTTTAACGAAGCAGGCGACGTTTACTTGCAACAACGCTCGCGTTGGAAAGATCGACACCCATTGAAGTGGGACTCCAGCGCCGCCGGCCATGTCGGCGCGGAGGAAAACTACGATGAAACCGCCCAGCGCGAATTAAAAGAGGAATTAGGCGTGAGTGTGCCGCTTCAGAAAATTTCAAAACTTCCCGCGGCGCAACGCACCGATCACGAGTTTATCTGGATATACCGAGGTCTGGTTTCCGGCAACCTCGTGCCTAACAAGTGTGAAATCGAGAGAGGCAAATTTTTATCTCCGGCCGTGGTCGATGGCTGGACGTCGGCGCGACCGGAAGATTTTGCGCCGGGATTTTTGGAGTGCTGGAAAACGTACCGGCGGAAAATGCGTTCCGAATGCAGCTCGCTTATCCAACACCCACAAATTTTCTCCGAGGCAAACGACGCAGGGTCGTCCGCTTAAACTTTCGCGCAGCCCGCCTCGCTCCTGCCTTTCCACCGTAGAGGCTGTCGCTGAACATTTTTGTCACGACACGATCGCCGCGAAGAAAGTGAACTTGAAAACCGTGCGTCTGCTTCCTGGCGCGCGCTTTCGTGTCGATGCGGCGAATGTTTTCTTCCGAATCAGGATTGGGCCGCTTTCGTCTTTGCATGGGTACCTAACAGGAAACTAACCAAGCAACGCGGCGAATCAATGACCGGATGAAGGGGAATGATGAACCGTCTCTGGAGGCGGCAGGTTCCAGGACCGCCATTTTTTGTCGTATTCGACGGCTGGCAATAGTGCGTAACACGGATGTCGATTCGCTCGCAACCACGTGATGAGCTTCACCAGGTTTTCCTTCGCCATCGTCGTGCAGCCGGTCGTTGGGCGATTTTCGCCGCGGCGAATATGAAAAAAGATTGCGCTCCCCGCGCCGGGCACTGGCGGATTGGAATTATGCCGGATCTCAATGAGCCACTCATATGCGAAATCGCCTGAGCGCATTTTTTCATGAGTGTAGTTGTCAGGCGGATTCTTAGGATCGATCACGATATGGCGATTGTAATTCGGGAAGCGCGGGTCGTCGCTCCAAACGTCTGCCTCAGTGACTTGATGATATGGATAGTCTCCGCCAGCGGGCAGGTGAGGATTGTACCCAAAGAGCTGTCCAATTTCGAAGACGCCGGCAGGCGCACGGCCGTCTCGCTCTTTTTTTCGGAGACCTGTCTCGTTTTGCCCGGCAAGGCCCGTGCCCCACGCAATTCCGTTCTTGCCGAACAGCACTGGGAAAGGCCCGGCTACAGAAACCCAATCTTCGCCGCGGGTTCGTTCAAATAACCGAAGTTCACCGCGCATCGAGTTCCAAGTCGGCGCGATTCCGAGGATCAGCTGTGTGCAATCACCCGGAACACCCTCTGCATATGCACTGACGGCAATCAGCATGGGTAAATAGAAGGCAAGGATGCGCGAGATCGACATAGGCTTTCTAAAAGGAAATCATTTTAGCAATTCTGACGGTTGTTTCACATCCGCGAGCACCACGCGGAGCGATATTTATTTGTCGGCTCGCACCAGAGCGCGCCGAAACTCTTATCGCTTATGAAAACATCACTCATACTTATAGCCGCGATTGCCTGTTTGGGCTTGGCCGTGGCTTCTACGTCCGCCCAAACCCAAAGCACTACTACCAGCACCACCACTTACGTCCAGGCCAGTAAAATTGTCGGCACGAAAGTGAAATCATCGCAGGGAGAAGAAATCGGCACGATCAAAGACGTTGTGCTCGACCGGAATACCGGCTGCATGGCGTACACTGTCCTTTCCGCTGGCGGGGCAGGAGCGCATGCCGGTGGCAAAATGGTTGCGGTTCCCTGGGCCGTGTATTCCCCCACATCCAATGTTAGCGAACTCACGGTAACCGTGGACCGGGAACGCATCTATAACGCGCCGGCGTTCGATTACGCTCGGATCGAAGAATATTCCAGGCCGGATTACATTACGAACGTCTATAGCTATTATGGCGTAAGCGCGGGCGCAGCAGCTGGTGTTGGCGTTTCCGGTTCTACTACAACGACCGGCGCCACTTCCACAACCGGCACTACGACCACGGGCGCGACAACATCAGGTGCCTCTGCGTCGCCGGCTGGCCCTAGCTCACCCGCACCCCCTGCATCGCCTGGCGGAGCCAAATCGCCTCTGCCGGCGACATCAGCTTCGCCAGCCAAATCGCCAGGCACGCACGCCACCGCAGGAACAAGTCCGCACCCAACCCGTGGCGCGAGGCCACACGAGACAGTTTCTCCAGGCACTCGCGGTGGAGCAACGGGCACTTCACCAACAGAAGAAAAGCGAGGCACAAGAGGCACACACGAAGAGACAACTCCGCCAACTGGCCGTAGCGAGACCGGAGCGAGATCAGAAACCGAGCGAGCTCCAACAGAAGCAGCGAGCCCCGGTGAAAAGGCAACACAACACCGCGGGCGAGGAAAACACGAGACCACCAGTCCCGCGGAGAAACCTCCAGGAGGAGAATAACAAGCTTCGGAATAAATTTGCGGCCGATCAGTCTGGGTCGATGCGTTCCCAGACAATCGGTGGCGAATCACTCAGCCGTTTGGCTTTCTACCGCGGCTGTGTCAGCCGGAAGATATTTCACACCCGCTAGCCAGGTCACGCCGGAGAGGAAAATGATTCCGGACACAAACAGAAACGCGACGTGCATGTTCGTGTGACCGCCAATGTAGCCCAACAGCCAGAATGCTTGCACATCGCCCAGCGCGTGAACAACGAGAATGTTGACAGCAAATGCCGTCGCGCGCACCGCTGGCAACGAAACATTGGCAAGAGCAGTGTTTGAGGGACCCGTATTCACGAACAAGAAAAAGATTGCGAAGAACATTGGGATCCACGCCATGGGAAATGGAATGTAGAGCGTGGCAACGAAAAACGGACACGCGAGCAGCATCCCGACTCCGGAAACCCAAAAGTAGGAGCCAGCGAGACGCGAACGCAATCTGTCGGCAACCACTCCTCCGAGCAGCGTCGACACCAGGCCCGCTACGACGGTGATCAGACCAAAGATCGTCATGCCTGCGTCGGGACTTTGATTCCGATAACGGAGATACGCTGAGACCCAGAACCCCAAGCCACCGGTCACAAAAGTGAACAATGTTTGGGCGATGCAGTTGATGAGATACGACCGTGTGCGGAAGAGTCTCACGTAATCTCGCAGGCTGCGTCTCGGCGATTGCTGCACAGGGCGATGTACGCCGGCTCGCGGCTCGCGTTGCAAGAAACACAACAGCCCAAGCAGCAAACCAGGCGGCGTAGCAAGATAAAATGCCCAGCGCCAGCCCAGGTGAGCGCCGACCAGTCCTCCGATTACATAGCCGAGAGCGCTGCCTACAGGAATCGCCGCGTAAAAAATCGCCATCATGCGACCCCGCGTTTCGATCGGAAAAAAATCGGCTAAGATAGTCGGCGCTGCCGGTCCGTAGCCCCCTTCGCCGATTCCGACGCAAGGCCAGAGCCACCGCTGGCCAAGCTCCACAAAATCACTGCGGAGCCGACGATTACCCAGCGCGAGAACCGATCGGCAAGCAAACCGAGAACCGGCGCGCTCAGCATGTAGGTGACGAAGAACGCGTCGCCAAGCAGACCGGTTTTTGTCATCGCGTTCACGTCTCCGGGGGCGAAGAAAGTTGCGCGAATATCAGGCTCTAGCGCGGCCAGAATTTGACGGTCGATGTAATTGAAAAGGTTGATGCCCAAAAGCAGAAACAGAGCGCTCCCCGCGCCGTTCAGCGGTATTTTTCCTGCCAGTCGCATCGCAATTGCCGATTGCAGTTTGCCCGCCCCCAATTGTAAATCATAAACGATGACTTCGATGTCACGCACCCAGCGCGCACTCTATTTCTGTGGACGGCTGTTGGTACGCGCCTTTTACCGGGTCACTGCGCTCGGCTTGGACAATTTGCCGGACGGCGGGTTTCTTCTTGTGCCCAATCATATCACCTGGGTGGACGCGCTTGTTTTGCAACTCGCCTGTCCCCGTCCAATTCGCTACGTGATCGATCAGGAGTATTATCACAGACCGATTTTACACCCGATCTTGCGTGCGCTCGGGTGCATCCCTATCAATATCCGCCATTCGCACGGCGCCGTTCGGGCCGCTGCTGAAAAAGCTGTCGCCGGTGAAATCGTGTGCGTTTTCCCGGAGGGCCAGCTGGAACGCACCGGAACGTTGTTGCGATTGCAGCGTGGTTATGAATTGATTGCGCGGCACGCCAACGCGCTGGTCGTTCCGGTTTGGCTCGATCAACTATGGGGTTCGATCTTCTCATTCCAGGGCGGAAAATTTTTCACAAAGTTTCCCAAGCGAATCCCCTACCCTGTGACCATCGCGTTCGGCAAACCGCTTGAGCCAAAGGCCGCCGACGTTGCGACTGTGCGCGAAGAATTACTGAAGCTCGGTGAATCTTGTTTCAGTCGCCGGCCATCGTTGGACCGGCATCTTGCCGAAGAATGCGTCCGCGGGTTGAAGCGCCGTCCGTTTGCTACAGCAGTGATTGACGGAATCGATCACAGCAAACTCAGCCGGTCAAAATTGCTCGGCGCGGCGGCAGCATTCAGCCGGTATCTTCGGAAGCAATTTTCCGATGAGCGAATAGCCATCGTTTTGCCAGCGAGCAAAGGATCAATGGTGGCAAACCTCGCTGTGACGCTTGCAAACAAAGTCCCTGTCGATCTCAATTTCACAATGGGCCGCGCGGCGAAC
>QHRD01000137.1:0-7214 GCA_003220005.1 Verrucomicrobiota bacterium | reverse complement strand
GGCACGGTTGCTTTTGCGGCTTTTGCAAATTCCCAAACAAGGCGGGCACGCCGAAGCGGTCTTGCTTTTTACAAGCGGAACCACCGGAGAGCCGAAAGGCGTTGTGGTAAGTCACCGCAATGTGGTCGGAAACGTTTCGCAGTTCCGCCAACTGCTCGACGCAAGAAAAACCGACGCCATCCTCGGCTCGCTGCCGTTCTTTCACACCTTCGGCTCGACCGTGACACTTTGGTATCCGCTCATCGAGGGTGTGCGCGTCGTGACATTTCCCAATCCATTGGAGGCCGCGAAGTGCGCGGCTCTGATCGACCAGTACGAGCTGACGTTCCTGCTGGCGACACCCACGTTCCTGCGATTGTATTTGCGTAAAGCTGAGCCGGAGCAGCTTCGCACCTTGCGCCTCATCATCGTTGGCGCTGAAAAATTGCCTCTCGATCTCGCCAGCCATTTTGAAGAACGCTTCCAGAAAAAAGTGTTCGAAGGCTACGGGCTCACGGAGACCGCGCCGGTAGTCAGCGTCAATTTGCCCGCACCGGACACAAAGAAGGCTGTGGCACAAGTACAACCATCGAGCCGCATGGGATCGGTCGGCAGACTTGCGCCCGGAATCGCGGCGGAAATACGCGAACCGGAAACAAACCGACAACTCTCGCTTTACGACACCGGAATGCTGTGGCTGCGCGGACCGAATATTTTCGAAGGTTATCTGCACGACCCGAAACGAACGGCGGAGGTTCTGCATGACGGCTGGCTGAAAACGGGCGACATTGCCCGGTTCGACGACGACGGGTTTCTTTATATCGAAGGCCGCTTGTCGCGCTTTTCAAAGATCGGCGGCGAAATGGTGCCGCATGAAGCGATCGAACAAAAAATCGTCGACCTTCTGGAGTTATCCGGGAGAGACGAACTCCCGATAGCTATCATCGGTGTTCAGGACGAGGCCAAAGGCGAAGCGCTCGTCCTGCTGAGCGCGGTCGATATCGATCTCGCTGAGCTGCGCAAAAAACTACAGGAAGCTGGGGTCCCCAACTTGTGGATTCCAAAACAGGTCCAGCGCGTCGAAGCGATCCCCGTCCTCGCTTCCGGCAAACTTGATTTAAAAAAATGCCAGGAACGCGCAGCTGAAAAATAATCGGCGACTCTTAATTTCGAATATGAGCATTAAACATTGGGTTTGCCTCCAATGAAGAATACGTTCGTTGCGATTTCTTTCGCCGGTTCTAACCGCGATCAATCCAAAGGCACGCGGGAGCAACCCTTCTGGGATGAGCACGCCGCGTTTATCGATCAACTCGTCGCCGAAGGTTTCATTATGATGGGCGGCCCTTTGATTGACAAAGGCGGCTCGCTTCTAATCGTCAGCGCAAAAGATGAAAATGAAGTGAGAGCGAAATTGCAGAACGATCCCTGGTTCGAGAAAGGCATTCTGAAACTCGAGAGCGTCACGCGCTGGCAAATCTTCATTGATGCGAGGAAATAAGATCTGCCGCAGAGCCTGCAGAAGAGCACTTAGTGTCCTAAATTCGCAACACGAGCGTCCATCGACACTCTACTCTATCGGAATACGTGGTTGGTTTGAACATCCAAACAACCACTGCGGCGCGTATCCAAAATGGACTGAATTGAAACGAAAGGGAACCATATGAAGTTAAAAATAATTGCTCTTGCTTGCCTCGCGATCGCGCCGCTCGCGTTAGCACAGGCTGGGTCGGGACCAACCAGTACGGGAGAGAGAGATATCGGTGCCGCGCCCAACGGCGAGATCGGCTACGTGAATGAATTCACGCCCGGCAAATCCATCAAAGTCACCAGATCGGGTGCGGGGACGCAACCGGTCGTTTACATGCTCGCACCAAATGCCAGCTACGTTAGTGAGGGTGGAGCCCCAATCGATCCGAACGACATCCAGGCCGGCTCACGTGTGCGGCTTGACATGCTCGGTACGGGACCAGGCCTAAGGGTGGATCGTGTTGTCGTGATTCAGGCGAAATAACTCATTAGTTTGAGATTTCGCTGCGCGTAGCCACGCGAAGCGGGTCGCTGCGTGGCCTGCGCGAAACCGACGGAAAAATCGCGAGATTTACAGACACGAAAGAAATTTTCGTGCCGCTTCGCGAGCCAAACTTTGCGGAGAGCGATTGTTGGCGACAGATAGCTACGTCGTACCTTCCTGACGAACTTTTTCGTCGAGAGCGAGGTAATCGTCGCGCGGTGGACTGAAGGTATCGAGGACGCGTGTCGGCAATAGTGTTTCCACACCGTGCGGGACATTGCTCGCGAGATAAAAGGAATCGCCGGTTGAAAGCTCGTGCGGCACGCCGTCAACGATCAGTCGCATTTTGCCTTCGAGAATGTAAACCAGCTGCTCCTGCGGGTGCGAGTGCGGTGGCATGCGACTACCGGCCGCCAGCGTGGCCATCATCTGATACATCGTCTTGCCGTTTGCAACCGTCCGGCGTGTGATGCCGGGACAAATTTCAATGGTCGGATTTTCTTGTTTCATTTGATGGATTCCTCCCGGTGTCTGTGAGTGCCGAGGCGAGTTTGACAAGGCTTTCTCGAATCTGCGCCGGCGTCCACGCCGCGAAGCCGAACACGAACGCAGGCTTCAACTTTGCCCGATTACAAAAAAATGAGAGCGTAGAAGGCCTTACTCCGATATCGATTGTGATACGCCTCATCATCGGGAAGTCTTCCTCGCGCTTCAGCCAGGCGACGATGTTCAGTCCGGCTTCCGGAACCTGCAAGGTAAAATGATCGCTCAGCAATTTGTTGAAGTGTTCGATGAAAAAGTCTCGGCGCTCGGAATATATTTTTCGCATCCGTTTGATGTGACTGAGAAAAAAACCTTCGGTGATGAATCGCGCCAGCGTTGCCTGATCGATCGGTGACGAAGGTTTGTCTATCGCGCTGCGGATCTTGAGTCCGCACCGCCTGGGACATCACGAATAAAAGCCGCACGGTTTCCTAATTAACCGTGCGGCTTTTTGTTCCTCAATAACGATTCCCCGAGTTCCTCTCTTCCGATTTCCAATTTCTGAGCCGCCTTCTGACCTTGTCACTTGTCACTTGTCACTTGTCACGCGCCACTCATCACTGGCAATATCCGCATCATGAAAACATTTATATCATTAATCACAATCTTGTTCGCGGCGCTGATTGCGACTCCCTCATTCGCGCAAAGCCCCGCCACATCGCCGGCGACTGCATCCAGTCCTGGCACGGCCCAACCAGCGGCTCCAAGCGGCCAACCGAATCCGCAAGAGATGATGAAGCAGATGCTCGAGATGTCGAAACTCAACGAGAACCACAAACTTCTCTCCAGCCTCGACGGCAACTGGACTTTCAACATCAAAACGTGGTGGAACCCCGATCCGAACGCCAAGCCGCAGGAATCCAAAGGTACCGCTACGCGCAAGACCGTCATGGGCGGCCGTTACGTGATGATGGATGTGACCGGCAGGATGCAGATGCCGGGTGAAGACGGCAAAATGAAAGACATGCAATTCAAAGGCATGGGCCTCGAAGGCTACGACAACATTAAAAAGAAGTTCGTTGCCTCATGGATCGACAACATGGGCACCGGCATCCAGTTCTCCGAGGGCACGTATGATCCCGCGACCAGGACGATCACTTACACGAGCGAATTGGAGCCCATGCCGGGAATGAAATCGCAAGTGCGCGAAGAAATAAAGATCGCCGACAACAACCACATGACGCTCAACTGGTACGAAAACCACGGCGGCCAGGAAAAGAAGACGATGGAAATTAATTACACGCGCGCCGGCAAGAAATAGGGCGCTGTAGCGGCGGTTTGTGACCGCCGAACCCTGTAGGGCGTCTGTGTCAGACGCCACTCCTCTACGCCTGTTCGGAACTCATTACCGATCTTGCCACCCGTCGCAAATCGTCGAGGAGGATCTCCATATCGCGCAAAGTGGTCCGGTAATTCAGCACGCAACCGCGCAATGCGAAGCGACCGCCCAGCGTAGCATTGGAGAGATATGAGCTGCCATCCCGTTGCAGAGCGATCAGCAGACGTTCATTGAAGGCATCGAGTGCTTTGGGCGATTGGCTCCTGAGCTGCACCGGCACATGACGAAAGCAGAAGATCGACAGCTCGACTGGCGCAGCCATCTCGAAGTCATCGCTGTCTTGGACCACCGATTCGAGGTGGCGCGCACAGGCAAGATTGCTTTCGATCGCCTGGCTCAACGCATCGAGCCCGACTCCCTTTAACAACATCCATACTTTAAGAGCCCGGAAACGCCGCGAAAGTTCCGGCCCGTAGTCCCAAAATGCGAACGTCTCGTCTCCCTGCTCTCCAATGATGCGAGTATACTCGGCCTCGTGAGCAAAAGCCGCGCGCGCTTTTTCGGGATCGCGGTAAATCACGCAGCCAACATCCACCGGCAGATAAAGCCATTTGTGCGGATCAAGCGCGATCGAATCCGCGTGCTCCATGCCCGCGAACAATTTCCTCGTCGATTCCGCGAGGATTGCGAAGGCGCCATAACTTCCATCGACATGCATCCAAAGTTGGAAGCGATCGGCAATCCCTCGAACCTCGGCTAACGGATCGACGGCGCCGGTATTTACGGTTCCGGCATTCGCTACGACGCAGAACGGAACGTAGCCCGCCTCCAAGTCAGCTGTGATTTTTGCGATGAGCTCCTTCGTCCGAATTTTAAAATGCTCGTCCACAGCGACGTGGCACACATTCTCCCGACCGATGCCCAACAGGGCTGCTGCCTTGGCGATGGAAAAATGCGTTTCGCTCGACGCATAGATGCGCAACCGACCTGGCGAATCACCTTTCGCCTCGCGCGCCGCAGCGATCGCCGCGAGATTGGCCATTGATCCACCGCTGACAAAGAGCCCGCCGGCTTCGGCATTGAATCCAAGAATTTGCCGGACCCAATCGATTGTCAGGCGCTCAAGTTCCACCGGCGCCGGCGCAGATCGCCATACGGTCAGATTCGCGTTCAAAGTCGAGGCGAGCAGGTCCGCGAACGCCGCGAGCGGAATCCCAGGCGATTGCACATAACCAAACATGCGCGGATGCGCGTTCTGCCGGCTAAACGGGATGATGTCCTCGCGAAAAACCTTCAGCAGGCTATCAAAGTCGGTTCCTTTCCTCGGCAGTGCGGTGTCGAGCCGGTCGCGAATCCTGCGTGAAAACATGTGACGATACACCGCACGGTCACGGAGACCGCCGAGATACTCGGTGATAAGTTGGATGGCGGAATTACCCCAATCGCGTATTTCATCGGCAGAAGGTTCAAGCATTTCCAGGTAGTATGGGTGGGGCCGATGGGATTGTCAGCCGTCGCACCGCATCGGTGATTTGCTGCCGCTCAGAAGAAATCGAGATCCACGACGCACGATGGAAGCTGTTTACATTGCGAGTTACTCGCCAAGCTGTGCCTGAGCGCGATCTTCGTCTTTCTGTCGCCACGGAGAAATCCGCGTAAACAAATCACGCGTCGCGCCCGCAATATCTTCGACCTTGGACACGCCGCTATCGCGCGCCGCTTCCCAGATCTTTCTTACAACCAGCGCGCCGTTTTCTCGCACGATCCGGCCCAGATGATGCACTGCCGCCGCCGTAGCGGATTTGCGGATCGCATCCCGAGAGCAGCGTGAAGTAAGCGCGCAATATCGTCGCGCGACTTCACCAACTCGCAGCGTTAGAAACGCGTTCGCGGCGCCATTTGAAATAGACCTGACGAGAAGCGCTGAGATACCGCTGAGCCCAGGAATTCCGCCTTTGATCGCGGGGACAACGGAAGTGGCTAGCGGTGCGATCATTTCACCGAGGTCGAGCGATTCCAGCCCGCTGGCTATCAGCGCCGTCCCGGCCACGTTCGCATACAGCCGCATCAATTCGCGCGGTGACGGGCGCTGCACGTAAATGCGCGCGACCCGGTTGACCATTTGAATTTGCGTGAACAGGACCACGAGGCCGTCGAGCCGGCCGTTTTGCATCAGCGCCGTGCTCAGGAAAACCGTGCTCGCCGTCCGGCGCACAACCTTGTCCGCTTCGTTCGACAAGTGGCCGACCGCGTCCTCGATTTCCGCCAGCGTCGCGAGCGGCAAATCATGCGTGCGCGGATTGATCGCCAGCCGCGCGCGCAACACTTCAAGATACGCCTCGTGCTTCGGCCCCGCTCTTTCTTCGGGCGGCATGAGCGCCGCCGGCAGCCGCGCGTACGCGATCAGGCAATAGAGCGCAAAAAATCCAGCCGCGAGCACAATCGTCCAAAAGACCACCGTTCCCACGACCGGATGGATTCTGTCAGCCAACGAAATCAAACTCGTCACCCCGGCGACGATCAGTGATAAAACGCACACCGTCGTCAACACGATCAGAGTGATCACGACCCTACGCGCGCCTGAGTTCTCGCCAGCAGATTTCACGTCGCTCCTTTAGTCTCTCTGTGTGTCGTTCTTGTTCAACTAAGTTGTAGAGGCGTTCGCCGCGGCGAACCCCTGTTCAAATTGTAGGGCGGGCGCTCCGCCTGCCGGGCCGTACGCAGTCTGTCGATTTCGTTCTCGTTTGCGGGCCGCGTTCGCGGATAATACATCCGCGATGAAATCGATATTTTTCTTTGGCCTGCTGGCTTTCTCTGGCTGGACAGCGGTCGCGACTGAAGCGCCCCAGTCCGCAGGCGTGCCATCTTTCGAGTCGCCGCGCGAGCAGGTCACGGTCGAGAACTGGGACAAGGGCGGCGCGCTTTCCCATTGGGTCTACACGCACGTGTCCGAAGTTTTTCCTACAGCGGTCGTGCGTCGTGGCGGCGCGATTCTCGATCTTCCGGTACAGATTAGGCCGGAGATCGGTGCGTTGAAGCTGAAGAAGCCTGACGGATCCGAACAAACGCTCGACCAGTACATCAAGAATGGCGCAGTGGACGGCTGTCTCGTCGTGCACGCCAGCAAAATCGTTTACGAAAAATATCCGACGATCGAGCGTGACGACCTGCACATCATCATGTCGGTCACCAAAGCTGTTGTGCTGGCCGCGCTCGTGATCCTCGAGGACCAGGGGAAAATCGATTTGGAAAAACCGGTGGAGAATTTTTTGCCGGAACTAAAAGGAAGCGATTGGGCCGGCACGCGGTTGCGCGATCTCGTTGACATGCGTTCCGGGATGGAAGGCGTCGAAACAAGCAACGACGCCTATCGCAACCCAAAGCATAAGCAGTTTCAAC
>QHRD01000136.1 GCA_003220005.1 Verrucomicrobiota bacterium | reverse complement strand
TTCGAAAGATCCGGCAAAAGAAAACAGCTACGGAGCAGGTGGTCCGGGTTACAAGATCAAAGCCGAGTTTAACGATCATCCGCATGAGCGCGGCGTGATCTCGATGGCGCGCGAACCTGATCCGGACTCGGCCGGCTCGCAATTTTTCATCTGTCTCGGACCGGTGCATCGGCTCGATCACCAATACACGACGTTCGGCAAACTGATTAAAGGCGACGATGTGCTGGGAAAAATCGGTGACACGCCGGTAACCCAAAACAGCGCGGGCGAAATGAGCAAGCCGACAAAACGCGTCGTGATCGAAAGCGTGAAAATTGTGCCGGCCGACTCTGTGAAGTAGCCGTCACCCTTGTCATTCCGAGCGAAGTCGAGGAATCTCTCACTGTTGAAATGGTTAGAGATGTCTCGACTCCGCTCGACATGACAAAGGTTGCTCTCATCCAGATGCGTTGCGGCACGAAGCCGGAGAAGAATTTCTCGCGCGCGACCGACTTTATTCGGGAGGCGGCAAGAAAAGGCGCCAAGATTGTTTGCCTGCCGGAACTTTTTCGGTCGCAATATTTTTGCCAGACAGAGGATCACAAGAATTTTGATTTGGCCGAGGAAGTGCCGGGGACATCAACAGCGGCATTAGGAGAGCTGGCGCGCGAAACCGGCACAGTGATCATTGCTTCACTTTTCGAGAGGCGCAGTGCGGGCGTTTATCACAACACTGCGCCGATCATCGACACGGATGGAAAGTTGCTAGGCAAATACCGCAAGATGCACGTTCCAGACGATCCGCTGTATCACGAGAAATTTTACTTCACCCCCGGCGACCTTGGGTTTCAATCCTGGAACACGCAGCACGGCAAAATTGGGGTCTGCGTTTGCTGGGACCAATGGTATCCCGAAGCGGCGCGGTTAACTGCGTTGCGCGGTGCAGAAATCATTTTTTATCCGACCGCAATCGGCTGGCATCCGAGCGAGAAAAAGGAGTTTGGAGCTGCCCAACACTCCGCTTGGGAAACCATTCAACGCAGTCACGCGATCGCGAATGGTTGCTATGTCGCGGCTGCAAATCGCGTTGGCCACGAAGCACCGGCGGGCGATGATGGCATTGAGTTTTGGGGCCAAAGCTTCGTTTGCGGGCCGGACGGCGAAATCATTGCCAAAGCTTCGAGCGATGCAGAAGAAATTCTGCTGGCCGATATCGATTGGAGCCGCGTCAACGAGCATCGGACGCACTGGCCATTCTTGCGCGACCGGCGCGTTGATGCTTACAGCGGGCTCGAGCGCCGGCTGATCGACTAATTTTTCGCGCGGCCTGCTCGCGCGCTTTGTGTTAATACGAGCACGATGACTCCGAGAGCTGCCGATCGGACGCGCCGGCCGTGGTATCGGCCCTCTTTGACGACACAGATCATGATCGGGCTTGTCGTTGGCGGCGTGATCGGCTGGCTCCGGCCCGATTGGGGGAACGCAGTTTATTTCTTGCGCGACATTTTCATTAACCTGATCAAATCGATCATCGCGCCGCTTGTGTTCTCAACCATCGTGGTGGGAATCGCGGGCGCAGGCGCGCTTCGGAAGGTGGGGCGCATGGGAATCAAAGCGCTGATCTATTTCGAGATTGTCACGACCGCAGCGTTGTTCATTGGGTTGGCCGTTGTGAATTTCACCAAGCCCGGCAGTGGGGTGACTCTCGCCGCCACGAACATCGACGCCATCAAAACCATTGAGCAAAGTCATCCGAAAACTTTCGTCGAAACGATCGTACACGTGTTTCCCTCCAGTGTGGTTGACGCCATGGTGCGCGGCGACGTTTTGCAAATCGTCGTATTCAGTGTGCTTTTCGCACTCGCCGTCTCCGCGGTTGGCGAAAGGGGGAAACCAATCATCCGCGCGATGGAGAGCCTCGCGCAAATCATGTTCAAGTTTACAAACTACGTCATGATGTTTGCGCCGATTGGCGTCGGCGCAGCGATGGCGCATACGATCGGCACGCAAGGGCCGGGCGTGCTAATGAATCTCGGCAAATTGATCGGGTCGCTTTATCTGGCTCTCGTGATTTTCATCTTGTTGATCTTTGGACTGGTGATTTGGATCGCGCGAATTCCATTGCAGCAATTTGTCAGGGCGGTGCGCGAGCCTGCGGCGCTCGCCTTCGCGACCACCAGCAGCGAATCGGCGTTGCCGAAAGCGATGGAATCGATGGAGCGTTTCGGTGTGCCGCCGCACATCGTGGGGTTCGTAATGCCGACCGGCTATTCGTTCAACCTGACAGGATCAACGTTATATCTGGCAATGGCCTCGGTGTTCGTGGCGCAAGCGGCGGAGACGACGATAGGTTGGCACATGTCGTTAGGCCAGCAGATCACGATGATGTTGACGTTGATGCTGACCTCCAAGGGCGTGGCCGGTGTCCCGCGCGCATCGCTTGTCATTTTGCTCGGGGCACTGAATTCGTTTGTGCCATCAGGTCTGGGGCCGATCGGTGTGGCGATTATTTTCGGCGTGGATGAATTGATGGACATGGGTCGCACATGCGTGAACGTCATCGGCAATTGTCTCGCGACGGTGGTCGTTGCGCGCTGGGAAAAAGAATTTGATGAAAGCCGCGCGCGCGTTTTTGGGACGGCAGCCGAAGCTGAGTTGGATTTGAAGGGCGGCGATGCGGCTTTCGCCGATGCAGTCGCCCAGGGCGACTGAGGATGCAATTCACAGTGGCTGTAACGTCGGACGCGCTCGTCCCACCCTTTTCTTGCGGTGGCAAGATGGCGCGCTGCGCCGTCCCTTTACATCGCACTGTGATGTTCTTACCACGCAAGCATCGACAAAGCTGGGTTGTCCCAGCTAAGGTCTCTTCGCCATGTCAATATATCTTATGCAGATCCTTGCCGCTGCTTTTCTCGCGATTCTTTTCCTTCAATCGGGAATTGATAAAGTCGTCGATCGCCGCGGAAACCTCGAATGGCTAAAGGGACATTTCGCGAAAAGCCCGTTAGCTGGCGTTGTGCCCACTCTGGTAACTGCAATCACGATTCTCGAACTTGCAGCAGGAGTATTGAGTGGCGTTGGCTGCCTCGAGCTCATCGTTTTGCGAGATTCGACCATCGCATTCTACGGCGCGGTGATTTCCGCGGTTGCGATCATTGCGCTATTCTTTGGCCAGCGAATGGCCAAAGATTACGCTGGAGCCGCGGTGCTAGTTCCATATTTTCTGCTCACACTAGTTGCGATTTATCTGCTCGCACTGCGGTAAATCTGTGAGCCGCGCGAGGCGAAATGAACCGCACGACTGCAACTCAAACAACGTGGCTGACAAAATTTGCGAACGCGCAACTTCTAGCCGGTGTATTGCTTCTATTCTGTGCATTGACGTTTTATTACTTTGCTGTCCTCAGAATTGACTACAGGAAGACAACACTGCTTGATCTTGGCCCGTACCCGGATGCGACGGAATATTTCGCACAGGCGAAAGCGCTGCGGAGGGACGCCTGGCCGTACATACAGATTGGATATGAGAAGCTGCCGTCAAGGTACCCCTTCGGTTACCCAATGCTGATGCTTCCCTGGCTGAAGATCTTGCGAGGAACAGATAGCGTGCTGGCGCCGTTTAGGACCAATCAAACGATCGGGCTTCTTTTGCTTTTGGCCGTTTTTGCTTTCTACGTGTACCTGGCGATGCCTTTGACGGGCGGGTTTGCGGCGCTCTTACTCGCGACGCTACCTGGGTTTTTCACTTTCTGTCGTTCATCACTCAGTGAAGTAAGTGCCTCCCTCCTGATTGTCCTGGCATTTATGTTCGCCTACCTGGGAGTTCAAGAAGGACGGCGCTGGAAAATCTATCTGTCCGCAATTTTTCTTGGTCTTTCATTAAACGTTCGGCTCCAGTCGCTTTTCTTTGCACCATTGTTGCTGGCGATGGCGATCCTCCCAGTGAGAGGCGCGCGTCTGCGCTGGTTTTTCCATTGTACTGCGGTTCCGCTTGTCTTCGTAGTCGCTGCCAGCCCCATGCTGATATTGAACATGATCCAGTTCCATTCACCTTTCAAAACAGGCTACGATCTGTGGGCCTCATATTTTAGCAGACACCACCTTCTTTTTTGTCTTCCCTATATTCCAAGAAACGCTCTCATGCTTTGGAGAGAAACTACTTTGCAGCCGCTCGGATATGACGCCGCCAATATCTTCGGCACCGGCACGTCTTTTGTGCCAGCCTTCGTTATGTTGATTTGTGTCGGTCTGCTTTTCATGCGGCTTAGTTGGTTCCTTTGTTGCGCTTTCGTAGCCGGATTGAGCTCTTTTGCGGCAACGTTATGTTATCTGTTTGGGGGAGATCTGCGGTTCTACCTGCCGCTTCTTATCCTTTTAATCGCGGTGGCGGTCCTGCCCGTTACATGGGCCGCAAAGAACCTTTTTGCCGGGAAACGGATAGTTTTGGCGCTGCCAGTTTTCATCTTATTTGCCGGGGCCTGTCTCGGCTATCCTTCGCGTTCCGGATACAACACAGCCGGTATCGAGCGGTGTCAGGCGCGGGATGCTGTTCACGTCATCGTTTCAGCTGGCAAATCGACTCAGTTTGTCGCTCAAAGCGATTTCGCCAGACGGTTACGACGCCAATCTGGAATTGTTCTCTCCGATATTGATCCTGTTTACTTAAACGCCCTTTTGCCACACTCATTCGTTGCCGCTCCAATAGATGGAGAGCATCATTATAAGTGGAGCTATACCTGGAGATACGATCGGCCAGAAGCTTTGGCGTTCGTCCAACATGGCTTGGAGCGTTCGCTTCCGGTTTACGCGCTATTTGTTTCGAGTGATGAAGTGACCACCAAACAGTCGCGCCTACCGGTTATTCCTGGATACGACTGGCGGCTTCTCGACCATTCCGACAGCAAGGCGGCAATTCTAGAGCTTGCTCCCGTTGGGCCGAACGAACCACCGCCACGGTACTAATGCGACCAACAGCTCTGTTGCGAAGTGTCTTGCTGGAAGCTTGACTTGTGCAGAAAACTCAGCGACTCATCCTATTTTTAGGACTGCTATCGATAGCAGCCTATCTTCGGATAAGCGGATTGAGCTGGGGCCTCAGCAGCGGCTATGGCCATGATCTGAACTTTCAGCCGGATGAGTTTGTCAGTCTTAGGGGGGTCTTCGAACTCGACCTATTGAGGGGCCGTATTAAGGCTCCTGGTGCTTACTTTGAAGGTACGTTCAACTATTATCTGTGGGCATTACCGGAGGCAGTGCTCAGGGCGGCCCCTGCCGAAGATGTGCCATTTACTGACTCAACGAGCATGACTAGGTATTCTAGTCTTCTATACATCTGTCGACGGATGTCCATTCTATTTGATCTCTGTACCATTGTCGTCGTATTTCTCGGGATTAAAGAAGCGACACAGATGTTCTACCCAGCTCTCGTTGGCGCGCTTTGCTATTCTGTGCTTCCAATGCAGGTGATTTATGCGCATTTTATGAGAACTCACATCTTGAGTAACTTATTGTGCGCACTGGTTATCTGGTTCTCTTTGAAGCTCCGACAATCCCTGCGATGGCAGCTGCTTTTTACGGTGGGCATCATTTCCGGTCTGGCAGCAGCGACTCGTTACCCTGTTGGGATTATCGTGGTGATTCCGTGCTTCTATTTGCTGTTGAATCGCGACGATAGTCGGTCAAAGCCGAGTGGCATCTGGGAGCGCGTCAGAGTTCTCCTTATCGGCCCACTATGGCTAATCGCTGTGGGATTCATCATCGGATTGTTTTTGGGGCATCCCATGTTGTTTTTAAATCTCTCGAGCGTTGCAAAAGCAATCACTGGCGAGACGTTAAAATATGCGTCGCTACATCAGTTCAATGGAGTTCAGCTGCTTAATCTAGCCGTTGTCTGGAAGTACATCACATACGTGGTTCCGTTTGCAATGTATCCCCTGCTGTGGGTGGTCCCTTATTGTGCAATCTTGTATCTTGTTGTCAGGCGTAGCCTTTACAGCGTATCCATTCCGATACTGATTTTCTCCCTGTTATATCTCTACTTCATGGGAAAAGGCTACCTTGGACCATATTTTGCCCGCGTAACGCTGGTGTTGTTTCCTGGATTTTGCGTTCTGGTCGGCTTAGCCTGTGCCGATTTACAGCTGAAAATGAAAAATAACCGGCCGGTCGCCGTCCTTTTAGGCTGCGCGCTCCTTCTCGTGCTAGGCCCATCACTGGCTTTTGACGTCGCATATGGCCGTGCCATGCAGAAAAAGGATGCTCGTGAGGTCGTTCGAGGCGATCTCCAAAAGTTGATTGGTGACGCGCCGGCGACTATCGGGATCTTGCAGTACGGACCTTACTTTTACACTGCGATGCCCGCAGCCAAGCCACTAGTTAGCGACAAGGTGGCTGTCCGGTTGCAGAACCCAGGGCAGGACGCCGACTTCCTTCTGATAGGGCTGCCAACTCAAATTGAGGCCGCACAAATGAATGCAATTGTCAGGCAGGTCGAGGCGCAGGGAAAGTTTACTTATGAGAAGAGCTACAGGGTTCCTGTAAAGATCTTTGGACACGAGTTCGAGCTGGTGCGCTTTCCTCAAGACATGACCTACCCTTTCCCGACGATTTTGCTTTTTCGGCCGAGAACTCCAACGTGATACTGCTCGCCGGCTGATTGGAAAGCGCTCCACCAAGCCAGCCACCCGAGGCGCTGCAAGTAATCGGAATCCCAAAAAATTCCAAGATGAAACCCATGCTGATCTCAGAAAGGTCCGCCGAATCCCGCGCGAGCGACGTTCTGCTGCTGCCGATAGCCGCAACCGCATTTTGGACGCTTGCCTATCAGCTTGTTCTGATCCTTCGGTGGCCTGCGAAGACGATTACGTGGTGTTTCTTAGCTATCGCAGTTGCTGGTTTCTATCTAGTCGGACGTCTGTGGAAAACAACAAATGCAATTCCAGGCAAAGGATATCGGTTTCATCCGTCTCAAGTCCTTCTGGTGGGTTTGGGTTTGGCCTACGCAGTTACCGTTCTGTTCGTACGCCGGCCAAATCAAGATGATGTCGTTTATTTCCACCGGGCTCTCACGCAACTATTAGCTCTTAACCAGCCCATAAGCGTGCGTCAGACGAGCGTCGATATGGACGCCGCAGCATTTTCTCCGGTTCATTTGGCAACCAGTTATGAGATGCTTATGGCCTTTCTGGGGCATTACCTTAGAATCGATCCCCTGTACTTTTATCAGGTAATCGGCCACATGCTTGCCGCATTTGCCGTCCCATTCGTTTTTTATTGGTGCGGCAGAATTTTCGGCATCGGCCGCTGGGCCGCGGCGATCGGGGCTTTTCTTAGCATCTGTTTTCTGCTTATGGCTGACAAATCGTCGTTCGGCGTGCTACTTGGAGCGGCAGGGTCACTACAATCAGCCGATCCTGCTGGATGGGTGGGATTTTCGACTCTCGCCGGCTACATGTGGCAAGGCAAGCCGATCGTCTTGATCTTGTGTCTGCCCATAGCACTGGCGCTCAGTTACCGATTTCTCAGTCAAGGAGAACCGAGTGACGTGGTTTGGCTTACGTTATTGGGGGTCGCCGGCGTTGGCTTTAGCAATCCTGCCCTTTACCTGCTCCCGGCAGTTATCGGCTGTTCTTGGGCGGCTTTTAGCACGCTCGAACTATTCCAATCCAGAGCGCGAGAAGATTTATGGAGCCTGAGTCGTCTTGGGCTTTTACTGATAATCCCGCTCGCGTATCCAATCGCGATACTGGCCTTGTTGAAAATGAATGTGATCCCAAAGCCAGCGGATCTTCATTTGCTAGGCCCAACATATATGGCTTGGAGCGAAGCGCTAGACTACGCCGTCGGTGGGCGTGCTGAGTACTTGCGTGACGTGGTACTAATGATCGCTGTCCCGCTGCTAATCGTGAGAGGACGCAGTGGATTTTTTTTCTTTCTTTATCTTTGTGCTGTGTGGCTGTTTTGTTTGAACCCATTGTTGGCGCGCACATGGATGGTAAATATTCTTGCGCCGACTTATTTTCGGCTCGTTTACCTTCTGCAACTACCTTTGTTGGCCGCGTTAACGGCGACCGTTGGCTCGCGACTGGAGCCGAAAACTACGTCTATGAATGCCCGGATACAAACCGCGCTGGCACTATCGGCGATCGTCGTTGTGTTCGTCGGTAGCTATCGCGGACTTTCTGTGTTACCTAGAGACGCAAGGCTGGGTATCGGTTGGAAGTCTCCTCGAGAATACCAGTTGCTTCCTGCGAATGTTGATTTTGCTAAAGCCGCCGGTCCATACATCGCCCACGCGAAACTGCTTGCACCGAACTGGACCGCGAGCTGTGAGTTACCGCTTCTCTTGCCAGAGATGAAAGTTGTAGCTCCTCGGCTCGTCACTCATTATTTCGCTAACGCTGGCAATCTCGAAGAAGGGATCCTGCGTCAACAGGCGCAAGCTTTTATCGAGACAAACCCTTCACATGACGCCACGCGTCTTCAATTGTTAGAGTCGAAATTTCGACAGGTGATCGAAACCGGTCGCGCAAACGCTGTTGCCGTTCCCGAATCTGAAAGCGAGCGAGTACTGACAACGCTGCAGTCGATTGACGCTGGATGGCATCGCGTTTTGGAAGCTGGCGGACTGGTGTTGATGCTCCCCGATAACTCAACGCCAAAAAATCGACATTAAAGGCCAATTCTGCTTTGCGCTTTGTGCGATCACTCGGCATACTTGCAAACGTTGTCACCCCTGTTGGATTGTGATCCGTGTTTGCAACCAAGCTACCCCGTTGCGCTAATAGCGCACTACACCGAATGCATCGCTTTGCCCCGGTGGCCGAGGGAGCCGTCCAAATCTTTGCCATTTTAATTGGCGGAGTTTTCCTGCTCTCGGGAGTTGTCTATCTTTATCTAGGGCGCGTAACCTGCCTGTTCGGAGGCAATTTTTGGAGCATTTATGCTTTTGCCTGGAACCACACATGGTTTCAAAGTGCCCTGCTTAAACAGGCTGGTCATGTTACATTCTTTCCCAGCCTCATTGGCTTAGCTAATTTGCGCTTTTTTCGAGGCGACGTGCAAATGCTCTTCTTTGCCGGACTTGGGCTAGTTTTTATAACAGTCTTACTCCTTTTGATCCCGATTTGGCGTGATAAAACCATAAGCCTGACTGCAAAGACATTGTCCACACTTGTTGTGCTCATGGGCAATTTTTGGATATGCCGAGCCAGCATTACTGCGAATGGTGAATTTAACTGTGACAACTCCTTGGCGATGGGCGGAGCGGCACTCGCTTTTCTTCTGGTAGCCAAGACTCGTTGCTCTTGGATGGTAACAGCAATTGTAGTGTATGCCGGGTTTCTCGCTTCCTTTAGCTTTGCCGCGGGTTTTGCAATTTGGCCTACCCTACTGCTTCTGGCTTGGTGCCTGCGTCTTCCGCGACGAACGATTGTTCTACTCGGAATCAGTGCTCTTGCAGCAGCCATCATCTACGAGATGCTTCCCGTGCTTCCGTCATCTTACCGCCTGCAAAAAGAATCGGAGGTTTCTTTCGGCAATCCTATGGATGTTTTAACCGAGTTCTGCAGACTCCTGGGCAGTCCAGTTTTACATACAATCGCGCCTTGGCGCAAAGCGAAGACGCTTACAGAGTTAGGTCAATCCTTTGGTATCGCATTGAGCGGTATGGCGAGCTTGATGCTTGCAGGAATTCTTGTCATCCCTCGTGTGCTCCGCCGCGACCTTGGAAAAAGCGGGCTCGAAAGCACTGGATTATCGCTTTTGATTTTCAACGTATTTGCTCTGACACTTGTTACCCTCGGGCGATCCATATCGTTTACTCTGGCGCCCTTCGCTCCCCGTTATTTATTCTGGAGTTCACTTTTCTGGACGAGTTTGATTTTGCTCGGGATCAAGCGAGCGGACCGCCTACGGTCGGGACGATGGCCGGCTATCCTTCTCCCCTTTGCAATAGCGATCTTGGCCTGGCCGGCACATTATCAAGCGTGGTTCTGGTGCAAAAACGCGCAAGTTCTGTATGATCAAGATGCCATCGCCCTGATCAACGGAGCTGTTGATGCCCAAAGGACACAAATGCTGCCCCCTGAGTTAAAACAGATTTTTCAAGAAAGGGTTCTGCTGGCTTCGCAAGTGCGGGCGCGTCACTTGGACGTATTCGCTGACGGCTTACAGGATTGGATTGGACTCCGAGAAGCGGATGTCTTTGGCGCGCGACAGAAGCGAGAGGGGCTTAGTGGGCAGTGCAGTATTGATGCTTTAGGCCAGTGCGACAACGGTGCCCCCGCAGCGCGTGTAAGCGGACGAGCATCGAAACATGAGCAGTCGATTCCATGGACATTAGTAATAGCCGATTCAAACGGAGTGATTCGCGGAGTCGCCCGCTCTGCGCGACTTAACCCATTTGTTAATCGCACCTTTTACCAGGGCAAACTTACAGCGAAGATTGGATTTGTCGGCTACATTAGGGACTACAATCCCGCACTACGATACTTCGTACGAAGCGCGGATAATTTTACTCTTTCGGCTGAAGAGATTCCCGTGCAGCATTAGCCGGCACTAATGTTTACTGCTTCTTAGCGACTACGCTGCGGGATACACCTAATAACCGTTACACCTTAAAATACCTATCGTTTAAATAGAAGTGACTGCGCTTTTCGGCTGGTTGAGCATTTGCCGCGTATACGCTCCGAGATGAAATCATTGCCATACCCCTCCTTCGATGACAAATGCTCTTGCCTAACCAACTGCGCGATACAACGCGAATAATTACGGCTTTGGGGGAATAGGCCCACGCTAGTCAAAACGCGGCGTGCGCAACCCGTCCCCAAGCGAGAATGGACGTGCCGAAGGGCGCCCGAAACGGCAATCCGGTCTCGAGATTTTTCAGGCCCTGCAACAGCAGCCGTGATACAGCGTTCGGCGGAACAAAACCAGTGCGAATCGGATTGGATCGCTTTGTTATGTGCAACATAGTTTTCCGAAGGAGAAGTACTGGGATCATGAGTAAGCCCCATGGCTGGATACTTTGTGTCGTCACACCGCACCGCTCTAACAACTCCCTCAAGGTATCGTATGTGTAACGCCTCACATGGCCCTGTGCTCTGTCATAATCGCTGAATAGCATTATAATAGCTGGCACATTCACAACCACAATACCGCCTGGCCGCAGATGCCGCAGGGCGGCACGGAGAAATCCGGCGTCATCGTCAACGTGCTCAATCACATCCAATAGCAAAACAGCATCATAATGCTCCAACAGCGACGGTTCCTGGTCCAAGATGTTGTAAAAGAAGAGTCGGCCTCTGCCCGGCCTGGCCATTTCCAAAGCGGTTCGATTCAAATCGCAGCCATCCACTGCAATGCCAAGATCGTGCTCCAGCATTTCCCGGGCGACCCCGTGTCCACATCCGATTTCCAAGACGCTGCGCAACTCACCTCCGGCACGACTCAGCGCCTGAAGGAGCATACTATGTCGCCATTGCATCCAAAAATGATCTGCCGTCGCGAACTGAAACCACTCGTCCGCCATGGCAACTGCTTTAGGTTGCGAAAGGATTTCAATCGCGCTCATCGAATCCCTGCGTCGTTTCGATGTTGATTGTGCGCTCAACGATGAATGATGGACGGGCTTTCACTTCCATGAACATCTGGCCGATGTATTCTCCAAGCACTCCCAGGTAGAGAAAGACCAATCCATTGGAGAAAAGCAGCGCAATAACCAGTGTTGAAAAGCCAGGTGCTGTGAGATGAATGTCGGTAAACAACGCAATTCCAAGGTAAGTGAGCGCCCCGATAAGTGCGCCAAGGCAGAGAAGAGTGCCGCATATGAAGCCGAGCCTCAATGGTCTAGTCGAGAACGAGGTAAGCCCCGAGAAGGCCAGCCTCGCTAGTTTCCGTAATGAATATTGCGGACGGCCCGCTGCGCGAGCAGGTCGCGAGATAGGAAATGGCTTCGATGGTAGCCCAGTCCACGCACGTAATCCACGTACGAAACGTAGTTTTTCTGGAAGACTCAGTAGCACTCGAACTGCGCGGCGACTCATCACACAAAAATCGCCGCTGTCGGCTTGGGCAGGGATATCAGCCAGGTAAACGTAAAGGCGGTAAAACAAGAAGTAAAAAAAGCGCCTAAGTCTGGTGTCGCGCCGTGCCGTTCGCACCGCATAAACTATGTCAACATTGTCGCTTCTTAACGTTCGATACATATCCAAAAGGACTTCCGGTTCGTCCTGCAGATCTGCGTCCATAATTCCGACACAATCTCCTGACGCAAAAACCAACCCAGCCGAGACGGCATTTTGATGACCGAAGTTCCGGGTTAACACAACCAATTTGACAGAGGGATCTTCGCTGGCCCATGCTTCAATGAATCTTGAACTCGCGTCAGTTGATCCGTCGCTCACAAAAAGCAATTCCCAATGTGATGGACGGTTCTGAACGTTCTGCAATCGCTGGCGTAATAACGGCCTCGTTGAGGAAAGGAATAACAATGCTTAACTCAGATCGTGTCATGATACTGTGCTACTTTCGATCCGATTACAGAAGTCTCAGGCCGCGCCCATTTTACGCGTATGATGAACGCCGACTTTGAGCGAGTCAACAAGCCGATTTTTAAGCTCAGGCGCAGTTTGCATATGGAAGTGAGGAAAATCGGGCGACTACAGAAGACAATCAATGCGACGCCTGCAAGCGGTGAATCGGAAGGCAGGTTACAAAAGTAAACTGCGACGCCATGCACTTTTAAGCACAAAGAGTTACCTCTGCGATGCGAATAGATTCACATACCAGTCTGAGCTTTCGTTTACCAACTCGGATCGGAAGGGTACTAAGCCGTGCTTTGTCACCTGACATATGGCCATGTTTTTCTCTTGCAGAGTTTTGACAAGTTCAATCCAAGTCGCGCCAGCCTGTTTCAAACCGTATGGCCAGAATTCAAGAAGCAGCTTTAGATCCGGGTTATCAGCCAGGACGCGATTGGCACCGCGCAACGCATGAAGTTCATAGCCTTGGATATCCATTTTCATCAGGTCGACGCGTTGGCCGGGTTTGAAGTAATCATCCAACGCTATGATATCGATCGGCACGGTATGACGCGAATCTCCCCCGGTTGTATATGTCCGATGATCGACGTTGAGGTTGTCTGAAAGATAGAGTCTGCCTCGGTCACTGAATTCTCCCACAGCAGCCTGAGACAAGCGCACGTTTGCCAGCTTGCGCGTAGCAGACTGCAAGCGCTTAAAATTGTCCGGCGAAGGCTCGAACGAATGAACGATGCCAGCCGCACCAACACAACGTGCGAGAAACTGTGAATAGATGCCAATGTTAGCACCCGCGTCCACGACGACATCCCCCGCCGACAAAATCCTTCCCAAAAGCTGGCGCTCTGCTTTATCAGCGTAAGCTTTGAAAGCACGATAACACAGGCGGTAGATGGGAAACGCGCGGTCGTAGACCTTATTGCCAACTCCACGAAGAAACGAGACTGCAGCTGTGGAACTCATCATGGATGGACGGGGTTAATGCCATTATAACATTGGAAAAAGATATTGAGAAACCATACGTTCGTCCCGTGCGGCTTCGCTGGAGAGAGTTGTTCGCGTCAAAGCTGAATGCAGACGTCGGTTGGGATCGATGGGATTACGCAGCCCTCGGGATCGCAGTGCTCACTGTTATTTGGGTCTTCGCGCTTAAACTCAAAACATTCTATGATCTGGGCTATACGTCGGACCTCTTCGTGAGTGTGCAGCTTGCCCGAAGTTGGCTAGAGGGACGGAGATTGTTCGCAAGCAACTGTTTCGGCAACATGCTCGCTATGCACACCTATTTTCTCCTTGTGCCGCTGGGGCTTGTAGCAAAGCCGCTCGGCGCTCCCGGATTGCTTTTCGTCCTTGCTGCGTCGGTGGGAGCGGCTTACTTCTGGGCAGCGCGTGTCCTGCGTCTTCTCGGCGTTGCTGGGCCAGTTGCAGTAACCGCGGCCGGGGTAGTGTTAGTCTCGCCGCTTTCGGTCGCATTCTATCAAGAGTGGCTCTATGGGTTCCATGTTGAGATTCTCGCGTTGGCATTGTCTTTAATGCTGTTTTACTTCCTGCTCCGGCAGCGGATGATCGAGTCAATCCTGGCGGCGCTCGTCGTGATTAGTGTAAAGGAGGATGCACCAATTGCGGCGGCGCTGGTGGCGATCGTCGCAGCCGTTGAGACATGGATTTCGTCGCCAGGTAAGCACGCGCGCTGCCGTCTTAACTGGCCTGCCATGATCACGCTCCTCCTGTCGGTCGTGGCGATCCCCGTTTTGCTGGCGATTTCTTGGTCGCAATCGCCGCACGGCAATCCGCTTGATCGACAAGGTATCGCGCCCCCGGCAAGTTTTTCTGGGCCTAAAGCGCTTTACGTTTTCGTTGCCTTCAATATTCCTCACTGGCTTGGCAGTAGCGTCGTCCGTCAATGGGTATGGGCTATGATTGTCGGCAGCTTCGGGATAATTCTATTACGTCCGTACTATGTGTTTATCGGTGTCACGACAACGCTGGTGGCGTGGCTCGTGGGCCAGAATGACCTCCTGTGGGCACCGCGATTCTACCCAACGGAGGCACTCCTTTGGTGTGTGACCCTGGTAGGGTTTGCTTCGATTGTGCGCGCCACAGCATCGATCGGAAGAGGGGCCAGGACGGCGATGCTGACGACTGCGATTGCCGTCATGGCGTTATCGGCATCTGCACAGGTTGCTCTGGTGCCGAACGCGCGTTGGGCGTACCTCCTTCATTCCAGCAGCCCTTATTCCCCGCTGGAACGACAGGAAGCGGACGCAGTGTTCGCGCGCTACCGCCTTGACGGCAAGCCTGAGGAGCCTGTTATCGCCTCAACTATGCTTTTTCGCTACGCGCATGATCGTAACCTGTTCTGGCTCGACCGACTGCATGGCCGCCCTACGCCCATTTGGATTCTGGGCGACAGCGCGGACATTTACGCCCCCTTCAGGATCACTTCAGAGACAATAAATGCAAAGTCCGGAATCCGCATGAACGACTACGCAGTCATTGACCGTCGCGGCCGTTTCGTACTGCTCAGAAAAAAGGAATAGGCATTTCGTGAACTAGACTAACAGCGTCGGGCATCAGCGTCGCGTCAGGGCCACGGTAAAGAAAGCTGCGCAGAAGCCTGGAAAGTGGCGACTAAGGGCGAGGTCCACCGGAAATAACATGCGATAAATCAAACGTGGAACTGGCAGTCTGTGCGATATTCCACCAGTAACCATGTACGAGAGGGAGCTAAACGGTCGAACTGAAAGACTCACAACACCGAAGTTATCACTCAAGCGTTGCAGCCACTCACGGTTTCGGAAAAAAATTAGCCAGGGCAATGCAATATTAGCAGATGCCAATGGTCCCTCCGCATCGTCAAGCTCCGGATTGGAAATCCCGAAATCGACGGCCTCGTGATGCAGGTACTTGAAAATAAGAGTTGATAGGACTGAAAAAAAGGGCTCAGTCGCGATTAACTTGCCACCTGATTTCAACTTGCTGGCCGCGCGGTTCAGGAAGGCAATCGGGCTTTTCAGGTGATGCAACACATTGGTAACGGTAATAACATCAAGGCTGTTGTCCTTAATTACGTCCAACCTGTCGATTTCATGGCAGTCAAACACAAGATCGAGATAATCCAAATCGAGCACGTCACTGGTAACAACGTTTGGGAGAAATTGTTTCAACGGCGAGGTACCGCTTCCGATCTCCAATATCGAGAGTGCCGCCGGATTGGGAAATTCCTTGAACTGGTCACGGTAAAGTTCGCGATACCAAAAAAGAAGGTTCTTATTAGCGCCGAGGCGCGCGCGGTTACGCAGTGTTACAGCACGATCTTTCGTATGTTCGCTCGGTAAAACAGTTGTTGCGTTGCTCATTTGATTGCGCGGATGTACAACGAGCCGGCCAACTCCGAGATTACCGGCACGCTCTCAAGAAACCGGCCCACGATGTCCAAGCTATCGACTAGAGAAACGGGTGTTTTGGGGTGGAGGAAATCAAAAGGAACGATTCGAACGTCACGATAGCCTTTTCGCTCGAGCAAGCGCCGGAGCGGCCACCGGAAGAATGCGGTTTCATCCGGTGAGTCGCCGAGTCTCCGCTTCACCCAGGGGACATTCTTTTGTATGGCGATCTGAGGGTTGAGCATGTTTGGCTCTGTCAAGTAAATTGTGCCGCCGGGTTTCAACACCCGGTAAATCTCGCGAACTGCCTCTTCAATTTCGAGGTGGTGTAAAACCGAGCTGCCCACAACGGAATCAAACACACCATCGGGATAGGTTAATGCATACGCGTTCTGGATTTCATAACGAACGTTCGGCGCAGAAGAATTCGCCTTCGCGATTTCCAGAAGGTCAGGTGAGACGTCAATAGCAACAACGTCTGCTCCGGACCGCGCAAGCTCCCGAGTGAAATAGCCAGTACCGCAACCCAACTCAAGCACACTCATTCCTGGCCGGAGATGTCTGCTGAGCATCTTCACCCGGCGCGCCCAGCGCAATTTACCAGCTGGACTCTCCCAATTCCAAATCTCGCCCGCCCCGTGCTCAGCCAGGAAGCGGCCATGTTGAATTTCTTTGGCAATGCGCTCCTGCACTGGAAAATTTTCAGATGACCGCGACTTTGAAATTCCCATGCGTTTGTCGCCAGCCCGGATATCTAAAATACCGAACTAGTAACCGAGTTTTAATTTCAGAAATCCATGCCAGCACATCTTCAGCATCACGAGCCCGTTTCGAAAGACCTTGGTCATCTTCGTGGAGCCGTAAATGCGTTCCTGGTAGTGGACCGGCAAGTCCAGAATTTTAAGGTTCAACTTTGCGGCGCCAAACAACAGTTCGTAGTCCCCCCAGCGGTCTTCGGTTCCCCAGCTACCGAGCAACGGTTTAATCCGCTCCCAATCGCTTCTCCAAAGGACCTTTGTACCGCACAAAGTGTCCTTTACTCTTTGCCCGAGCAAATAGGTGAAAGCGACGCTGAAAAATTTGTTGCCCAGCATGTTTGCTCCATTCATCGCGCCTTTTGGCACGGGATAAACAAGCCGCGATCCATTAACAAACTCGGCCTGTCCCGAAACGATAACATCGATGAAATAAGGCAGCTCTTCGGGAATGGTCGTCAGATCGGCATCAAGGACCATTAAGATATCGCCTGTCGCAGCATTGAAACCTGTCCAGACGTTTCGCGACTTACAAATTCCGGGCCCGTGCTCGAGACGAATATTCTTTTCCGGATAAAGCGCCTGCACCCGCAACACTTCTTCAGCCGTTCCATCGGTCGATTGATCGTCGCAGAAAATTATCTCTGTCCGGCCGCCTAACTGCGGAATTCGGCGAACCGCGTCCTCCACATTTCCTTTCTCATTTTTGCAGGGAAGGCGGCATCATTCGTGCCACGACCACCTGTGTCATGCAAAGTCCGCTGAGAAAGGGAAGTCGCGCACAGAAACGATTTAGGAAACTCGACAGCAACGGGACATATTTCGGCAAGAGGACGACTCGATGTGTTTCGAGCGCTTCAAAGCCGGAGAGCTTCAACAGATTTCGGATATCCGCCGTGGAAAGCCAGTTCTGCTCGGTGCGCGGCACCTTCATCCCGAACCACTCAGCGAAGGTGACGAGTGGTTGCCAAAGATGGTTATAAGTTGTCACCAACAAGCGAGTGTGCCTCTGGCAAAGCGGCTTGAGGTTTCGTAGTGCTTGAAGCACATCCACCGTGTCGCCAATGTCGTTAAAGAGGATGTAATCGAATTTCTCAACTGGCTTGAAAGCCTGCTGGAATTCATCCTTGTCTGGGAAAGCAACCGCGAATTCAAAAGACGGATTTCGCTGCCGCGCGATGGCCACGATCTCACCACAGATGTCGATGCCTTTGAGAGAACTTTTTTCTGCGGCTCCACCAAAAAACGGAGAAGCCGGTTTAGCAGTTGGTAATAGTATCTGTTGCGGTTGATCCATCTCTCGCGTCGAGCAGCAATTTTGGCCAGATGATCTCGCGTGCGCTCGCGTCTTCCCTCAAGCGCGGCTGGCCCCCACCTCTGCGAGTTAGCTTCGTCCTGCTTTAGAAGAGCGCCCGCTCCTTCGCTATCATTTAATGGCGAATTCATATTCGCAGAACCGGCAGCAGAGTTTGGTACAACGGCTTCTTTCATAGCTGTCTCCGATCAAGGTTGTACTTGAAGATCGCATAAATCGCCCTAAAGCCGTCTTTCCAATTGATCTTCTTGCCCTCGGCGTAAGTTCGTCCGCTGTATGAGATGCCCACTTCGTAAATTCTGCAGCCTGTACGGACGAGTTTGGCAACAATTTCCGGCTCAACTCCAAACCGGTCTTCTTCTAGTTGAATCGATTTGATAAGTGGGGCTTTGAAGGCTTTGTACCCTGTTTCCACGTCGGTCAGATTGATATTGGTCAACATGTTGGAGAGCAACGTCAGAAATTTGTTGCCGATCATGTGCCAAAAGAAAAGAACCCGGTGTGGTCGCCCGCCCATGAACCGGGATCCAAGTACCGCGTCAGCTTTCCCTGACATAAGCGGCTCAAGAAGCACTGGATAATCTTCGGGGCTATATTCCAGATCTGCATCTTGCACCACAATAAAATCGCCAGTCGCGGCTGCGAATCCACTGCGCAGGGCCGCTCCCTTGCCCTGATTGACCGGATGATAAATAACGCGGTCAACCATCTGCGAAACTTTCTCCCGAAGCAGAGTCTGCGTTCCGTCTTGTGAACAATCGTCCACTACAATAATTTCTCTGCTCTCAAGCGGAGCGTTGCGAACCGCCTCAACAATCTTCTCGATCGTGTCCCTTTCATTGTAACAGGGAATGACTATTGAAACTTTCATCTTCTAACAAAGCTGCGGGAAACTGCTAGGCAGACCATATTTCCACCGAACCTAACCGGCAAGCTTGGTGGAAGACCAGGGTTGAGCGGTTGGAATGGTTCCAACGCGAAGTCATGCCATATGCTCCCTGGGCAGTTACGGCCGAAGCAATTCATCCATGTCTATTTCAAAACCTCTCAGCTTCCGAGCTTTCGTAATAAGGGATCCCGGGTCTACTCCGCAGCGCTTAGAAGTTCATAAACTGCTCCAAGCGCCGGCGGAACGGTGGTTACCGGTTGGGCTGGGTTGTCTGCGAGCGCGTTCATTTGTGAAAAGTTGCGCTTCGTTTCGGGAAAAACTGAATTTTCATCCGTAAAGGTCAGATATAACGTCTTCTTTTGTGGTGGGAACCACGCCTTCACCATCGTTTCCGCATCTGGTTTTTCAGCTGACCACGCTTTGAAGATCGGCCAGATATCTCGCAGCTTTTTCCTGATGTCGCGTCGGCACAATACTCTCATTTGCTGTCCAATACCCCAATCCACGCAGTAGATGGCATCGAACTGTTTCCCGTTGGTATTCAGATAATCCGCGAGTTGTTCAACACGCGGGCTCCATCGGCCGCGAAAGAAATTTGCATCACTGAAACGGCAGAAGTGACTCTGCAAACCTTGAATCTGAAAGCCCGCCCAAATGAGAAAAGCAATTCCACAACATGCGACAGCAGCACGACGGCCCCAGAGTGGGAACATATTTGCGAAAACAAATGCCGCTGCGAAACAAGCCAATAGGTCGATGGGAAACAGCATGAGAGTGTGGTGCGGGCCTCCGGCTTGAGGTGTCATCACAATTTCCATGAAAATCACAATGAACATGATCAGGCACCACACGCTGAACCGGAGAGCTCGCGAATGAATTTGAAAACGCGCCTGCCGCTGGCAGCAATAAAGGGCAAGGGTCAGCAGTAGAAAGCCTGCGGTGGCTGCCGATGCGAGCCAGCCTGGCCACAACGGGATCGGCGGTGGTCTCTTGAACCAGTGAAATGCAGTGGCGGCGCCGGTGGAACTGGCCTCGTAGATCGACCAGAAATGGAAAAATCTTCCCGAAATCAAGTGTATCTGCGGCAACGCCACTAGTGGCAGCACGAACCACAAAACCGCGGCGGCGCCAGCCGCAGCAATGGCCATCACCATCACAGCACTCAGACCCTTTGGTGCGGTCTTGGCCTTTGCACAAATCTCACCGCCGTAAATGGCAGCAGTCGCGACAACCATCGCCACAATGAACCAAACGAAATTAAACTTGTCGAAAAAGCCGAGGCTGCACGCGACGATTGCCCCGATAAAAGGCCAGGAAAGAAGACGCGGCGTCTCCAGCCATTTTACCAGGAAATAGAGACAGAGCGCCTTAAAGAAGAGCATGAGCACGACTGGGCCCCAGTCCACCTTCGTTTGCAAAACGAAACCGGGGTGAACAACGCACGCCGCGGTAAAGGCAATCGCCCATGCAGGAGACAAAATCTTCCGGACGACCGCATATCCCAGGGCCAGAGTACCGCACGATCTTAGAATGACGGGCAGACGGATGGTCAGAGCGGAGACGCCGAAGGGCCGAAAAATTGGGGCGTAAATCCAGGCTTTTAACGCGCCAATGTAGGGAAAAATCATGAGCGGAATGCCGAGCCAGCTTCGATAAGGTACCTGCAGAGCTGCGTGCCGTCCCATAGCAGCGGGTACGAAAAGCAGTTCGTCCATATAAAGCCCAGGCGAATGAATTCGATAGCTCGCGAAGCCCACGAAGGCGAGCATCAAACCGAACAGTGCAAGCCTTTCGCCCCGCCCCCAACTCTTAGAGGCGCGCATTGAACGCGAGAAAATCATCGCAATTGAAATCTTCTAAAACAGCGCGCAAGGAAAACGTTATGAGGCCGCACCTTGACTCGTGTACAGCTATAGCTGCCCTTGGCGCCCCCATGGGGCGCTTCATCTCGCTCTCAGGCTCCGAAAATTCATCAACTCAAACGGCAGATGGTGCACGGACTTCTCCGAGCTCAACGCGGCTTATTTTCAGACTTGGCTAATTTCGCTGGAGAAAAGCAATGGCCGTGCTTGACTAGTAGGTTCGACATTCCTCGTCAGAATGCCTGCGCAAGTTATCAAGATTAGTGGTGCCCGCCAGCACAATCTCAAGAACCTTCATGTCGAGATTCCACGGGAGAAACTCGTTGTGATTACCGGCCTGAGTGGCTCGGGGAAATCCTCGCTGGCTTTCGATACTCTCTATGCCGAAGGACAACGTCGCTATGTCGAAAGCCTCTCCGCTTATGCGCGGCAATTCCTCGATCAGATGGAAAAACCGAATGTGGATTTTATTCAGGGGCTTTCGCCGGCGATTGCCATCGAACAGCGCAGCGCCGGAGCGAACCCAAGATCCACAATCGCGACCACCACTGAAATCTATGATTATCTCCGCGTTCTGTTCTCCGCGGTTGGTCAGCCGCACGATCCGCTGACTGGCCGGCCGCTAAGGCGCCAGACGCCTCAGCAAATTGTCGATCAAATCCTGGCGTACGAGCCAGGGTCCAAAATTATTGTGCTGGCGCCTTTGATCGAGAATCAAGCGGGCGAATTCCGAGATGTGATCGAAAAGATCAAACGCGAAGGATTCGTTCGCGCGCAGATCGACGGGCAGATTACCGAACTGGATCGCTCCAAGCCAATCCGGCTCAACAAAAATAATCGGCACACCATCGAGGCGGTGGTCGATCGGTTGATCATGCGCGATGGGATTCGTGTGCGTCTCACAGATTCAATTGAGACTGCGCTCAAATGGGGCGGGAACAAATTGTCAATCTTGCGATCGACAGAGAGAACGTCGAACGCCGAACGCCCAACCCCCAACATCGAATCAGAAGAGTGGGAAGAACGTCGCTACTCCACTGATTACGGAAACGCAGAGACCGGATTCACGCTGGCAGATCTGACTCCGAGACATTTTTCTTTCAACAGTCATCTTGGGGCATGCCCGGCTTGCCATGGGCTTGGCACGCAATTGGTTTGCGATCCGGACCTGATGATTTCCGATCCCGACAGAACGCTGGCCGAAGGCGCAATTACGCCGTGGCGACGCGGAACAAAGCGGATGCAGGCATACTACCGCCATTTGCAGAAGGCGCTGGTGAAGCACTTTCACGTCCATGAAGACGTGCCGTTTCGCGATTTGCCAGAACAATTCAAACAGGCGCTTTACTTCGGCACGAACGGGACGCCGATTGAAATGAATTTCAGCGACAACTCCGATAAATCGCGAGCAGGCAGCGAACGGAAAATCGCGAAACCATTCGAAGGCCTCGTGCCGCAAATGCAGCGGCTTTACGAGCAAACCCAAAGCGAATTTACGCGTAACCGCATTCGCTCGTTTATGACCCGCGAACCTTGCAAGGTTTGCAACGGAGCAAGGCTCAAACCGGAAGTTCTTGCCGTGACGATAAAGGCCCAACCCGCCTCCGCCGACTCGTCCGCGGTAGCCTTGGCGAAGGCGGAGGCTACAGCGGGCAAGCACGGATGCGAACTGAACATTCACCAGTTCAGTGAGCTGACGATCGAAGCGGCCGCCCGGTTCATTGGTGCGCTGGAACTGACTGCGCAACAACAAACCATTGTGACCGATGTGGTGCGCGAAATTCAATCACGCTTGCAATTCCTTGTTGAAGTCGGCCTTGGTTATCTCACTCTCGATCGGCAAAGCGGGACGCTTTCCGGTGGCGAGGCACAGCGAATCCGATTGGCGACGCAGATCGGCTCCGGTCTTGCCGGGGTTCTTTACATTTTGGACGAACCAAGCATCGGGCTGCATCAGCGGGACAATGGGCGGTTGCTGGGCACCCTGCGGCGTCTCCGTGATCTCGGTAATTCGGTTATCGTAGTTGAGCACGATGAGGAAACAATCCGGGCAGCCGACCACATTATCGATCTTGGTCCGGGGGCAGGCCCGCGCGGCGGCGAAATCGTGGCGCAAGGGAAATTCAACGACATCCTGCGCGCGAAGAATTCTTTGACTGGTGATTATCTTTCTGGTCGCGCGCAAATTTCGATTCCAAAGCAGCGCGTTCAGCCGCGACCCGATGGCTGGCTTACAGTGGTCGGTGCAACTGAAAACAACCTCAAAAAAATCGACGTGTCGTTTCCTCTAGGCTGTCTCACCTGTGTGACGGGCGTGTCAGGCAGCGGCAAATCCACTCTAGTGGACGACATTCTGCGGCGCGCGTTGTTCCGTCGTTTCTACAACGCGAAGGAAAAACCGGGCGCTCATGGAGCGGTCCGCGGAGTGGAGCAGATCGACAAGGCCATTGTAATTGATCAAAGCGCGATCGGCCGAACGCCGCGGTCAAATCCGGTCACGTACACCGGCGCGTTTGCACCGATACGCGAGTTGTTCGCGCAATTGCCGACGGCGCGTGTGCGCGGATATGATGCAGGCCGTTTCAGTTTCAATGTCAAAGGCGGCCGCTGCGAAAACTGCGAAGGTGACGGATTGATCAAGATCGAGATGCACTTTTTGCCAGACGTGTATGTCGAATGCGAAGTGTGCCATGGCAAGCGTTACAACCGTGAGACGCTCGAGATCACTTACAAAGGGAAGAATATTGCCGACGTGCTGGATCTGACCGTGGATGAGGCAGCGCGCTTTTTCCGCAATGTGCCCAGCATTTCAGAAAAGTTAAACTCACTGATGGACGTTGGGCTTGGCTATCTCCGGCTTGGCCAGGCCGGAACAACTCTTTCCGGCGGAGAAGCGCAGCGGGTGAAACTCGCCACGGAGCTTGCGAAAAAGGCAACCGGACGCACCCTTTACATTCTCGATGAGCCAACGACCGGATTGCATTTTGCAGATATTGAGAAACTGCTGCAAGTGTTAATGAAGCTGCGCAATGCAGGTAATACGGTGATTGTGATTGAACATAATCTGGAGATGATCAAGTGCGCCGACTGGATCATCGATCTGGGACCTGAAGGTGGCGAAGATGGCGGCGAAGTGGTAGGAGTAGGTTCCCCGGAAGAAATTGCCGATGTTTCGCAGAGTCATACCGGCAAATATCTGCGGAGGATTCTGGAGAAAATATGATGCTCGTAAGACACATAGGTGTCATAGGTGTCATAGGTCTTATCAGCCTACTCGCGCCACTCGCGCACGCCGACATTTCCGCTGAAATTTTCGAAGCGAGCGCGCCGCTGACAGCTGGCGTACCGGAGGTCGCAGTTGCGCGGTTACAGGCGCTGCTAAACACGAATCTGACCAATGCTGAATGGCGTGCGGTCACCGAGAAACTTGCCGAAGCCCAAGTGGCTGCGAGAGAACCCGAAGATACTATCGTCTTGTTGTCAGATGCCCGAGTACGCGAACTCCCCTGGGCAAAGTTCTGGCACGCCCAAGCCCTCGCAGGCCTTAATCGATGGTCCGATGCTCTGCTGCTTTATGAGGAATTGGCCGCGAACGAAGCTTCGCCGTTTCGTGCGGTAGCCACCTTTGGAGCAGCGGAGATGCTGCGCGCGTTAGGAGAGCGAGAAGAAGCTTTGAGAAAGCTTAACCTTCTCTTCCATAACAAAGAATGGGCTATCCGAGCGCAGTTACGAGCGGCAGAGCTACACATTGAAAAGGGCAATGCTGCCAATGCACAGCGTCTCTTGGAAGAAATGAAACCGACATCGATCGCGGAGCGCAGAGAACGGCGAGTATTGCGCGGACGCCTGGAGCTGATTTTGCAGCGGCCAGAAAGAGCAATCAGTACGTTTCAAGCGCTCCTGAAACGGCCAGAGAGAGGAGGTCATGCCACGCTAATCGCGGCGCTCTCCGGCATAGCCGAAGCGCACCTGCAACTAAAAACGCCTGAAGCTGGAGATGATGTCCTCGAACAATTTATCGATCTTCACCCGGCTGACCTAGATCTGCCTCTTATCTTCGCAAAATTAGATGACTTGTATCGAGCAGAGCACAAACTCTCGCGAAATGAGCTGGAGAAATGGGTGCGCAGGCCTGAAGAGCCGCGGCGAACATTTGCGCGATGGTATCTTGCCCGGCTGGAAATTCGCGCCGGCCGAAGGGAGCGCGCCCGAGAATTATTTTCCGACTTGAGGCGCACTCACATCAAATCTCCGGCGATCCCACCTGCTTTCCTTGAGTTTGCGCAATTTGAAATGCAAGACCGCCGTTTCGATGAGACAATTGCGATCCTGGATGAAGCGCGCCTGCTGCATCCCGGACCGGATCTACTGGCTCGAATCGATTTTTTGTCTGCGCAAACGCACTATCTTGCGAAGCGATTTGATAGCGCGACCGCCGCTTTTGAACAAATCGCACATTCCAATTCGCCCTGGGCGAAAGCTGCGCTTTTTAATGCCTCCAGCGGCTGGTTGCAACTTGGGAACCATGCCCGTTTCCTGGTTGACTACACCGAGCTGGAGCAGCAGGGCGGTGACCAGGAGACTCGTGCCAATTTGCGATTGGAGGAAGGTCTGATGCAGGCAGCAAAAGGCGACAAAAAAGCCGAGGTATCATTGAAGCAGTTCATTCGTGATTTTCCGAAGACTCCGCGCGTGTCGGAAGCATGGGTTGCTTTGGCTGAGCTGGCCTTTCACGCGTCGCCGCCACGCGTAGATGAAGCGCGCAAAAATTTGGCTCGCGCAGCCGAGTCGGCGCCGACCGCCGCGGCTGCGGAGCGCGCCGATTATCTTAACATCTGGGTGCAGGAATCAGCGGGCGGAAACGACATGAAAGTCATTGAGCTCGCAAAGCGATTTTTGGAGCAACACGGGCTCTCGCCTTTCGCTCCGGAAGTTCGAATGAAATTAGCGGAGCTTTATTACCGGCGCCAGGACTTCGCAAATGCGCAGACGCAGTTTGAAATTATCGCGCAACAAAATCCGGATGATTCTCTCGCGGAAAAAGCACTTTTTTTTGCAGCCGAATCGGCCATGTCGAGCATGGGCGAGCATTCATTGGATCGGGCGATTGTTCTGTTCGATCAGGTCGTGCAGAAAACCGGCGCGATGCGCTGGCCCGCGCGCAATGAAGAAGCTGTCATCGAGCGCAAGCTTGGCAAGGCCAAGGATGCTCTCGCGTTGTACGATGAAGTGCTGAAAAGCGACGCTCCGCAGCCTGAAAAACGCGAAGCGCTTTGCGGCAAGGGCGACATCTTTTTTGAGATGGGAGGGAGCGAAAATTACCAGCGGGCCATCGAAATCTATGATCAATTGGCGTCGGACAAGAACGAGCCCAGCCATTGGCGCAATCAGGCCCTGTTCAAAAAGGCTCTCTGTCTTGAAAAGAAAAACGACCGCGCCGGCGCGCTCGAGACATTTTACAAAATCCTGGAGGATCCCGCAATCGCGGGACGCCCAGATGAACAACGTGAACTTTTCTGGTACTACAAGGCCGGATTTAATGCCGCGCGGCTGCTGGAGGAAGATTCGAAATGGGAGTCCGCGGCTGCGATTTACGAGCGCCTGGCCGCGGCCAGCGGCAACCGAAGCGAAGAAGCCAAGGCTCGGCTGAATCATCTGCGCTTGGAACACTTTCTCTGGGCAGATTGAAGTCAATTTAGCCATCGCCCCTGTGGGCGGTCGGAGGAGGCCGTGAGTAGTGAACGCGGACGTCTCACAGAGCCGTGGCTACAGCCAGCGGCTGGCCTGGCCAAGAAATAGCAACTGGACTGGGGAATTAGCTTGCGCAAAGTTCGCAGCGGGCTCACAATCAAACCATGAAAACATATGTAGGCATCCTGCTCGCGCTGGCATTTTGCACATCGGCGTTCGCGGATCCGGGCAAGAATGTGGTTGCCCAACCAACGGTCGCAAAAATCTGCTACGTAAAGACCATCGCCTCTGGCATTCCGTTACCATGCGTAAGGTACTTCGGCGCAGTTCCGACCACCGCGAACCCGCTAACAATAATCGGCCGCGCCCCAGAGGGCGGCGCGCAAGTGACGGCAACTGCTGCGCTCGGCAACTAGTTATCGCGCTGGACTAAAATAGGCAACTCCGCCAAAACCGGAGTCTGGCGAGCGTTAAACGCTGCCTGACAGGGCGGCGCTAACTGCGTTTTATTTTCTATTACCATCTCATCAGGCCGCACAGGAGTGTACTGACTTTTTTGATCGGGTGCGCTTCAGCCTTGCGCAGCAGATTTGCGCGACGACGCGCGCTGGTTTCCATGTCCCGAAGAAACTCGCGAGCAATCTTCCGGAACGAATGTCGCGCAGCATAGATCTCATCTGCTTTGTACCGTTTGATCGATAATCCTTGCAGCGAAGGTCAGCTCGCCCATTTGGCAGTATCCGAATCTTACCTTGACAGCGCCAACAACGGGCCGTTCACCTCGCGCATGAGAGAGCGCCCTTCGCGCCAAAAATATACAAATTAACTGCGCGGCTTAGCTAAGCTGGATTTTGCTGCTGCGAGCACCGCTTTGTCGTCGTTGTCGGTCAGTCCGCCGAGGAAACCGCGAATCCGGCGAAATGATTGCCGCAAAAACAGATCGGCAGCAGCGTGATCGGGCGTTGCCGCATCGCCGTTTCGACGAGCGAATCGGATTTCGCTGTCCAGCCGGCTGAGAACACACGTTGATGCAAAGAGATC
>QHRD01000135.1 GCA_003220005.1 Verrucomicrobiota bacterium | reverse complement strand
TATTACACTGCTCCGGATGACGAGTGATGACTTTCGAAAATTCCTGTAGCAAGTGAGTACCGATAGCCTCCATGTCAGCCGAGTTATCGAGGTATTGTTGCGGTACCGGACTCCCGAAATGAATGGCATACTTCCACGTGGCGGTTTCGACGATTAGAACCGGAACCAGCTCGGCATCTAACATTTGCGCGAATCTAATCGGGCCGGTCGCCATCCGGAACAAACGATCTTCGAACCGGACATAAAATTGCTTCCCGCGGTCCACATCCACTAGCATGCCCAGTCGCTTGATTGGGCCCAGGATCTTACGGATGCTCGAAAGGCGCGGGCTCAAGCCTATTTCGCTAGTGGAGAGAAACACTGGCACGTCGGCCGGAGGGCTCAAAGAGAATTGGTAATTCGTTAGGTCTTCCAAATAATCGATGGCGGGCGTGCGCACGCTGGTTAGGACAATCCCATGCGCCCGCAACCAATAGGGTAGTATCGCAACCGGCCCGAAATGCAATGAAACGCCGACCACGGCCCGCTTTCCCTCGCATGATCCGATGTATTCACTGCCACCTTCAAGGCGGCATCGGCTCAGCCAGCGCGCGCTGCGGAGTCGATCTGGCCAAACATACAACAGTTGCGCATGATAAAGGGCAAGACTCTGCCGGAGAAGAAAACGCCAACGCTTGGGGCGCCATGACTCCGGGAAGCGCCGCCAACTGATCAGGGGCGTGCGCTGGCGAAGGTGCAACAAATCCCAGACTGCTGCGGGAGGCCACAGCAAGAAACTCAGCACGCTCAGAGGTAGTACGCGCTCGGCCAGTCGCAAGAAATGAAAGACACACAATGCGACTAGCTTAATCATAAGGTCAGCGATTGTGCCGCCGATGCTACAAACATATTCGTGTCCTTGCCATTGGGGGTACTCTAGCGCCAACCATCAATCTGAAAAACGTAGAAGCTCTCGAGGTCGGACGTCCGCGACAGCTCCACATGTATTCAGGCAAAGAGTGACAAGTCGCGTCGATACTTATCAAGACAAATCTTTCAAGAAAGGGCGGAATATATCGGCCGGCAGGAAAGGATCAAACAACTGCTGAAGCGACGTCGCAAAAATCGCTCACCCAAATCGATTGTACGGTGAGACTCGTCGTCAAAAGGTTCGTCCATCTCCCCCCTGAACCATGAGCCGGTTGGGATATTGACAAGCTGTGTGCCGTCTGCCACCGGCCAACAAACAGCAGTGCGGCGATCATCAGAGAAAAGACCGACCTGGTCTCGCGGTCTGATGCCAGCGCATAACCTTATTGCGCTTCCAATACGGAGGGACGCTATTGATCGTGCGCGCTTGCTTGACCGCTCCGCTGCACGCCTGTAGAATCGCTGCATATCGCGCCTCCCGCGTGACGCCCGCGGCACACGGCAGCGGCCTTGCCGAAGCTGTTTGGGAACGGGATAAGCGGTTCACAGGCCGAAGGAGAACTCAACGGGATGGACTTCACTTGGTCGGACCAACAACGAGAGTTACTGGACGCTGTCGGCCGCTTTGCCAGCCAGCAACTCAACTACAACGTAATTGACAACGACCGCGACGGTGTTTTCAACTTCGACGCTTGGAAAAAGTGCGGAGACTTCGGTATCCAAGGCTTGCCCGTTCCCATCCAATACGGCGGGCTCGGCATGGATCCACTCACCACCGTGGGTGCTCTCGAGCGGCTCGGGTACGCCTGCAAGGATAATGGATTGCTCTTCTCTATCAACGCGCATCTTTGGACGGCGGTCACTCCGCTCGTCTATAACGGCTCCGAGGCACAAAAGAGAAAATATCTGCCAGGTCTTTGTAATGGCACACTCATCGGCGGCAACGCAATGAGTGAACCGAATAGCGGCTCTGATGCATTCAGCCTCACTACAACTGCCGTCAAGAAAGGCTCCAGGTATTTCATCAACGGCAGCAAAATCTTCGTCACCAATGGTCCCGTCGCTGACCTGCTTATCGTGTTTGCCACGATGGACAAAACACGCGGCTCGGACGGAATCAGCGCGTTCCTGGTCGAGAAAGATTCGCCGGGGATGAACGTCGCGCGCAAGCTCGAGAAGATGGGCGTGCGCACGTCCCCAATGGCGGAAGTGTTTTTCGAAAACTGCGAGGTGCCGGAAGAAAATCTGCTCGGCAGTGAAGGCGGGGGTGCTTTTCTGTTCACGCGATCAATGACGTGGGAACGAGGGTGCATCCTGGCCAGCGCCGTCGGGTCGATGCAGCGATTATTGGAGACGTGCATCCGTTATGCGAACGAGCGAAAACAAGGCGGCCAGTCCATCGGCAAATACCAGCTGGTGGCCAGCAAGATTGTGGACATGAAAGTGCGAGTCGAAAGTTCGCGGCACATGCTTTACCATTACGGATGGTTGAGCGGCCACCGTAAGGCCGTGTACATGGAGGCCGCGATGACCAAGCTGCACATCGCCGATTGCTGGGTGAAATGCTGTGAGGACGCAATCCAGATCCACGGCGGCTACGGCTACATGACCGAATATGAGGTCGAGCGGGAATTACGCGACGCAATCGGCAGTAAGCTCTACTCGGGGACAAGTGAAATCCAGCGCAACATCATTGCCTCGATGCTTGGCTTATGAAGCAGCATCGAACTGCAAGGACTGGAGAGCGCGCTGCAGCGAACGTGATCCTCCTTGGAACTGCGATTGAGCACTGGTAGACAGATGAAGATCCTCGTTTCGTTCAAGAGTGTGCCCGCCCCTAACGACGTCCCTGTCGCGGGCGCAGTAGTCTCGACGCCTAAGTCGGTGATCAACCCGTTCGACGAGATCGCGATCGAGGAGGCATTGCGGATTCGCGAACGCGGCGAAGCAACGGAAATCGTCGGTGCCACGATCGGAGCGCCCGCTGTCGATGAACAAATCCGTGCCGCGCTGGCAATGGGCATCGATCGAGCCATTCGCATCGACGATTCCCGCGCGCTCGACCCCTATGCGGTGGCGCACATTCTCGTTGGGGTGGTCAAGAAGGAAACGCCGCACGCCATGATCATGGGTAAGCAA
>QHRD01000134.1 GCA_003220005.1 Verrucomicrobiota bacterium | reverse complement strand
TCAGCGCGAGCAACGGGAAAAAGGGATCACGCCCAGCACGCGCGAAATCCAAAATCATTTCGGGTTTGCCAGCCAGACATCGGTGATGCAATACATCGCCGCGTTGGAGCGAAAAGGGTTTCTCGATCGGCACGCGCGTAAAGCCCGGGCGTTGATTACTCCAGCGATGAAAGTCAGAATCACCGATATCCCAATCTACGGGCAGATCCCGGCGGGAATGTCTGCCCTGACTGAGCAGACGATTGAAGGTCATGTCTCGCTGGATGTGCGCTCGGCGAATGTGTTGAAGAATCGCGGCACGTTTGCCTTGCGGGTCCGCGGGGATTCAATGATCGGTGCGCACATTTTGGACGGTGACGTTGTGATTTTGGAAGACACCAAAGAGGTGCACAACGGCGATATCGTGGCGGCGTTGATTGATGGGGAAACGTCGCTGAAGCGTTACGTGGTCGAGCACGGCCGGCCGTATCTCAAAGCAGAAAACCCGCGCTACCCGGATCTGGTCCCGGCGCGCGAGCTCAAGATTCAGGGCGTGATGGTATCGCTGATTCGCAAACAAGAGCGCCGGAGACGGCACTGAGATAGAGGACGCTGGCTGACCCTCGAATCAACTGTTCGCTTGAACATATAACGTATTATGCCATTTTTTCCATAATGGCTGCAAGCGCCCAGATTATCGATCTGCGGAAACTACTGGCGGAGCGTTTTCCGCATCCAGCCGTCCCGACGGCAACGCGTTTGGTCACGGATTTACCTTGTTTCGATCAACCTGCTGGTGGCGGATTGCCGCGAAGCGCGCTCATCGAATTGATCGGCCCAGGAAGGAGCGCGGGGAGTGCATCGCTGATTCATGCGCTCATCGATAGCGCAAATCGGGATAATTTTTTCCTGGCGCTGATTGATGGGCGCGATTCGTTCGATCCCTGCGGCTTGGATAATTCCTTAGTGCGACATCTGCTTTGGGTGCGTTGTAGCAAAGCATCTGAAGCCATCAAAGCGGCTGATCTGCTCCTTCGCGATGGCAATTTTCCGCTGGTGATTGTGGATCTGGTGCTGAACTCGCCGGAAGAATTGCGCAAAATTCCGCAAACGAACTGGTATCGCTTGCAGCGGCTCGTCGAGTTAATCCCCACAGCATGTCTGGTCCTCACCCGATATGAAATGGTCGGCAGCGCACAACTGAAACTTGTTCTCGAAAATTCCTGGAACTTGGAAACTTTCGAAAAGCATGATGCGATTTCTCAGCTGCGAATTGTTAAAAAACGATCGGATGGTAGGGACATCGCGCTGCGATGTGTCACCGCGGCGACCGCAGCGTGCCGTCCCTACCTCCTCGGAGCCCATTAATGTTCGCCACAATTTATTTGCCGAATTTCTTTTTGCAGGCTGCTACCCGGCATCAGCCGGAATTGCGCGTCAAGCCGGTGGCATTGATCGAAGAACAGGAAAGGAAACCGCTCATCATTCAACTGAACGACGCCGCCGAAAAAGCCGGAATTCGAAAAGGAATGACCCCGAGTCAGGCTCTGGCGCGATCGCTGCTGGTGGTAATTAAAGTTCGTGGATGCGCGCAGGAAAAATCGATCCACGAAATCTTACTTCACTACGCGTTTACTCTCAGCCCGTTTGTGGAAAACACTGCGCTCGGTGTTTGCACCATCCAATTTACGGACTACCGCGATTTGAGTCCAAAACTTGCAAAAGTTATTGAGCAATTGGCAGAATGCGAAATCATCGCTCAAGCTGCGATTGCTCCCACGTCAGATACCAGTTTTCTCGCCGCACATCTGGCCCGGTCAGTTTTGCACATCGAGAATGCAAAAGAATTTCTTGCTCCTCTGCCGATAGAAACTTTCGCAACATCTTCCCCGGGTTTTTGGTAGGGAGATTGCGCAGAGCTTCAGTGGCTCTTCTTTGTTTTCCCGATTTCCTCTGTCTGCTTTACCACGAATGATTTCACGCGGACATACTCCTTCCGAACCCCGTTGGCGAAATCACGTGGTCCGTACTCGAACAGCACGACGAAGCAAAAAGTGAAAACGATGAAGAGGGCGAACCAGAAAAGCCCCCGCAGCAGCGCCATGCAAAAGAGTAGCCGTTGCCGATGAGGCGATCAATAGCGGTACAACGCCTTGAACCGGTTGCCGAAGCTGCCAAGCTACTTGGCCATGCGCGTACCGTTGCTTGATCTTGGCGAACAATATCGTGCACTGAGTGAACCGATTCGCGAGGCGATTGAGGAGGTCCTGGCGAGCCACCGTTTCATTCTAGGACCAAAAGTGCGGGCGTTCGAAAAGGCAATCGCTGCGTATTGCAACACGCCGCACGCTGTAGGTGTTTCATCTGGAACAGATGCGTTGCTGACGATTCTAATGGCGCTCGGAATTGGGCCGGGCGACGCCGTCATCACGACGCCTTACACATTTTTCGCCACCGCTGGCTGCGTCGCGCGCGTCGGCGCCAGACCCGTTTTCGCCGACATCGATCCTGAAACGTACAACATTAGCCCATCGGCGATTCGGGATTACATCGAGAATAATTGTCACGCGGGTCCGGATGGCGCATGGAGAACAAAAAGCGGAGAGAAACTCCGCGCGATCGTTCCAGTTCATTTATTCGGCCTATCCTGCGAGATGGATGCGTTGCGTGAAATTTCGGAACACTTCCGGCTTGATCTGATCGAAGACGCGGCACAGGCGATTGGCGCGGAGTCTCCGTTTAGAGGAGGAACCGCCAAAGCCGGGACAATGGGTGAAGCCGGTTTCTTTAGCTTTTATCCTTCGAAAAATCTCGGAGCTGCCGGCGATGCAGGCATGATCGTCTGCCGGGATGAAACGCTGGCGACGAAGTTGCGGACTATCAGAGAACACGGAATGGAGCCGCGTTATTTTCACCATGTCATTGGTGGCAATTTTCGCCTGGACGAAATTCAGGCTGTAATTCTGGACGTTAAGCTGCCATTTTTGGAAAGCTGGGCGGCGGCGCGACGAGCAGCAGCGGATTGTTACGGCGCGGAATTCGCCTGCGCAGGACTAACTGAAAGAATCACTCTCCCTGCCGAGCCGTATCGTGATCGCAGCCTAACGAATCATCACGTATTTTACCAATATGTTATCCGCGCGCCAATGCGCGATGCGTTGCGGGAGCATCTGGGCAAATGCGAAATTCAGACAGCGATCTACTATCCGCTCGGGCTACATGAGCAAAAGTGTTTTGCTTATCTCGGCTACAGGAAAGGCGATTTTATCCGGAGATTTCGCGAGAAGCACAACATTATGTTGTTGATTCCATCGCTCAGTTCTACGGCTCACGGTTGCCGAACCAGCCGAAAGCGACGTAGATTTCACTGCAGCCCTTTTGCACTAGCGCGCGTCTCCGCATTATTTTTTCGAACACGAAGCCGAGGGCAGTTGCAAGCTGCAAGGTGCGAGCCTATATGAATCGCTCGCACAAAGGAGGGTAGGTACCGAAGTGGCCAAACGGGGCAGACTGTAAATCTGCTGGCTTACGCCTTCGCTGGTTCGAATCCAGCCCTGCCCAAATACCCTGCCGGAACCGTTGTTCGCGAACTCGTCAGTGGCCTCTTCGCGGGCCGCCACCTTCGCGACGGCCACCGTATCCGCCGCCGCCGCCGTAGCCGCGCCCACCGCCGCCGGGCGGTCGCGCTTCTCGCGGGCGCGCTTCATTCACGGTCAAGGATCGGCCTTCGATGGAGTGGCCATTGAGTTTCGAAATGGCGTTTTGAGCCTCTTCATCCGAACTCATCGTCACGAAAGCGAAGCCACGCGACTTGCCCGTGAATCTGTCCTGCATAAGAGTGACTTCTTGCACCGCGCCAGCCTGTGAAAAAAGCTCCTGCAGTTCGTTCTCCGTGGTGTTGAAGGGGAGATTGCCTACGTATAATTTAGTTCCCATTGAGTTTATTCTGGAAAACGTTGCCAGGTCACTGTTCCCGCTTATCGGATTTCAAATCGTCACTGAATAAACTCAACTGACAATCCACCAACTTCCGGGCTTTCGTTTTCGTTTGGGCTCACTTGTAAAATGTTTCGAATAGGAAAGCAATAGAAAATCGCGGGGCAATTTTTTCCTTCCAACTATGGCTCAAGCAGGCAACACAAATGAAAGCAACATCAGTGCTCGCGTCGCCGTTGTGGCTGCAGGCGTGGTCAGCCCATTGGGAGTTGGACTGACGGAAACACTCCAATCGCTGCGAAATGCGCGAGATTGCGTGAGCCCGGTGACGCGATTTTCGGTCGCGCAATGCCGATGTAAGACCGCGGGTCAAGTGCCCGATAACCGCCTGCTTGCCGGCCAGGATGAAGGGCGTCGAAGCCGCCGCCTGCATCGCTCGTCCCACATGATGATTCACGCGTTGAAAGAGGTTCTAACGCAGGAACCTCACTTTAAACCGGAATTGACAATAATCGGAACGACGAGCGGCGGCATGTCTTATGGCGAACGTTACTACCGCTCATTGCGTCAATCCGAGGATCTGCGGCATGCGCCGACGTGGATCGCAAATTACCCCGCGCAAAAGCCGGTGATCGACGCTCAGGAGATCTTTGGAATTTCCGCGCCGTGCCAAGTGATCGCTAACGCGTGTGCCTCGGGGACGAATGCCATCGGCCATGCATTCGAGTGCGTGCGATCAGGTCGCTATCAACGCGTGTTAGCCGGCGGTTATGACGCGCTGTCCGAAATGGTCTTCGTAGGTTTTGATTCGCTCCAAGCTTCCACGCCGGATAAGTGCCGTCCGTTTGACCGGCATCGCACTGGCATGGTCTTGGGAGAAGGGGCCGCGATTCTTGCGTTGGAGAACTTTGCGGCAGCTCAGGAACGTGGCGCGCCAGTTCTGGCAGAAATTATTGGCTACGGCATCTCCACGGATAATTTTCACATCACGCAGCCGAATCCCTCCGGTATTGGACCGCAACAGGCGATGGAGGGAGCTCTCCAGAGCGCGCAGGTGTCAGCGAAGGAAGTCGATTACATCAATGCGCACGGGACGGCGACCGTGTTTAATGACGCGGCTGAGGGCAAGGCGATTAGCAAATTGTTTAACGGCGTGCCGGTCAGCTCGACCAAGAGCATGATGGGGCATTCGCTGGGAGCCGCGGGTGCGGTCGAAGCGGTCTTCTGTTTGCTGGCGCTTCAGCACCAATTTCTGCCGTCCAACATCAATTTCACCGCTTCAGACGACGATTTCGATTTGAACATCGTGGCGAACGAAGCGCGACCGGCTGTTCTGCATGCAGTGCTTTCGAATTCCTTCGGCTTCGGCGGGACTAATGCGTCTATCCTGATGCGTAGCTTTAAAGAATGAGTCTGGCGATCGCCGGCATGGGGTGGATTACACCTCTCGGAAGCGGCGTTGATTCGGTTTGGGAGCAGTTGCTTCACGGCGATGAGGCATTCGCCACAACAATCACTGAAGAGTTCGGTGATCGATCTTATAGCGTCTTCCGGGTACCGGAATCGGCGTTGAAGAGCGCCGCCCATCCGCGTCTCCGCCGTGCCAGTGTAATTTCGCGATTTGCCGCAGCAGCGGGCCTGGACGCGTTGAACGCTGCGGGATTGAAGATCGATTCGCACAATGCTCAACGAACTGCGCTCATCTTCGCCACCTCAAATGGTGGCGTGATTTATACGAAACGCTTTTACCGCGATGTCGTTAGCGCAGGCGCGCAATCGGCCAGTCCACTGTTGTTTCCAGAAACGGTGTTCAATGCACCGGCCAGCCATCTCGCGGCTATTCTCGGTATCAGCGGCGCTACTTACACTCTGGTCGGCGATGGAGCGGTAGGCCTTTTGGCGATAAAAATGGCCGAAGATCTCATGGCGAATGAGGCAATTGACTATTGCCTCGTCGTTGGCGCGGAAGAAATCGATTGGTTGTTATGCGATGCGTATCGGCGATGGCGGTTGCTTCGTGCGGCTCCTCCAATTGAGCCTTTCAGCAAACAGAACCGTGGAATGATCTTGAGTGAAGGGGCAGGCGCAATCCTTGTCGCGCGGGAGGGTCCGTTCATAGTCGAATGCGCGCATCCCGGCGGATATTTTGCAAGGCGCGCCGAGGCGGAAGAAACTTTGAAGCGAATTTTGCGCGATCTCAGTCAAGGCGAAATCGATCTAGTCGTCGCTGGCGCGAACGGCACGTTTGTCGATGAAGCAGAATACCGAGCGCTTAAGGCGGTCGTTCCGAACGCGTTCGTTTACACGGCCAAGCCCGCCTTAGGCGAGAGCGTTGGTGCTGCAGGACTCTGGCAAGTCATCCTGGCGGTTCAAGCCCTGCGTTTTGCGGAGCTTCCGCCTGTGCTGCACGCAGACCCAGCTTGTTCACTGCGGCTTCCGCGTTCCCGCATGCCCGTGGCAAAAGCGCGCCGCGCAATGGTCCTAAGCTGTGGACTCAATCAGCAGGCGGCGGGATTGTGCCTGGCAATTCGGTGATAATTGATCCAGTTGCACATGTTGACGAAACGCGCCTCAACCGCGACGCTCGATTAGTACCGCACAGGCGGGATAATTCTCGCGCATGGCAATCGAAGTAAAAATTCCCGCTGTTGGTGAATCCATTACAAGCGGTGTCGTCTCCGCCTGGCACAAGAAATCCGGCGAGTTCGTGAACGAAGGTGAAACGCTCTTCACGCTCGAGACCGACAAGGTTTCCACCGAGATCGTCGCGGAGAAAGCCGGCCTGCTCGAAACCAAAGTGCCCGAAGGCCAGGAGGTGAAGGTCGGGGAAGTGGTTGCCACAATCGATGATTCAAAGCAGCGACCGGAAGAAAAGAAGGAGGAGAGACCGAAAAAGGGAGCGCCTGAAGAAAAGAAGAAAGAACCTGAGGCAAAAAAGAAGGAACCTGAGGCTGAGAAAAAGGGCGTCGATGAAGAGAGAAAAGCGGCGCCAGAGAAAGAAAAACCTCTTTCACCCGCCGTTCGCCGCATCGTCGAAGAAGAACGACTTGACCCAGACAAAATTCCAGGCACCGGCGCAGGCGGACGTTTAACCAAAGCCAACGTGCTAGCTGCGGTAGAAGAGCGCGGCAAGACCAAAGAAAAAGTTGACGCTCGCGCAGCTCAACCAACTGCGGACTTGTCCGCCGTAGCCTCGGCGGAGGCGGATGGCCGGTTCATCCGCAAGAAAATGTCGCCGTTGCGTCGCAAGATCGCGCAGCAACTGGTGATGGCGCAGCACACCGCCGCGATCCTTACCACATTCAACGAATGCGACATGAGCGCCGTGCAGGAATTGCGCCGGAGCAAACAAGCTGAGTTCACAAAAAAGAACGGCGTCAAATTGGGGCTAATGTCCTTCTTCGTTAAAGCATGCGTGGAAGCGCTCAAAGCTGTGCCCGTAGTCAATGGCCGAATCGAGGACGACGATTTCATCCAAAACAACTTCTACGATATCGGAGTGGCCGTCGGCACCGAGCGGGGACTGGTTGTGCCGGTGTTGCATGACGCGGACAAGAAAAGTTTTGCCGAACTTGAACTAGCCATCGCTGATTTCGCAGCAAGAGCGCGCGAAGGGAAATTGAAAATCGAAGATTTGCAGGGCGGCACATTCACGATCACAAACGGCGGAGTGTACGGATCGCTTTTCGCGACGCCGATTCTAAA
>QHRD01000133.1 GCA_003220005.1 Verrucomicrobiota bacterium | reverse complement strand
GATGATCGTCGGTTTGGCCGGGGCGAGTTTCCGAAGCGCTTGAGTTTCCGCTTCGCGAAAGCCTTGCTCGCCATATTTGGAAAAGATTTCGGGGATCGAGATTCCGAATTTCGATGCAACAATATCATCGGTATCGACGAAGGCGAGTTTCGTTCGCCGCTGCAGGCAACGTCCAACGCACGATTTGCCCGCGCCCATCATCCCGATAAGCACGATCGATTTAGCGGATTGATTCACTAATCAATATATCTCATGAACACCCGGCTTCAGCCACGTGGGATATGCAGGAGAAGCAGAGAAGCCGTTTAAACATCCTAGCTCCGGGAATGGATTGCACACCGTGCTGAAGCAGGGATGTTAATGAGATCTTTCGGCTAGGCTTGGCGTTTCACAGAATGGAGCCGGCGGGGGCCGAGCGACATAGACGGGCAGTCCCGGAAGGGTGAGTTTGCTGGCGCAAACGAATCAAACACCGTACAATCTGCTAATGCCGAAAACCAATCCTCTCGTCGCCATCATAATGGGCAGCAAATCCGATTGGGAAACAATGCGACACACCGTGGAAACGCTTGATGATCTTGGTGTGCCAAATGAAGCGCGCGTGTTGTCAGCTCATCGCACTCCGGAGGCGACTACAGAGTTTGCGCGCAGCGCAGCCGATCGGCGCAGCGCATTTGGCTGGAATAATTGCTGCGCACACGTGGCTGCCTGTACTAGGCGTGCCGATTCAATCGAAGCTACACGGACTCGACTCACTTTTATCGATAGCTCAAATGCCGGGCGGGATTCCCGTTGGCACATTGGCGATTGGGGAAGCCGGTGCAAAAAACGCCGCGCTTCTCGCTGCCGCGATTCTGGCTACTTCTGACAAAACGATTCGCCAAAAATTGGAGGATTTCCGCCGGAAACAAGCCGAAGCGGTGTTGGCCGCAAAGTTGCCAAAGTGAGAACGGTGACTGTAGCGGCGATCTCTGATCGCCGACGGCGGTCGCAGACCACCGCTGCAGCGCGCGCGATTGAACTGCTTCGGAGAGGCGAGATCGTCGCGTTACCGACCGAAACCGTTTACGGCCTCGCTGCTAACGCGCTGAACCCGATTGCTGTCGCGAAAATCTTTGAAGCAAAAGAGCGTCCGCGATTCGATCCCCTTATCGTTCATATGCCGAACCGCGACTGGTTGGAAAAAATTGTCGATCTGCCAACGCATAATCGACAACTGATTTTAAATCTAGCCGACAAGTTCTGGCCAGGACCGTTGACAATGGTTCTGCAGAAACGCGAAATCGTTCCTGAGATTGCGACCGCAGGTCTGGATACAATCGCGGTTCGAATTAGCGCGCATCCCTTGTTTGCCGAAATTGTGCATGAATTGGATCAGCCGCTGGCTGCGCCAAGCGCGAATCGATTCGGTCGTGTCAGTCCCACAACCGCGCAGCATGTTTTGGACGAGCTTGGCGGACGAATCCCGCTCATTATCGACGGGGGAGCCACGGAGCATGGAATTGAATCGACTATCGTCACGATGCGCGAAGACAACATCGGCGTCTTGCGCCGTGGCCCGATCACTGCAGAGCAATTATCCGAATTCGCGAGAATCGATCTCGTCACTCCGGCAAAAAAAATTTGCGCACCGGGACAATTCCCTTCGCATTACGCGCCAAAGACGCCGTTGCGTTTGGTCGACAACGCCGAAACATTCTCACCGGGAAAGCATCGCCGTGTAGGGTTGCTGGCTTGGCGTCCAATTGGATCGGCGAAAAAATTCACGGCGGTTCGCCCCTTAAGTGAGCGACAAGACTTGCGCGAAGCGGCTGCAAATCTCTTTCGCTATCTCCGCGAACTCGATGCCCTCGGTCTCGATCTTATCGTTGCGGAACGAGTTCCCGCTCTGGGGCTCGGCTCGGCGATTCTTGATCGGCTCGAGCGCGCGTCGCACACCCAGCCTGTCGTGCCAGGCACGCGTGAATAAATCCCTTGAAGAGTGGGTGCGGTTTGTTGGGTTTGCTCTGAAATTCGGGATGATACTGGCAGCCCACAAAATACGGGTGATCGCGCAGCTCGATCAATTCTGCGAGCGTGCCGTCGGGTGATGTTCCTGAAATCACGAAGCCTTTAGCGTTCATTCGTTCGCGATATTTCATGTTGAACTCGTATCGGTGCCGGTGCCGTTCGGTCACCTCGGTGTCGCCGTAGATTTTTCCAGCCAGCGTGCCTTTGGCAATTTGTGTCGGCCACGTTCCCAGCCGCATGCTTGCGCCTTTGTTACGGACGCCACGCTGCTCCTCCAATAGTGAGATCACTGGCTCTGGAGTCTTCTTGTCGAACTCAGTGCTATTCGCGTCTTTGATTCCGCAGACGTTTCTTGCGAATTCGATTGTCGCTACCTGCATACCCAGACAAAGACCCAGATACGGTATCTTGTGCTCGCGCGCATAACGCGCAGCGTTGATTTTTCCTTCAATACCACGAACACCAAATCCGCCGGGCACTAGCACAGCCCCTACGTCTTTGAGATGGGCATCGATGGCGTGTTCCAACGATTCGGCATCGATAAGGTTGGTGTCGATTCCGCAGTCTTCGCTGGCAGCGGCATGAGTGAGCGATTCGTAGATACTCTTATAGGCGTCACGGACCTCCATGTATTTTCCGACTACGGCGATCTTGATGCGCCTTTTCGGGCTAATGACGCGTTCGACGAATTTACGCCAGTCCGCCAGATCGGGTTCCGGAGTCTCGAGGTGCAGAAGATCGCACACCAATTTGTCGAGTCCCTCGGCATGCAATGTCAGGGGCACCTCATAAATTGTGTGTTCGACGTCGCGCTCCTCGATCACCGCGTTCTCAGAAACACTACAAAACATCGACAACTTGCGACGCACGTCGCGGTCGAGCGGTTTTTCGGTGCGGCAGATTAACACCTGCGGCTGCAAACCGATCTCGCGCAGCTTTGCCACGCTTTGCTGCGTGGGTTTTGTTTTTAATTCGTGTGCGGCTTTAATGTACGGTACCAGCGTGACGTGCACGTTCACTACGTTTGGCGGTCCCACTTCGAGGATGAACTGCCGGATCGCTTCGAGAAATGGGAGACCTTCAATGTCCCCGGTGGTGCCGCCGATCTCCGTGATTACGACATCGTACTTGCTCTCGTCCGAAAGTTCACGGATACGATCTTTGATCACGTCGGTGACGTGCGGAATCACCTGCACAGTTTTGCCGAGATAGTCACCGCGACGTTCCTTTAAAATCACGGTCTCGTAAACCTGTCCGCTTGTCAGGTTATTGTGTCGCGTGAGAACGCAGTTGGTGAAGCGCTCGTAGTGGCCAAGATCGAGATCGGTTTCCGCGCCGTCGTTGAGCACATAAACTTCTCCGTGCTGGAACGGGTTCATCGTCCCGGGATCAACGTTGAGATAAGGATCAAATTTTTGGAGAACAACCCTTAGATGGCGCGCTTCGAGCAATGTGCCCAGCGAGGCCGCGGTCAAACCTTTGCCTAACGAACTGACGACGCCACCGGTAACGAAAATGTATTTCATCGGCGCCGCGTCCTTCCTTGTGCGCGAGCGAGCTTTTGCTCCAGCGCATCTGCGTCGGCCGGCGTATCGACGCCGGGGGAACCATGTTTCGTAAGGAGCACATGAACATTTACACCATTTTCCAATGCGCGCAATTGTTCCAACGACTCGGCGCGCTCCAGCGGACCTTGTTTCCATTTTACAAACTGCAACAGCGCGTCGCGCCGGAAACCATAGATGCCTTGATGACGAAGATATTTTATTTTCGAGGGATCGCGGGGGTAGGGGATCGCTGCGCGTGAAAAATAAAGCGCGCGGCCGCGTGCATCGAGGACCACCTTGACCTGGTGTGGGGAAGATGCCTCGGCGGGATCCACAAATGGGTGCGCGGCGGTAACGATGTCGATCTTGCGATTGGAGCGGAGTTTTTCTTGCGTACCACTTCGGCGATTCGATCGGTGCCGCTTTGGTGCCTTCGCGAGGTTAAGGCGACGTCTGCGCCCCAATCGAAAGCAGCCTCTGCGATGCGCATATCGTCGGTGGCGATGATTACCGAATCGAGGTTTTTCGCTTTCCGGCATCGTTTCCAGACATGTTGTAGAAGAGGCTTATTAGCGATGAGATACAATGGTTTTCCCGGAAAACGCGTAGAACCCCAGCGAGCTGGAATAATGCCAACGGCCTTACTCATAAGGCTCTCTCAAGAATTCTTTCGACGTTCTGCGGCCGCCGAAGTGCATCAGCAGGTGTCACGTTTGGGTTAGAATTATCTCTGCCGCAGCGGGCAGGTCCTCAGCGGTCCCATCTGGCGTGCCGCCAGTTGTGTCGTGTCGAGAGTCGGTTTGAACACGGATTGTGCGCACGCCAGCGTTGCGACCGCACTCTACATCGATCTCTTTGTCGCCAATGAAAAATGAGCGGGAAAGGTCAATCACGTGATCTCGCTTCGCCTGCAAGCTCATTCCAGGAGCCGGTTTGCGACCACTGGAAGGTTGCCCGGGAACGTCGGGGCAAAAACACGTCGCATCGATCAACCCATCGAGTCGTCGCAGCACCTCCGCTTCGACGGCGCGATATTGCTCGACCTTCATAAATCCGCGGCCGATTCCGCTCTGATTCGCAATGATGATCAGTTTGAAGCCCTTCGACTTCAAACGCAGCAGGGATTCCCGCACACCTGAAAAAATCCTTACTTCTTTCGGGTCGGAACAGTAGTCGCAATCCTCCCTGATGGTGCCGTCGCGATCGACAAAGACAGCAGGCGACAGCGCTTTAGTCATGTTCGCTGTCCTCTCGGAAACTGGCGATGAGTTCGTCCCGTGTCACGGTCGCCGTTCCAAGTTTGCTGACCACAACTGCGCTTCCATGGTTGGAAATTTCCGCCGCTTCAATCGGGGTCGCTCCGCAGATAAGTCCCAGGGTAAAGAGCGCAATCGCGGTGTCGCCGGCGCCGGAGACATCGAAAACCTGTCGTGCCTTCGTTGGAATGTAATGCGGCGCTTCGTTCTGCTGAAAGAGCATCATCCCGTGTTCGCCGAGGGTGACGAGGACATATTTGGTTTCCCATTTCTTGAGAATCGCTTCACCGGCGCGCCTGAGATCGGCATCTTTCTCTGGAGCTTCGTCAGGTTCGCGCCAGGGAATGCCTGAGCCGAGAAAGGCTTCGGCGCGATTTGGTTTGACCACTGTGACTCCGCGCCAATCGACAGAATGTCGCGGGTTCGGATCAGCCGCGACAATTTTACCGGCGGCCCGCGCGTCGGGGGCAATTTGTGAGACCAGATCAGTCGTTATAAAGCCCTTGCCATAATCTTCGAAGATGATCGCATCGGTTTTCTGGATTGTGTTGCCGACCGCGGTGACTACTTTCGCAATCTGCTCGGGCGATGGGTTAACGATTTTTTCGCGATCAACACGAACGACTTGCTGGTGGAGGGCGATGATGCGGGTTTTGAGAATCGTGCTCAGGGTTTCATCCTCGACCGCATTGGAAGTATCAATATTCTGTGCGGTTAATAACTCACGGAGTTGCCGACCGCTGCGATCTTTCCCGAGCATTCCGATGACGCCGACGCTCTTGACGAACTCGCGCAGATTGCGGGAACGTTGGCCGCTCCTCCCGGATAAAATGATTCTCCGGTTACCTCCACCACTGGCACCGGCGCTTCCGGCGAGATGCGACCGACCTTTCCCCAAACGAATTCGTCCAGCATGAGATCGCCGATTACCGTGATCCGCATGGAAGGCGCGCGATCGAGGATCTGCTCTAGCCGGCGTAGATCCATAGGAAATGAGGACGGTGATACCGCCGAAGCAAAAAACTGGTTCGATTCAAGGGAGTCAAAATGTTTATGCCGCGATTTGTCTAAGACAGAGGTTCCGGTTAAGTTTCGCTCCATTAAATCCCGAATACTAAGCCGAAATCAACAGTCGAAAGTGCCAATGATTCCGTTTACCAGACATGTGAATTTAAGTGTAGCTGTACTCTTTGGGCTTGCACTTTGCGCAAATGGCGCTCAAGCCCCACAGCATATCGATATTAAACAACTTTCCACAACCGTGGAAGATGTTGTGGTGCCATTGCCAAATGAAATTTTCGGGGCGCTGAACAAACTAGGCACGGTCAACTGGAAGGAACATGTCCGCAGCGATAAGGGCCCTAACTTTACCGAGCGCCCACGCATTGCTCTTCTGCTGGGCACAGTGATCGCCGATGGTTTCATCGCGGTGCAGGCGGAAGACGCACCGACTGTAAAAGAGATTGGCCAGCGCGTAATGACGTTGGCAAAAGGGATCGGTGTGGGAAATTCAATCACCCCGCATGCGAAGGCAATCATCGATGCGGCAGATAAGCGCAAATGGGAAAACGTGCGCCAGGAACTGGATCGTACCCAGAACAGTGTGCAGCAAGCGATGAACGAGGTGCACGACGAAAAATTATCGCAGCTTGTCAGCCTGGGCGGATGGTTGCGTGGCACGGAAGTGTTGACGTCGATCGTGAAGGAGCATTTTTCCGCCGATGGCGCAGAACTACTGCACCAGCCTGATCTGCTTTCCTATTTTCAGACAAGGCTTCAGGCAATGCCAGAGTTTAATCTTCCCATCATTCACCAAATTAAGGACGCTCTGGGCGAGGTGAAACCTTTGATTGACGTCGGTGACCGGCGCATTCCTGCCGAATCCGTAAAGAAGGTCAATGAAATCACGACACGGATCGGCAACGGCATCGTGATGAAAGACTAAGAAATTCCGATGAACTTGTTCGCGAAAGTTCCGATCCGCAGTAGCTGTCTCCTGCTGGCGCTCATGGCAGTGCAGCCCGCAATCTTCGCGTCTGTGGATGACGCGCAGTCATTTGCTCTCCAAGCAGCGGAACCTTACGTGAAACAGGGCTTTCAGGTGCGTGAGGATTACTGGGGAGGCGACCTCGGTTCCGGCGAGAAAAAAGCCGTGCGCCAGCAATTGTTTAAAGGAAACGAATACTGGTTTTGGTTGGGAACGGAAATCGATCGAGCAAAGGTTTCCGTCCACGTTTATGATTCGGACGGAAAGCTGGCGGAAGAATCAGACGGATGGCAGAAAGGCCACTTTGCAGCTTCGCACGTGATTCCAAAAGCTACCGGCAGCTACTTTATCATAGTTAGTGTTGAGGAATCGCCAGAGGACCGCACGCACTGGGCGCTGGTGTATGGCTTCCGGTAAAATTAGTGGCATTGGCTTCCCTGCCAATCGATCGGCCCAGATGCCGCTGCCACTTGAGAAATGACTGAAACTCGCACGCTGCAATTCGAAAGCCCACGCGCTTTGCAATCGCTTTACGCCAATGATATCAAACTCTTGAAAAACCTCGAGGACTCCCTGGGGGTGAAAGTGACCACGCGCGAGGGCTGGGTGAAACTGGAGGGCGACCCGAACCGCATCGATAAAGCACAGCAGGTGTTCGAACAACTTGAAAAAGCGCGCCAGCAAGGCGTGGACATCCACAAGCACGAATTTAATTATGCGCTTAAGGCCGTGAACGAAGACCACGATGCAAACCTCGGCGATATTGTTTCGACAAAAATCACAACGTCGTCGCGCAAGCCGCCGATCGTAGCGCGCAGCGCAAATCAGCGCGCGTACATTGAGACAATTCAAAAGCACGACGTCGTTTTTGGAATCGGACCCGCGGGCACAGGTAAGACTTATCTCGCCGTCGCAATGGCAGTGGCTGCGCTCAAAAAGGAGCAGGTGGCGCGGATCATCTTAACAAGACCGGCGGTAGAAGCAGGCGAAGCGCTGGGATTTCTCCCCGGCGACCTTGAACAAAAGATCACGCCGTATCTCCGTCCGCTTTATGATGCATTGCGTGACATGTTGGAGCCGGAAGAAATGGAACGGGCGATTGCGCGGCAGATCATTGAAGTCGCTCCGCTCGCGTATATGCGCGGACGAACCTTGAGCAATGCTTTTGTCATCCTCGATGAAGCGCAGAACACGACGACCGAGCAGATGTTCATGTTGCTGACGCGAATCGGTTTGAATTCCAAATGCGTGGTGACCGGCGACGTCACACAGATCGATTTGCCTGCGAACAAACGATCCGGCGTCGTCGAGGCGTTGCAAGCATTGAAAACGGTGTCGGGAATTGCGACTGTCTATTTTACCGAGCGCGACGTTGTGCGGCATGAACTGGTGCGTGCCATCATCGGCGCATATCAGCAGCACCGCTCGCCCGCGCCGGCGTCGCGCAAATAAAGCAAAGTATGTTCGATTTTCTGAGACGCGGGCGACTCATCAAGCGCGGACTCGCCTCGCGGAAAACTCGGCGCCGCAGGGCGCGCAGCGAACTGGTGCGCAACCTGGAAAACTCGCCATACATCAAGGTGCTGATCTTTGCGATGTTTGCCGGTGGTCTCGCATTTCTGGTCTTTAGCGGGCAACAGCCGGAGCCGACGAAGAATTTCTTAATTGCGCTGCTGGTTCTTGCTACCGCGATTACCCAGCTCTGGATCAATCAGCCGAAGAGTTTTTCGCAAAACTCGCGCATTCTTCTTGTCTTTGGCATTATTCTTGTGCAGTTGGCTGCCACCAAACTGCTGCTGGTGATGTGTAACAGCGGCAGCTACAAATTCTTAAAACCAGAAATGGGGGGATTGATTACGCCCTATGCGTTCGCGCCGCTTGTGCTGAGCGTTTTACTGGGACGTCATCACGGCCTTTATGCGGCTTTTTTTGTAAGTTTGTGGAGTAGCATGTTGTTCGGTCCAATCGACGCCCCTCTCTTGATAACGAGTCTGATCAGCGGATTCACGGCTGTCTCTCTTACGTTGCAGGTACGACGCCGCAGCAAATTGATCCGGGCCGGTTTCTATGTCGGGCTCGCCATCTGGCTGTTGTCACTGACGTTTGGGGCAAAGCGCTCTGGCCATCGGCAATGGCATCGTCACGGCAACAATCGCTGGTGGCGCGCTGCCGATGCTGGAGAATCTGTTTGGAATCACAACGGACATTTCTTGGTTGGAAGCGTCTGATCTGAATCATCCGTTGCTGCGGCGCATGACCATCGAAGCGCCGGGGACCTATCATCACAGCCTGGTGGTGGCCAATCTTGCCGAAGCCGCCGCGGAAGCGATCGGCGCAAACGCGACCCTTTGCCGCGTTTGCGCTTATTTTCACGATGTCGGCAAACTGGTGAAACCGGAATACTTCACCGAGAACATGAGCTTCGAACGCAACCCGCACGATGATCTCGCGCCGACGATGAGCGCGTTGATCATCATCGCGCACGTGAAGGAAGGTGTGGATCTCGCGCTCAAACACCGGCTAAACCAGCGCGTCCTTGATATTGTTCAGGAGCATCACGGCACGTCACTCGTCCGTTATTTTTATCAACGCGCCCTCCAGCAGCATGAGGACGCGCGCGCGGGAGGAAAAATTATGAAACTGCGCGAAGACGATATTCCAGAGGTAAAGGAAGAAAGTTTTCGTTATAGCGGACCAAAGCCGCAAACGAAGGAAAGCGCCATTGTCAGTCTGGCCGACACCGTTGAGAGCGCCTCCCGAAGTCTAGAGAAACCAACGCCGCAGAAAATCGAAGCGCTCGTGAACGAGTTGATCGACGAACGCATTAGCGACCGGCAATTGGACGACTGCGACCTAACACTCGGCGAACTCAAAGTCATCGCCGACCGTTTCCGATTCACGCTCTTATCGATGTTGCACAGTCGAATCGCTTATCCGAAGGCAGGACCGAAACCCGTTGTGCCACGCGACGAAGCGTTGCGTCCAGATGTAATGGTTGCTACGCGCAAGCCCGAAACCGCGCCTCCTGTCTCAGCCGCCTAACTACACCGCGCGACCGGCGGCGGCGCTGAATTTCGCTACAGTTC
>QHRD01000132.1:5002-5483 GCA_003220005.1 Verrucomicrobiota bacterium | reverse complement strand
CCCAATTTTGAGCGGCCCCGATTTCATGACAACTCGGTGTAAGCTTTGCCGGAATCGGAAATGTCGTCGCGCCTGATGAACTTCACGTCAGGAGCATCGGCCTTGTTGATGTAATGCTGCTCGCTCGCGCCGGCGACGTAATGGGTGCATCGAATCACTGATTGCATCCAAAGAAAACGCGTGTCGCGGGTCGGGCTGATTTACTCCAGACCAAAATCTTCTCCGGGTATCTCCAGGAACCGACCGCCTTCTTTGTGCAGCAACAATTTTCCGTTGCGATAACGTGCGCGGACAATTTCTCCTTCATAATGCGCATCGACAAAGTAGTCTGAAACTGCCACAGCGCGCGCCCTGAAGTCGGGTCCGCTCGATCGCTCCACCCGAATTCCATGAAGCAAGCCCATGCGCGTGTACATCTCGAGACAGAAGTCGGCGACGTTCGACGCTTTAGTCTCCTTGAAATGTGCGACGAGAAGTCGGG
>QHRD01000132.1:0-4738 GCA_003220005.1 Verrucomicrobiota bacterium | reverse complement strand
TCATGCCCTGGTGGGAGGTTCCGCACTACGAAAAATAGTTTGCTGCAGGATCGGTGCCACGACCAGTACGGCCGCGCAGCCAATGAAATTATACCAGAGGTAACCGATATTCGTCGTCACGAACAGCACGAACACGAGGGTTTGCGCGACGAGCGCGGCGAAAAACGCCGAGGACCCGGTGACTCGACGAATAAAGAACGCTGCGAGGAACAGACCCAGGATGCTGCCGTAAAAAACCGAGCCGAGAATGTTGCCGGCTTCGATGAGATTCTCGACCAAGCTGGCAAATGAAGCGACGCCGATTGCAATCAAACCCCATGCTGCTGTCAGCGCTTTCGCCGCGACGACATAATGGTGGTCGCTCGCGTTCGGCCGGATCAACGGTCGATAAAAATCCACCTCTGTGGTGGCGCCGAGAGCATTCAGAGCTGCTGCCGTCGCCGACATGGTCGCGCACAAGATCACTGCGATGAGTAATCCGACAATTCCGTGCGGCATCTGTTGAAGAATAAAGGTGATGAATACGTAATCAGATTCCTTGCTCTTTGGGTCCACGCCCGCTTGGACGAGAACTGCCTTCGTTCGGTCGCGTAAATCGCTCGTCTGCGCTTCAAGTGTGCGCAGCTTGTTCATCGCGGAGTCGCGCTCGTTTGATGACGCAGCGGAAAGAACACGAATGGCATCGCGTTTTTGCGTGAACACCTCATCAAACTGCGTCTTCAACTCCGTTAACTGCGGGGCATACCCGTTCCGCAATGCACGTTCGTAAGCAGGTTGATTGAAATAAACGGGCGGCTTTTCGAATTGGTAGAACATGAAAACAACCGCGCCCAGCAGCAGAATGGAAAATTGCATCGGCACCTTCACTACCGCGTTGAAGAGCAATCCGAGCCGACTCTCTTTGAGCGAGCCGCCCGCTATGTATCGTTGCACCTGCGATTGGTCCGCTCCGAAATAGGATAGCGCGAGAAAAAAACCGCCGATCAAGCCGGACCAAAATGTATAGCGCTTGTGCGGATCGAGAGAGAAAGTGACCGCCTCCAGTTTGCCCATTTTTCCGGCGACCGATAGCGTGTTTCCAAAAGACAGATTGGGCGAAAGTCTGTAAACCGCGACTGCAAACGCGATCGCCATGCCGACCAAAATCACGATCATCTGGTAGCGTTGCGTGATGCTTACAATTTTGGTTCCGCCGATAACCGTATAAATAATTACAAGCCCGCCTGCGAGCCAGATGGTCAGGTTCAAGCGCCACCCGAGCAACGCGGAGAGAACAATGGCCGGCGCGTAGATCGTGATCCCAGCCGCGATGCCCCGTTGCACGAGAAACAGAAACGCGCCGAGCAACCGCGTCTTCCGATCGAATCGCTCGCCGAGGTATTGATAGGCGGTATAAACTTTCAGCCGCTGATAGATCGGAACGAATACCGCGCACACAACAATCAGCGCGAGCGGTTGCCCAAAATAATTCTGGATAAAACCTATGCCGCTCTCATACGCCTGCCCCGGCATCGAAAGAAAGGTGATCGGCCCAGCCTGCGTCGCGAGCACCGACAGCCCGATGGTGGCCCACCGGATACTTGCATCGCCCTTGAGATATTGGCCTAACGAAGCGCTGCCGCGCGTTCGCCAAAGGCCGTAAAGCGGAATCGCCAGAATCGTGGCGATGAGAACAAAGTAATCCAGCCGGTTCACGAAAACCGGACAGTGAAGAGGTAGAGGAGGACCACCTCAACTGCGAAAAGCGCAAGCGCCAGGCTATATGCCTTGCGCCATGAGCGCGCGTCGGCGTTGCTATCGCGTGCATTCATTTTCCCAACGACAACATGTTGGCGAATAATCGATAGGCTCCCGGGACCCCGGCCGGCAACTCCCGAAACCAGGAATAACTCGTGTAGATAAAGAAACCTTTGCCAGACTTTGCAACGAGCAGACCGCCGTCGAGCGGCTTCTCCTTGGGATCGTTGCACGATAGAATTGGTGTCCAGGCCGGATCCCACTTGTTCGGAAAATAAAGACCGCGTTCCTGAACCCAGCCCTCGAAATCTTTCGATGTGATTTTGTTTGGCGTGGTCATGAGCGGATGATTCGGCGCCAGAATCCGTACCTCCGCATTTTCGTCGGTGACTCGGTCGCGTGAAATTTCCAATGGATACGGCGCCAGTTGATTAGTCTTAAGCTCCGCCAGGGTATTGTACTGCGCGATAACAACTCCGCCCTGTTTTACGTAATCAAATAGCTCAGGCAACCAGTTGGAAATTCGGTCCTGCGTGTTGTAGGCGCGGACACCGAGTACGACGGCGGAAAACTGCGCGAGGTTCTTCGCCGTGATTTCCGATTCGCTCAAGATTTTCACCGAGTACCCGATCTGTCTCAGGCTTTCCGGGACATCATCACCGGCACCGGGAATGTAACCGATGCGATCGCCCTTCTTTTGGATATCGGCGCGAACCAGTTTGGCTTCTGCGCTCGGCATCAGCGTCTGAACGCCGATGTGCGGATACGAAATGCGCATGCGCTCGAACGCGTACTCGCGGCCATCGATCGAAACAATGGCTCGCAAACTGCCTTCGCCATTTTGGTCCGGCGGTTTCACGGTGAACGTGCCTGTCGTCTCAGCACTGGCTGACTTCAAATCTATCGGCAGAGACGCCGGAGAAACTTCCCATCCCTGCGGCAGAGCGAGTTTAAGTTCGCCTTTAGCAGGACCCGTGGCCGCGGTCACGTGTACTGAAACAGGTTTCGGCTGGTTCGTCGGAAATACGAACACGCTGTCGGCCACGTTCGCGAACGCAGGTGGCGCAATGACAACTGCTCGTCGCACTTCGCCTGCCACCGGGTCAACCGTGCGATACCTCGTGTCCACGATGTATCGCAGCTGCTGTCCGTTCACCTGCAAAACTATTTCGACCGGAAGAGCAGGGGGATTTTCAGGGAGACCAATGAGCTTTTGATCGTCCACTGTGAAGGTGCCGACGGTCCCCGGTTTGCGAAGCCAGTAAGGCTGCGAATAAGGAGTATCGTCCGGGATCTTGCATGACAGATCCTTCGTGACGAGGTCGTTCGCCGGAAGGGCCGCATCAATTTTCATCGAGGCGCCTGTGTTCGGAAATCTTACTTCCTCAAGTGTAACCGGAACATTCGAGCGATTGATTGCGTCTAGCTTGATTTTCGCGGTTTGCCCTGGCGAGAACGTTGCTGTCTCTGTTGATGCTTCCACGTGCAAGCCGAGACATGCAGCGATGATCTTGTCCAACTGGGCTGTTTTTTCCGGGATCCAGGAGTCGTCCTGCATTCCACTCATTGCCTGCCGTAGCTTCAACAGGTCGGGTAGCGAAGCGGCCGGATCAGAGGGATTGAACTTGGAAATGATCTGACGAATGTCCGCAGCAACCGGTTCCGAATTGGGAACACGCGACGGCTGACCTTCCAATGGTTTGAAATATTCTTCTCGCGCGCCGCGTCGGGGCGCGCCCCCGACGCCCTGGCTCTTGTGCATACTGATACTGGCAGCCGCGATCTCCGTGTACGCTTTACCGAGAAGCGGATTATAACCCCCGGCTTCCAGCATCGTCAGACCTGTCGGATCGAAAGGAAGATTGCGGTTCGTAAAGAAAAACGGCGACGTGTTCCAAACCAACCGCGTCGCTTGCCACGGCTTCACGAACGCCAGTTGCTCTGGAAAACGATTTGGATCGCCAGCTGCCGCGAATGCTTCCTGCGCGAGAATGGCTGACGCCGTATGATGGCCATGCGTCAGTTGATCTTCCGGACTGAAGCGCGTCACCATCACGTCCGGTCGAAAATTCCGGACGACCCAGACTACGTCCGCAAGGATCTTGTCGTGATTCCAGAAGCGTAGCGTTTCTTCAGCCGTTTTGGAAAACCCGAAATCGGTCGCTCGCGTGAAAAACTGTTTCGCATGGTCGATGCGGCGCGCGTCCAGCAATTCCTCTGTCCGAATCACGCCGAGGCGCTCGCCCAATTCTGGCCCCAACAAATTCTGACCGCCGTCCCCACGCGTGACTGAAAGATAAGCGCTGTCGTAGAGCAAGCCGTTCGCCCAGAATGCCATGAGATTTGTGTTTTCATCATCGGGGTGCGCCGCGACGTAGAGAACCCGGCCAAGCACGTTGAGCTTTTGCAGTGCGAGCTGAATCTCGCCAGCATCCATCTGCTCTGGAGATAGCAACGGCGGCGCATCGGCCGAATTAGCCGTGCGCATCTGTGACCGCCGATCGCGCAATCGTGTGGAGCATCACGTGCAACGTCGGACTCCCGGTTTTGAAGATCCCATTGCGCCTATGGTCCCAAGCCCGAGATAGCCCGGCGTTACTTGTTGATGTCCTGCTTGGCGTCGAGCCGGGTGATCAGCGCTTGGATGCTCTGTTTCTGTGCATCCGTAGGGGCGGCAGTCTGTGCCTGCTTGGCATCGTTGCTCGCACCGGCGAAATCGCCTGCTGAAGATTTAATGCGAGCCTGAGCGAGATATCCAAAAACCCCCTGCGGAAAGCGTTTGGCGACCTCTTTGAAAATCTCCATCGCTTCTGCGCCCTTCTTCTGATTCTGCAACTGTCGGCCATACGTATATAGTTGCGGTGCCTTGGCAAGTTCGAGGGCATGATTCCAGACGGTTTTCGCTTCGTCCGGGCGATTCAGAGCTTTGAGGATGTCGGCCTTGGTGCTGAGATTATCGAACCTTTCCTCATTCTGAATCGACGCGTCAGCCCAGCGCAGT
>QHRD01000131.1 GCA_003220005.1 Verrucomicrobiota bacterium | reverse complement strand
CGCTGCGTTGGGATTACCCATGACCAGTTGGCCCGGCTCAACCAGAACTGAATCACCCAGGTGGCCGGGCCGATACAATCGCCCCGTGCCTTCCAACACCAGAAATTTGCAAACGCCGGGATGATATTCCAGCATCGTGGTGGTCCCTGTGATGGCTGCCGCCATCGTAGCAGAATGAATTGTCACGCCATTCGCCCCCTTCGGGGACTGAATCAGCACTGCGCCCTCTGTCAGATTCAAATCGCGCATTCCATTTTTGAAACTGAAAGCGGTGTTGGGCGCAAACCGCACCACTGTTTCATCTTGGAAAGTCAGCTCAGCACGCGAGTCCTTGCCGGTTCGCACGATTGTTTCCTCATCGACAGTGTCGTTTACCGACGCTGGGCGCGCCGCCGACTTCGGATGCAGCAATTGCACGTGATTGTTTACTCGAGTGATGCGCGCTTGGCTGAGTGAAGCAGCGCGGGCGGCACTCGCGAGCCCGGTTACAACCGAAGCGGTGACCGCCGTCAACGCAAGAACGCGGAGACATCGATTCATGTGGATTTGTCCCGAAATTTGGCCGCTTTTTTTGAGGCTTGGCTTGGACGACGTCAAGTCTTTTTTCCAAAATAAGCTAAAAAAGTGTCCGCGCCGAAGCCATGCAGCCAATGGACGTTGCGCGGCACGCGAAACCCGAATTGTTAAACGCTGATGGTGCACCCCACTATCTCTCTACGGAAATTGTGGGATGAAGTTGCAGAAATGTTCCAGAATCAAAATATATCAGATACACGAAGCGCCCTCGGCGCGGAAGAATGTAGCTCCGGGCGTGAGCCGGGGATTTGCGACCTTAATCGGAGCCAGCCGCGCCGGCTTAAACGGTGAAGCGGATGGCGACGGACATTTGGTTCGGTCTATCGTTTGTTCTTGTCGGTATGCAGCCCTCCGATCTAAGTTCACATCATTAGCACCGACGCCGTGTGGCATCGATGAGCGTCCTTACTCTAGTTGATAAAGCCCGGCTACTCCTAAGCTCGGATATTTTCCGCGCACTTTCGCTGGAGGAAGCGACTGAACTGGCCACGGAAGTTACTGAGCGCGAGATCAAGGCCGGCGAAGTTCTCTTTCAACGCGGAGATATAGGTGAACACCTTTATATCGTCGTGTCAGGCCGATTCAGGGTCTATTTGGACGACCCTGTCGAGCGTAAATCGAAGGTTGATGATGTGTTAAGCGGCGAAGTGATCGGCGAACTAGCACTGATTACCGGAGACAGACGTGCCGCGACCGTTCACGCCGTGCGGGACAGTTCCATTCTCATTGTAACAAAGTCATCCTTCGAGAGAGTCGCCAAACAATGTCCTCATCTGTTGATCGAGGTCGCACGAGCGCAGATTGAACGGCTACATCGCGTCCAACATTTAAAGAAATCGTTGCGTCAGTCGACCGAGGCAATTGCGCTCTTGCCGGCAGGCGGCAATCTGAATGTGGTTGAGGTTTTTGCCACTCAGCTTGCCGAGGAGCTCTCCTCCTTCGGGCCAGTCTTGCGGTTGCGGTCTGGTCAGGATTGTATGTCTGCTATTTCGGCTAAGTCGGAAGAGCAGTATCGGTTTATACTTTACGAAGGCGATCCGTCGCCGAGCGTTTGGAATACTCGCTCTGTCCGGCAAGCTGACAGCATAATTCTCGTGGCTGATGACAGCTCGGATTCAGGTCTGAACGCAGTTGAATTTGATTTCGACGCGCAGCGCGGCACAGCGGCATCTCCGCACCGCCACCTCGTGCTCATGCAAACAGGCGCCTTTCGCCGTTCGGCGGCATCGTGGTTACAATCCAGGGATGTGGACATGCATCACTACGTCGCCAGTGGGAACAAAGGGTGGGAACAAAGAGGATTACGCTCGTGTCGCGCGCTTTCTGGCGGGCAAAGCAACTGGCTTGGTGCTAAGCGGCGGAGGCGCCCGAGGATTCGCCCACATCGGCGTCGTCCAAGCTCTGGCCGAAGCCGGCATACCGATCGACGCTGTCGGCGGGACAAGCATGGGTGCTTTGATCGCGGCGATGGTCGCGTTTGGCTTTACTCCAGATCAAATGCGCGAAGCCTGTAGGAAGACCTTTGTCGAGCGAGGGATTTGGGATTTTACAATCCCGATCCTCTCACTGTTCGCTCCTAAACGGCTCTCGATCTCTCTTGAAGAGATCTTCCACGATCAACAGATCGAAAATCTGCCCCGAAATTACTTTTGCGTAACAACAAACCTTTCCCGAGCCGAAGTATGCGTTCACCGTCACGGACCACTAACCAACTGGGTTAAAGCGAGTGTTTCAATTCCCGGTATAGCTCCGCCTGTCATCTGCGACGGGGATCTTTTGTGTGACGGTGGCGTTTTGAATAATCTGCCCGTGGACATCATGCGACGCTTTGCGCCGGGATCCATCATCGCTGCAAACGTGACTTCCTTCGTTGATCCGAGTCTTGTCAACGTTCCACCGGAAGCGTGCTCGCCCTGGCATGTTTTACTCAGTAGACTAAATCCATTCGCACCGCATCGGCCACACCCGAACATTCTTCATATTCTCTATCGGAGCTCGATGTTGAGTTCCTTGTCGTCTGCCGTGGCGGCGCAAACTAGTGCCTCGCTCTTTATAGATCCCCACGTCGCCCACTTTGGTTTATTCGAATGGAAAGCAATCGATCAAATTGTTGAAGCTGGACTACTTCACGCTCGAACCCAGGTCGCACAATGGTTGTCGGTTGCGCATTGACATGTAGGCGAACTATTGCGCCGCAATTGCACTATACACCCGTTAATTATCGGCATCATAACACGTGGCCAGGACTCGAGTGAAGAATCTATGAGCTCTTATGGAATAGCAGCGACCGGGCTTTTCACGGCAGAGGTGTGGCGGCGTGCCGGCCTCGACCACGCCGAATTATTTGGCACCGGCATTGGCAGATTCATGCATGCGTGTTTCCGATCGTTCGCGCGGGCGACAGGCCCAACTCTTCCGGATTTCCTGCGACAGCACGACCAAAACCTACTGTGGCGACATCAAACTCTCACTGAGTGGCTTGTGAGTAGGAGCCCTGATATAGTTGTCGAGCTTGCCTGTGGTTACTCCCCACGAGGTATATCGCTGGCAAAGCGAATGCCGCCGTTACAGTATTACGATACTGATCTAGCCCACGTCATAGCGAGGAAGTCGTCCCGCATGCGGACGACCACGCTTCCAAGTAACTATCACACGCAATCGCTTAACGCTTTAAAGCCCCATACCCTCCAAACGATTTTGCCAAACAGAGAAGCCCCTGCTATCAACACGGCTGCGGTGATTTCAG
>QHRD01000018.1:7859-8528 GCA_003220005.1 Verrucomicrobiota bacterium | reverse complement strand
ACCTGCTCGGGATGTTCGCTGCCCTTGATGTCGCCAATTACGTTGTAGCTCTCGACATCGGCTAATTGCTGCGGTGTGAGAACCAATTTCATTCTTACCGGCCCTTGTCGCACGAGATCGACAATCAAATCCGCATCCTCCGCCGTGACCGCGCCGGCTGGAATCTTCGGCGCATCGTTTGCGTAATTTGTCTGTCCAGCATGCGGAAGCCGATAATCGGCGCCGCCCACCGACCGAATTAAACAGGCGACAGCGCCCTGGCGCGCCGCTGCGCTCGGGGCATCGCTGCGATAAACAACTGCTTCGCCATACGCTTCGCCCGCACGACCTTCCGCGGCCATTTGTTTGTCGAAGGGATAATTGAAGAGCACAATCTTGCCGCCAACTTTTTCGCGAGATAGCGATTTCAGTTCCTCAAAATTTCTGACCGCGACGACTTCGGACATGAGACCTTCCGGCGGAGTGGCGACACTCGCGCCAAGCGCGGTGAGCACAACTTTTTGTGTCGTGTTCTCCGCCTGCCCTGGAAATTGAACGAGCGCTGCCGTTTCTTCGCCGCGCACCCAATGCGGCACCATCACTTTTTCTAACTGCACTTCACAGCCGATCGCTTTCAATTCGTTCGCGACATATTCGACCGCCTTCGCCGCTTGTGCCGAACCGCTCAAT
>QHRD01000018.1:1297-7778 GCA_003220005.1 Verrucomicrobiota bacterium | reverse complement strand
ATGTCGGGAATGTTGTTGGCAGTTCTGCGTTGGCTCGAGTCGCCCACAAGGAAAAGAAAATCGCTACCAACGCGATTGAGCCCACACGCATGGCGAGAGATTCCTCGACTTCGCTCGGAATGACAAGAACGGCGGCGCGCTGATCACTGACACCAATCACCGATCACTGCCATGTCCCAACCGGCCTTCCTCGAAATCGATAAAGTCGGGAATGGTGGCGACATCATGGCGATCAGCAATCCCATGTTTCTTTTTCGCTTCCTCTAAGATCGGGGTCACAGAATCGCGCCATCCGAGTTTCGATGCGAAACCATTCCAGACAAACAGGTCGCCTTCGTTGAGCTGGCGTCCCTTTTCGAAGCACCATTCGAGAATTTCTTCGTCTGTGCCGCCCTCCAGCACACGATTCCGAAGATCGCGATAATGGACGCGCAGAAAATTGCAGCACACCCCATCCGCTGCATGCATGGCGCCAAGGTTCTTGTGATAATCATTCGCGGGAAATACATCATGCCGTCTGTCATTTCTTTTGGGCTCTTCGGATACGTCGTCATGCCCAAATGAATCGCAGCATCGGTCAGGGCGCAATTATTACCCCGTGTGATTCCCACAGAAAACACTCGGAAAAACAGATAGCACGGGTATTGTTTCGGGTGGACAAAACGGTACGAAAATTCCGCAGCTTTGCCGAAGCAGAAAAAGCCGATCGCCAGTTTTATAAAAAGCTTAGCGGCAACGAACGCTTGCAAATTCTGGTGGATCTTGTCAATCATGGCCCTGAGCAAAGACTCGAAAGAGTTTCTCGAATCATTAAACTCTCGCGGAATTGACTACGTGATTGTCGGCGCGCACAGCTTGGCGTTCCATGGGCGGGCCGCGCTACACCGGGGATCTCGATATTTTGGTTCGAGCGACGCCCGAAAACGCAGTCAAGCTTGTCGATGTTTTGCATCACTTTGGTTTCGTTGGTTCCGGCTTCAAGGAATCTGATTTCACCCAGGCGGCGCAGATGATTCAATTGGGCCGCGCGCCAAATCGAATCGATCTGCTAACGAGCATCACCGGCGTGACAACTGAGGAAGCGCTTGCGAGCAAGGTGGAGGCCGAACTGGACGGCATTCCCATTTTCATTTTGAGCAAAGAGGCTCTGATACGAAACAAGCGCGCCGTCGGCCGGCCACAGGATCTCGCCGATCTCGAACTTCTGGAGAACTGATACCTCCAGCGGAGGTGATTTGCGTCAGTTGCTGCCGCCGTTCGTCAGCGTGAGAATGCGCTGTCTTTTTGCGCCGTAATCGAGCGAATGAAATCGCCGAATTTCATCGAGGCGCCGCACGCCGTTAAGCGTATCGAGGAAACGCGTGTAGGTCGCCGCGAGCTGGCTTGTTTCGAGATAACGTCCGCGCAGATTTGCATCGCGAAACGCTTCCGGGCATTGCCGGGCGAAAAGATGAAACCGCAGCCAGCGCCGGTCAGCTTGTGAAATCCGCTGCGGTTTCCGGAAAAAGGCGACAAACAAAAGGAGCACGAGATAAGTATCCACCTGTGCTTGGAGCTCGAGATTGCGCGCAAAGTCTTCCGAGGCGATCTCACGGATTCCTCTCTTGAAATGAAGCGCAGCATGCAACGCATGATTGAGTTCCTCGACGAACATAATCAGCGACCGAATATTGCGATCGCCCAACCCCGCGCGCGGATCGTGTTGCTCCAGCTGTTCGATGAGCCAGCGCGAATAATAAATGCCGACGTAAAGCTGATTTCCAGCGCGACGGAGGAAGGTGCGCGCGAGCTCGCTCAATTCGCGTGCGGATTTCCCAGCGAGCGCTGACAGTTGCGTACAACGCGTCCGATCGATCAGGCAATCTTCCAAATTGATTCCGACTTGCGCGTATGTTCGCTCGAATAACTTTTGGATTTGGCTGAAGAGCGTCTTGTTCACAAGGAGAGGGATGGCCGCGCGTCATCGTCCAAATTCAGCAGCCCATCTGAGAGTTGATTCAGCGCGAGCCGCACATCGCGGAATCGATCAGCCAGTCCTTCGAACACATCATCCAGTTCGCACCGACGCGCAGTGGCGTGTGAGGCGACAAGTTGAAAGTTCGTCCGGCCGACTTGCTCATAAAACTCAATGTCCGGTCCGCCCCGCAGACTGCGCCGCTGTCCCGCGACTGCGGGATGAAAAATTCCGCTGATGAAAAGCGAGTAATTCCCGACATGCGCTCGAAGCAGGAACGCCTGCTCGGGAGAAGCGCGGTTCAGCGCGATCAACATGTCCGAAATGTATTGTTCGCCATAGGACGAATCCGCCGTGGCGGACTCGGCGCAGCGTCCCGAGGTTTGCGGCGCTCGCAATTGCTTCGCGCGCGAAAACGTTTCCAGCAACGACGCGATATAATCACAAAGTTTGCGGTCTCCAATTCCGCCCTGTTGCAAAACGTGCCGGGCCAGAACGTAAAAGTAAAACTGAGAGGAGATCCGCAGATGTCCGCAATGATTCAGGATTGCATCGACCAGGCGCGGATGATCGAGAATGGAATCGCGCGTTTCCATATCGCTCAAGAGATCGACCAGCGAAACTTGATCGCTCTGCGAACGCGCCAGCGTGCGCACGATGAAATCGAAATCGGCGGCGGTAAACCGCGCCCGACAATTCGCTCTGATCATCGGGACTTAATCATGCCCGATGGACGCGCCTATGGCAAGTCAGACATTTTTAGCCACGGATTTACACGGACGAATTTTCCGTTCAAACCAACGGTGCACCTCAACTACGAAGAAACCGTGCTGCCGATGAAAGATGGCTCATCGAAGCTGAAGGATTTCCCGGCTGCGCTCGGCGGCTCTGGCGACACGCTGCCGGAGTAGCTTAAAGGCTATCGCAGTTGTCTGACGAAGTTGTTGTAGTCTTCGTGCGTGCCGATCCAGAACCAGACGACGAGATCGCCGTGCTTCTGTGCAACAGCGCGGTAGTGATCGCCGATTCGCACGGACCAGACGTTTCCGACAAGCGGCTTGAACTGCATTGAGGGATGGAACGGATCACGCAACCAGAGTTGAAACTTTTCTCGCGCGAGGCATTGGACATAAGCTGGCAGTCGATTGAAATCGTGCCAGAAACGCCGATCGAAGGCGTCCCGCTTTAATGTCGTCCTCCACTTCACGCAGCACGTCATCGAGCTTGCCGCCCGCGATGTCCCGCTTCATCTGTTCATCCCACTCGTCATCGTTCCAACCGTGCAACCACGCCGCCAACTCGGCCCGCTGCTCAAACGAGAGGTGTTGGATGGCAGTCTTGATTTCGGCCAAACTCACGTTGGCGATCTTACCACCGCTCGCTTACTCTTCCAAGTTTTGCAATCCAATGTGTCGACTGTTAGCTCTGACCCCTTTTCTTTCCCGATTCTTGGATGCTGCATCTCGAACATTTTAGCTCAAAGGCTGGATGGTTGCAGGTTTTTTCCCGCTTTGCATTCGAATGATGATTCCATAAAAGCGCGCTAATTTCTGGCATCGGCCAATCTTTCAGTCGGTAGGCGCTTGAAGCGAATCTTTTTGAAAGCAAAACAGCCGAGCCCTTGCGAGCTCGGCTGTTTGTTAATTGTTGTTTCGGCTGTCGTTTAATAGTCCATGCCGCCCATGCCGCCTGGAGGCATTGGAGGAGTTTTTTCCTTTTCAGGAATCTCCGTGACCAACGCTTCGGTGGTGAGCAATTCACCAGATCGGTGTATTCATCGGCGGAAACGTCGTAGCCTTCGTTGCCTTTGCGCTTCTTCACTTCCTCGACAACGAGCGCGCCTTCGCGGCCCGCGTTGTCGGCAAGTTGACGCGTAGGTTCTTCAATAGCGCGTCGCACAATCGCGACACCGACTTTCTCATCGGGTTCGAGGTCCTTGATGTTGTCGAGCGCTTTCTGCGTCCGCAGGAATGCGACACCGCCACCTGGGACGATGCCTTCCTCAACCGCCGCACGCGTGGCGTGCAACGCATCTTCGACGCGAGCTTTCTTCTCTTTCATCTCGGTCTCGGTCGCAGCGCCGACGTTAACGACTGCAACGCCGCCGGCGAGTTTCGCCAGGCGCTCCTGCAGTTTCTCTTTGTCGTAATCGCTGGTCGTCTCTTCAATTTGACGACGGATCTGAGCGACGCGGCCCTGGATATCGGCTTTTTTGCCTTCGCCTTCGACAATCGTGGTGTTCTCCTTGTCGATTGTGATGCGCTTGGCCCTGCCCATGTCTTCGAGCTTGATGTTCTCGAGCTTGATGCCGAGATCTTCGCTGATGAGTCTGCCGCCGGTGAGCACCGCGATGTCTTCCAGCATCGCCTTGCGACGATCGCCGAAGCCGGGCGCTTTCACCGCGCAAACCTGCAACGTGCCGCGCAGTTTGTTCACGACCAAAGTCGCGAGCGCTTCACCTTCCACGTCCTCTGAAATGATGAGGAGCGGACGGCCGGCTTTCGCGACTTTCTCGAGCAGCGGAAGGAGGTCCTTCAAGCTCGAGATTTTCTTCTCGTAAATGAGGATGTACGCGTTTTCGAGCACGGCTTCCATGTCCTCCGCGTTGGTGACGAAGTAGGGCGACAGATAACCTTTGTCGAACTGCATGCCCTCGACTACTTCCAGCGTGGTCTCGATTGATTTGGCTTCCTCGACCGTGATCGTGCCGTCCTTGCCAACTTTGTCCATGGCGTCGGCAATGATCTCGCCGATCGTCTTGTCCCAGTTAGCCGAAACGGTCGCGACTTGCGCGATCTCGGTGCGATCGCTGACTTTCTTGGAGAGCTTTTTCAGGTCCTCCACGATTGCATCGACGGCTTTCATGATGCCCCGCTGCAACGAAGTCGGGTTTGCGCCAGCGGTGACGTTGCGCAGACCTTCGCGGTAAATGGATTCCGCGAGAATCGTTGCTGTGGTCGTGCCGTCGCCCGCGACGTCCGAAGTTTTGGACGCGACTTCGCGCACGAGCTGGGCGCCCATATTTTCATACGGATCCTCGAGCTCGATCTCTTTTGCGACCGTCACACCATCTTTGGTGATCGTCGGGCTGCCGAATTTCTTGTCGAGAATGACGTTGCGGCCGGACGGGCCGAGTGTGGCCTTCACGGCTTTCGCCAGTTTCTCGATACCGCGCAGCAACGTGTGCCGCGCGTTTTCATCGAATTGTAGTTGTTTAGCTGCCATATTTTTTAGTTAATAGTTGTTGGTTGATCCGCCTTTGCCGAGGCTACGGCGGACAGGTTGTTGAGCGACGGGATTACCCGATTATGCCGAGGATATCGTCCTCGCGCATGATCAGATAATTTTGATCGTCGATTTTGATTTCGGTGCCGCCGTATTTGGAAATCAGCACCTTGTCGCCCTTCTTCACCGTGAAATCGACCTTCTTACCGTTGTCATCGATTTTGCCGGTGCCTAAAGCGACCACTTTCCCCTCTTGTGGTTTTTCCTTGGCGGTATCGGGGATGATGATCCCGCCTTTTTTCACTTCCTGCTCTTCGAGCGGCTGCACCAGCACCCGATCTCCGAGCGGTTTTACGTTAACTGCTGCCATAGGTTGTTTCGTTTACTCCTGTTGGTTTGTTGTTTGGGTTAAGCCGGCGATTGTCAGCTTCGGCGCCAACAACCACCGGCAAATTGTTCGATTATTTTTTCTTGTCTTCGTCAACGACTTCGAACTCGGCATCGACAACGTCGCCTTCGCCCCGCTTGGCGGGGCCGGCGCCTTCTTCGGCACCACCGCGCGGTTGCGTTTCAGGTCCAGGTTGCGGACCCGGGCGCGGACCAGCCTGCGCTGATGCTTGCTTGTAAAGGTCGGCGCTGATTTCCTGGAACTTGTTCTGCAAGTCGTCATAGGCCCGCTTCATCGCATCGGTGTCGTTTCGATTGATCGCATCGCGCACCGCGGCAATGGCGTCTTCGACCTGCTTTTTCTTGTCGCCAGAAATCTTGTCGCCCAGCTCTTTCAACTGCTTTTCACTCTGATATGCGAGCATGTCGGCGTTGTTCTTGATCTCGACCGCTTCCTTGGCCTTTTTGTCTTCGTCTGCGTGCGATTCGGCTTCGCGCGTCATCCGGTCGACTTCATCCTTCGAAAGACCGGAGCTGCCTGTAATAGAGATTTTTTGCTCGCGACCTGTGCCGAGGTCTTTCGCACCGACGTGCAAAATCCCGTTTGCGTCGATGTCGAAGGTGACTTCGATCTGCGGAACGCCGCGCGGGGCAGGCGGAATTCCATCAAGATGGAAAACACCAAGCTGTTTGTTATCGCGCGACAGCGGGCGCTCGCCCTGCAAGACTTTAATCTCCACGCCGGGCTGATTGTCGCTGTAAGTTGAAAAGATTTGCGACTTTCGCGTCGGGATCGTCGTGTTACGCGGAATCATTGACGTAGCCACGCCGCCTGCGGTCTCGATCGACAGCGTTAATGGCGTCACGTCGAGGAGCAGCACATCTTTGACTTCGCCCTTGAGGACGCCGCCTTGA
>QHRD01000018.1:0-1142 GCA_003220005.1 Verrucomicrobiota bacterium | reverse complement strand
GTCAATTTTTTCTGGATGTGCTTCGGCCCGCTCGCGTCCGCCGTGATGAACGGCAGATTGATCTCGTATTCCTGCGAGCTCGAAAGCGCGATTTTTGCTTTCTCAGATTCTTCTTTAATCCGCTGGATCGCGTCCGGCTGCTTGGTCAAATCGATGCCGGTCTCCTTTTTGAATTCGGCGACAATCCAATCCATGATTTTCGCATCCCAGTCGTCACCGCCGAGGTGCGTATCGCCGTTGGTCGCTTTTACTTCGAAAACGCCGTCGCCGATTTCAAGAACTGAAATGTCGAAGGTGCCACCGCCCAAATCGTAAACGGCGATCTCTTCATCTTTTTTCTTGTCCAAACCGTAAGCGAGCGACGCAGCAGTGGGTTCGTTGATGATGCGCAGCACTTCCAAGCCGGCGATCTTGCCCGCGTCCTTGGTGGCGTTGCGTTGCGAGTCATTGAAATACGCCGGAACGGTGATGACCACCTGCGTGATTTTTTCGCCCAGCTTCGCTTCCGCGTCGGCTTTCATCTTTGACAGGATCATTGCCGAGATTTCCGGCGGCGAAAAAGTCTTCCGCTGTCCGCCCACTTCCACCTGAACGTGGGCGTCGCCATTCGCTGCTTTCACAATTTTGTAAGGCACACGTTTCTGTTCCTCGTGCACCTCATCGAACTTGCGGCCCATGAACCGCTTGATCGAAGAGATCGTATTCTGCGGATTCGTGATCGCCTGACGCTTCGCGGCCTGGCCGACCAGCCGCTCACCGCTTTTTGTAAATGCGACGATCGACGGCGTGGTGCGCGCGCCTTCGCTGTTTTCCAAAACTACCGGGTCGCCACCCTCCATGACGGCCATGCAGGAGTTAGTGGTCCCCAAATCGATACCTAAAACTTTAGCCATAAATTAAAAATCCTTTCTTGGGTCGAGTCGGGCCGACGGACGCATGTGCCGCGGCGAGATTTCGCCCCACAAAATCTAAGCAAGCAATGGGCCAGCAGCGCGTGCTGCACCGTAAGCCCTTCTTCTATGAGACATTAGCGCTACTTAGAGGTCAAAGCAACCCGCTTGAACTGGGCCAATTCATCTCGATTTAACGCTCGTCACAAGAGCACTTCGCGCCAATCCGACACGCTTTCTCGCATCAGCTGA
>QHRD01000130.1 GCA_003220005.1 Verrucomicrobiota bacterium | reverse complement strand
AAGAAAATGGGGGAAGTCGAGCTGGTGGGTATTCGTCCAACGGCGAAGACAGTGGCGACCGATATCGAAATGTTCCGCAAGCTTCTCGACGAAGCGCGCGCGGGCGACAATGTCGGGGTGCTGTTGCGCGGCTTGAAGAAAGAGGAGGTAGAGCGCGGCCAGGTGATCGCGAAGCCCGGCTCCATTACGCCGCACAAGAAGTTTAAGGCGGAAGTTTACGTACTGAGCAAAGAGGAAGGCGGACGGCACACACCGTTCTTCACCAATTACCGGCCGCAGTTTTATTTCCGCACCACGGACGTTACCGGCACGGTTAAATTGGCTGAAGGCGTGGAAATGGTGATGCCCGGCGATAACATCTCAATCGAAGTGGAATTGATAACGCCAATCGCGATGGAAAAGACGATTCGGTTCGCCATTCGCGAAGGCGGCAAAACCGTCGGCGCCGGGCGCGTGGGCGAAATTCTGGATTAATAATCTTCCTCTACCTTTTCCTCTTCGTCTGCTCACTTGAGGCGAAGCTGGGGAAGAGGAAGATTAAGCGGGAGAGGAAGATTACAAATACGCCAGTAGCTCAATTGGTAGAGTAGCGGTCTCCAAAACCGTCGGTTGGGGGTTCGAGTCCCTCCTGGCGTGGATCAAGAGATGGCAAACACCGAACGTCGAACGTTGAACTCCGAATTCACAGAGCGCCAATTGGGCGTTGGACGTTGAGCGTTGGGCGTTGGATGTTGGTTTTGTTTAAATGATTTCGAAAATCAAAAACTTCTTCGGTGAGGTGAAGGTGGAGTTGCAAAAGGCCTCTTGGCCGTGGGATCCAAAGGAAAAAGGGTTCCGCCGTTACAAGGAACTGAGTGACTCGACTGTTGTCGTCGTCATCTCAATGCTACTTCTGGGTGGCTTTGTCGCGTTCTTTGATTTTGTCCTGGTTAATTTCGTTCATTTCTTCACCCGATTACACTGACTTATGGCACAGGCACTCGCAGGCAAAGATCAATGGTACGTCGTGCACGTCCTTTCCGGCCAGGAAAACAAGGTGCGCGAGAACATCTTGAAACGTGTCAAGACAGAGGAAATGGGCGACATGATTTACGATGTGCTTGTTCCGACTGAGCGCGTCTCGGAAATCAAGAAGGGAAAAAAGAGTGAGAGCACTCGGAAATTTTTTCCTGGTTATCTGATTGTTAACATGCATTTGCTCGACGAGAACAACCAGTTGGTCGGGCGCACCTGGTATTTCATCCGTGAGACATCCGGGGTGATTGGGTTTGCCGGAACGAAGGACAAACCCATTCCAATGCGGCAATCGGAAGTGGATAGCATGCTTGCGCAAATGAAAGAGCGCGAAGAAAAGGTGAAACCGAAAGTCAGCTTCGAAGTAGGCGAGTCCGTGAAAGTCGCCGACGGTCCATTCCAAAATCAGACTGGTATCGTTGAAGAGATCGATCCGGAGCGTGGGAAGTTGCGAGTGTCGGTGACCATTTTCGGTCGCGCAACGCCGGTGGAACTGGAATATTGGCAGGTCGAGCGCGGATAAAATTCTATCAACAATCAACTCTCAACTAAAAACTTCCCCAAATGGCAGCAAAAGAAAAAATAGCAGAGATCAAACTTCAGATTCCAGCAGGGCAAGCTAACCCTGCGCCGCCGGTCGGCACCGCGCTCGGCCCGCGCGGCGTCAACATAATGTCATTCTGCAAGGAATTTAACGCCGCTACGCAGAAACAGGCTGGGGACATTCTCCCGGTCGTGATAACCGTTTACAAAGACAAATCGTTCACGTTCATCACCAAGAGCCCGCCGGCCGCTGTTCTCTTGAAGAAGGCGGCCAACATCGCCGCCGGTTCCAAAGAGCCGAACAAAACCAAGGTCGGCAAGGTCACGCGCAAACAAGTCATAGACATCGTCAACACCAAGCGCAAGGACCTGAACGCGCGCGACGACGAAGCCGCCTTCCGCATCATCGCCGGCACTGCCCGTCAAATGGGCCTCGAGATTGCCGATTAGGTTAATCGCTACTTTGACATCTCGCTTGCGTCGCCGAGAAATTCCCAGCGCTGCAACGCAATAGGCTCATTGCCGTTTTTCCAGACGAAATCGTGGAACGCGTGGAGATTGAATTTGTCACCCTGCTGCATGCGCGCGTCGGCGAGGAATTTCATGATCTGCAATTTACCGATCTGATAGGTGATGGCGCCGCCAGGGCTGGTAGAAAAGGCGATCGCTTCCTGGCGCGCGGTCTGTTCGTCCATCGGGACTTTTTCCTGTAGATATTTTGCGGCTTGCTCGAGGCTGAATTCGCTGAGCGCGAGTTTCACGTCCACTTCCACGCGCAACGCGCGTAGCCGCATGAAATTGTAAATGATCTCGCGCGTGTGCGAGCTGTCATCGAACAAGCCCGCCTGCAACATCATCTCCTCCGCATAAAAGCCGATTCCTTCGTTCGCACCGGAGTCGTAGTAATGCCGCCGGATCGGGTCCTCATGTTTCCAAGAGAGACAAAGCTGAAAATAGTGACCTGGGATTCCCTCGTGGACAGCAATCGGCCGTGGATCCATTGCTGTCGCACGCCAGAAGTAACCGAGCTTTTCTGAGGGCTCCGGCACGTAGCGGACGCAGTTCTCCTTCAAGCGCGACGGCCCAGTGAAATCGTCAGTCTCGGTGAATCCGAGCACGCGCAAATATTCCGGCGTGGATCGCAGAGTGTAATGCTGCACCCAATCGGGAACACTGAGGATGCCGCGTTCAACCAAAAATTTCCGGATCGACAATTCCTTCGCCGCCGCATCGCGAATCCAACTGTCGATGTTGTCGGCGATTTTCAACGGCGGGACGTCCTTGTTCCGATTCTTCTCGTAAGCTTCGAATGCTACCGCGCGATTCCATTCCTGTTTTGCCATCGCCAGCAATTCCTCCGGCGTGAACGGCAGCAGAGCGACGTTTCGCAAAAACCAAATGTACGCGTCGCGACCAAGCGCAGTTTGTTGCGGAAGCGTTGGCAGTTTCTCCTTGAGCTGCTGCTGAAATTTCTCTAGGGCGTCCGACGCGCGCTCGCACGCGGCGTTCAACTTGTCACGATCTAAAGTTGTCGAAGCTACGAGCGAGCTCGCCATCTTGCGAAGACGGTCGCGAATTCCCTCGAGATTCTGAACCGCGACGGCTGCGAACGGCGCGGGAGGATTTGTTAGGTTCTCCGCGCCTTGCCGCAGGATCGACGGAATATTTTCGATGCGCGTGAGGATCTCGCGGCTACGCGCATCATCATAGGGCGCGGGTACCGTGAGCGCTTCCACCAGCGCGGTAAGGGTCTGCTCGATATAGAAATTCGGATCGCGCTTCCAGCGCGGGTTTCGGTCAAGCTCCCAGCGCACGCGCGACAACGCCGAGCCGATCAAACGATAATCCACTTGCTGCGGAATCGGCCAGTGGCTCGCGGCGATTTTCTTCCAGCGCGCTTCGAACCCGGCCAAATCCTTTCGTCGCTGGTCGATGCTCGCACGCGACCAATCGCGGATCCCACCTGGACGCTCCATTCGATTGACATCGTCGCCGGTGAACGGCGCGTATTTCGCGCGCCATGTCCAAAAATCGTCCGCAAGCTGTTCAAGCGTGTCGGCGACAGCAATGTTCGCGCAACAAACCGCCACCGACGCAAGCAGGGCGACGCGCAGCTTCATTCTTCGCTCTCCGATGTGCGCCGAAGCGCGATTACGGCCGGATTTTTGCCGGGACGGTATATCGAAAATCCGTAACAGATCGCAGCTGTATTTTCACCAGCGTAACGAATATGCCTGAGGTTTTCGTCCCACCGCTCAACGTACGAGCAGTTCGCGGTCTTCGTGCTCCTCGGAATCGGGACATAACGATTTTCAGTGAAAGTCAAAAACGCGCTCTCGCCGGGCAACGGAAACGGCGTTGCCCAGTTTGGCGAAAATCGCACGAAGCGTTTTCGTCCGAGATCGAGCGCGAACACCGTTCTTCCATCGCTGCTGTTGAGATGGAGATCGAAGAACGCCAGGCGCAGCATCCCGTCGAACAAAAAATGGCGTTCCGGGTTCTGCTTTTCATGCAAGATTCCAAATGCTCCTTCAAATCCCTCTAGATTAGCAAACGGCGTGTCAGTTCCTGATTTCAAATCACGCAATATGTAATGTGCGCCGTGACCGGGCATATCGACCTGATCGGCCTCGTCGTTTGGATCTTCACGGAGCACAAGGTCGAACGCGTCATCTGGCGACTTGTAGCTCGGTGTCGGGGTGGGCGATTCGATAGGGGACTCGCTTGAGTCAGGCGAGGCGCCAGGCACCGGCACGCTTTCCGTTTCTGGCTCGAGATTTGTGAAATATGGCGACGTCTTCGCTTCAACGTACCACGACGGCGCGGTATCAAGATTTTTCAGTCCTTCGCCGCGCGGCTTGATCGTCCAATACTCGATCACTTTGTTCGGCTTTTCTCGTGTGAACGCAATCGTTTCGCCGCTTGAGTCGAAAATCGGCGCCACGTCCTGTCCTGAGTTGTCGTTGGTTAACCGACGCAAAAGTTTTCCGTCTTCACGATACAGATAGAGGTGCGCATGGCTCGTTCCAGTGGCTTGCAAATAGCGGATGGCGATTACGATTTCGGAATCGCCTAGGACAGTTGTCGCGAACAGTGCAAATGCTCCTACGACGATCAAGGTTTGAAGCGAGGAGCGCATTAGCGAAGCGGTCATGAGAGCATTGAAGCGAAACATCGCAGAATAAACAACGGACAAATGTCTTTTCGCGGGTCATCCTGAGCGGAGTGAAGGATCTCTCAAAGGATGATGGCAAACGCTGGCTAGATTGGGTACCGATCTCGTCGATTGTGAGATCCCTCGCCGTCTGTCGCGGCTCGGGATGACATGCGCTAATCTTGGGTGAATGGCATTTTCCCTTCCTGCAGCCGAGCTTCTCATCCCGCGCACATGAGTCTTCCCACAAAATCCGGCCCTTACGCCAGGCCCGTGTCAAAGTCGAACCGACCGGTGGACGATGCAGGAATTCCTTCCTCTAAAGCAGAGCTCCTCTGTGCTGGCGCCGTATTTCTTGTCGCGCTCTTACTTTTTAGTTGGACGCTCGCTCCCACGGTCACCCCGACCGACAGCGGCGAATTGATTCTGGCTGCTCAAGGGCTCGGTGTGGCGCATCCTCCGGGCGTTCCTCTCTGGGTCATTCTCGCCCACGTCGCATCGCTCGTGCCGTTGGGAAGCGTGGCCGTGCGAATCAATTTTTCGTCTGCCCTTTTCGCCGCGCAGGCTTGCGCCGTGCTCACTCTTGTCGTGGCGGAATTAATGATGACCGCATATCTCCCTGCTCGGAAGAAAGGCGCGCAACAGAGAAAAAAGGCTGAAGATTCGGGAATTGACCGCCTTTTCGTGTTCGCGCCTGCGCTCGGCGCGGGGTTGCTCGTGGCGTTCTCGCGCACGCTCTGGTCGTATGCGACGATCACCGAGGTTTATGCTCTCAACGCGCTGCTGATTCTTACTGTTTTCTTTCTGATGGTTCGGTGGCGGCGGCTGGTGACGCAGACAATCCTGTCTGCGCCTCTTCACAAAGGTGCGGTGGTCGCCACGCACGACTCCTGGCTTTATGCCGCGGCGGCGGTATTTGGCTTGGCGCTGGGCGATCATCACGTCACCGTCGGACTGACGCTCCCGGCCGTGGCCGTCATCGTTTACAGGACGCAGGGCTTAAAATTTTTCACAAGCCGCCGATTGCTTTATGCCGCGCTGATTTCGATTTCAGCTCTGATCGCTGTCTATGCCTACTTGCCGTTTGCGGCGTCGCGCTCACCTCTCATCAACTGGGGGAATCCGCGTTCCCTGCAAGAAATCTGGTGGCACATCACCGGCAGACAATATCGAGTATTCCTCTCCTTCACTCCGACGTTAATGGGAGCGCAGTTCGTTGAATTTTGCCGAATGCTCCTCCGGGAATTCGGGCCTGCTTGGTTGCCTTTGCCATTGGCGCTTGCTTTTGCGGGTTTCGCCGCTGCTTACAGGCAGGACCGCACAGCTTTTTGGTTTCTGTTGTCTATCGTCATCGCTAATTTGGCATACGACCTCAGCTACGAAATCGCGGAAGACAAAGACGCGTACTATCTGCCGGTATTTATCTCCATCGCGCTCGCTGTCGGGTTCGGTATCCGTTGGTTGATCCAGTTGACCGCTGCGAAGTCCATGTCCTCGGGAAAATCGTTCGGGATCGCCGCGATTGCCGTTCTGCTCGTATCTGCAACAGCATTCGCGGGAAACTGGCCTTTCGACAATCGCAGGCACTACTTCATAGCCTACGATTACGTTGAAAACATTCTGAGCACGATCGAGCCCAATGGCCTTTTACTTACGCAAGACTGGCAGGTCGCGTCCCCGCTGTTTTATGTGCAGCAGATGGAACAGCGCCGGCGCGACGTAAAAGTTGTTGATGTCAATCTGCTGCGGCGTTCGTGGTATTTCGATTATTTAGGACGCACTCATCCTGATTTGATCGAGCGGTCGCGAGAGAAGATTGAGGTGTTTGTCGAGGACCTCAAAGCATGGGAGCGCGACCCCGATGCGTTTAAACGGAGCGATGCGCTCACTCAGAAAATCAACACGTCATTTTTGGAAATGATCCAGTCGGTTGTGACGAACGAGAGCGGAGTCGGGCCGGTTTACATGACGAGGGATCTGCTGTTGCCCGACACCACAAACGGTGCGGTGACACAATGGCTTTCCCAAAATTACCAACTTATTCCGCAAGGCCTCGTCTTTAACCTTACGAAAGACACAAGCTTTCACGACTCGCCTGACGTACGGCTCGAGACCCGGGGTTTGGCTGACGGCACTGTGCGGTTTGAGAAAGACGACGTGGTGAACCTGAAAATCTTGCCGACCTATACCAGCATGCTGATCAACCGCGGCCGCTATCTCGTGGCATTCAATCAGCACGAGCGCGCTATTAACGCCTTCAAAGAGGCGCTCGCGCTCGATCCCAATCTCGCAGCAGCGCGAGAGGGCATTGCGCAAAGCATAGCAAAGCTGCAAAACCCTTAGCGCCAATGCAAATAGAATATAGAATCGGTTTCATATTTCGCTCCGCTCTTTGTCGTTCGTGTGAAAACCTGCGCGAGGATGTCTCATTCCTTTCTTGCCAGTTTGGCGGGTTGCTTTTAAACGGACAGAATGAAAATCATGTCTCGTGTCCTTGTAATTCTCTTGTGTCTCGGCATTGCGGCGCATGCTGCCGATCAAACTATCGCGCTGAAAGCGGCGCAGCTCTTTGATGGCAAGTCGAACGCGCTCGTGCAAAACGGCGTGGTAATCGTGCAGGGCAATAAGATTGTAGATGCCGGGAGCAATTTGCCGATTCCGGGCGACGCGCAGGTAATCGATCTGGGCGACATGACGCTTGCGCCGGGTTTCATGGATGCGCACACGCATCTGACCGCCGATTTCTCGCGTAATTACAATGAGCGCCGACTGCAGGAACTCGATCTCAATGTGTCGGAGCAGGCGATCCGCGCGACGGCCTTTGCCCGCGCGACTGTCGAAGCGGGTTTTACCACGGTGCGCGACTTGGGTAGCCGTTTCGTAGCCAGCCACGAATTTGTCGATGTTGCGCTGCGCAATTCGATCAACAGAGGCGTAATCGTCGGACCCAGCATGCTGGTTGCGACGAAAGGAATCGGCGCTACCGGCGGTCACTTTGATCCGACCAATGCGTTCCGCGATTTCCTTTTTGGTCGCGAACCGGATTATACGGATGGCATCGCGAATGGCCCCGACGAAATCCGAAAGGCCGTGCGGTTTGAGGTAAAAAATGGTGCGGATGTCATTAAGGCCGCAGTTTCGGGCGGCGTGCTTTCACTCGGAGACGAAGTAGATACGCCTCAGTTAACACCGCCGGAAATGACGGCGCTGGTCGATGAATCGCACCGGTTGCGGAAGAAAGTGGCCGTGCACTGCCATGGTGATCAGGCAGCGCGCGAGGCTATCGAGGCGGGCGTCGATTCGATTGAGCACGGTTCGTTTATGAAACCGGAAACGCTTACGATGATGAAAAAGAAGGGAACATTCCTCACACCGACGTTGATGGCCTCGGAGTGGATCATGGGTAAGCTCGACAATTACCCGCCGGCGTTGCAGGCGAAGGCGAAAGCGGCGACGGCGGCACGCTCGGAAATGTTTCGCAACGCCGTTAAGATGGGCATCAAGATTTCATTTGGAACCGACGCGGCGGTGTTTCCACACGGACAAAACGCGAAGGAATTCAAGTTAATGGTCGATCTCGGTATGACGCCGATCGATGCCCTGAAATCGGCGACGGGCAACGACGCCGAGCTTCTGGGCATCGCGCAAAAAGTCGGGACCTTGGAAAAAGGGAAACTCGCCGACATCATTACGATGCCGGGCGATCCGACTTCCGATATCACTGCAACCGAGCGGGTGTCGTTCGTGATGAAAGAGGGCAAAATCATTCGGCAAGGCCCGCCCACGCCACAGCGAACCGCCGAGTGGACGAACTCGCCAGACGTCTCAGAGCCGGTGGATTAACGGTGCGATTTTGTTCACGCAAGGCTTTGACAAGGTGCAGATGGCCGCTACGTTCCGTGCCCCGCCTACTGGTTTGGGCGGTACAACTTTAAGCAGGAGCCTGGTGCACGTGACCGGGCGTTTGAACTGCGCAGGAAATGCAAAGAAATCGAAGCAAACGTTATCGCGCAGCGGCTCAGCAGGTGGACCGGAGCAAGAGTTACAACCTTGCCGACGCTGTCTCAACGCTGAAGAAGTTCCCGCCGACGAAGTTTGATCAGACTGTGACGGTTTCTTTCCGGCTCGGGGTTGACCCGAAGCAATCCGATCAAATGGTGCGCGGCACCTGCCCGCTTCCGCATGGCAGCGGCAAACAGGTGCGGGTGCTTGTCTTCGCGGAGGGCGAGGCGGCGAAGGCTGCCAACGAAGCTGGCGCGGAATTTGTTGGCATGAAAGATCTGATTCAAAAGTGCCAGGAAGGTTTTCAGGATTTTGACGTTGCGATCGCTACGCCTGCCGCGATGGCGGAAGTTCGGAAGCTCGGAAAGGTGCTCGGACCGCGCGGATTGATGCCAAACCCCAGAACTGGAACGGTGACGGAGGACACCGCGAAAGCAGTGCAGGAGGTGAAGGCGGGCCGGGTAGAATTCAAGCTGGACAAAAACGGCAACGTGGCGGTGCCGGTTGGAAAATTTTCGTTTGAAGAAAATGCGCTTGTGGAAAATGGAAATGCAGTGATCGAAGCGGTTGTGCGGGCGCGCCCAGCGACAGCCAAAGGTCGTTATCTTGAAGGTGTGACAATCAGTGCGACCATGTCCCCGGGCGTTCGCATCGATCCATCGCCGTATTTGAGCGGTGTGTAGAGATCGACAACAATTCGCTCAACAACATGAGACCGGAAAAAGCCAGCATCGTTTCAGATTTAGCGGACAAATTGAAACAGTCGCCTTTTGTACTGGTGACCGATTATCAGCATATGAAGGTGGCTGATTTCACCGAATTACGGAATCGGTTGGCACCGGCAGGCGCGGAAATGCACGTGGTGAAAAATAATTTCCTTAAGCGCGCCATGGCGGATTCCGGTTTCCCGGAGGTTGGGGGCCAGTTGGTAGGTCAGACGGCTATTGTCACTGGCGAAAAAGACGTGGCGCCGGTAGCAAAAATTTTTAAAACGTTCGCGACCGAATTTAAAATTGCGGCCCTCAAGCTTGGCTTTGTCGATCGCGCTGTCCTTTCCACTGCGGATTTGGAAACGTTGGCGGAATTGCCGCCGCGCGAAATTTTGCTGGCGCAATTGCTGGGACTGCTGCTGTCGCCGGCCACAAAACTGGTGCGTTTATTCAATGAGCCGGCCTCGGCATTGGCGCGGTTGCTCAATGCAAAGGCTCAAAAGGAAGGAAAACCAGCAGAGGCGAGCGCATAAGAAGATTTCGGCCCGTCTTTTGGCGGGTCGAGGAACTAAAACGAAAACTGTCCGAGCCGGTGGCTACCGGTTTTAATTCTTCGAAGGCTTTCGAAGGCGGCAATTGGAGGAAAACAAAATGGCAGACACAGAAAAATTGGTGGAGCAACTCAGCAACTTGTCGGTGCTTGAGATTGCTGGATTGGTTAAGCAGCTCGAAGAGAAATGGGGCGTGAGCGCCGCCGCGCCGGTCGCAGTGGCGGCCGGCCCCGCTGCAGCGGGCGCTCCGGGTGCAGCGGCAGCTCCTGCGGCCGAAGAGAAAACGACGTTCGACGTGATCCTTAAGGAAATGGGCGCGAACAAAATCGCTGTGATCAAGGAGGTCCGCGGCGCAGTGCCGGGACTTGGTCTGGCCGAAGCGAAGGCGCTGGTTGAAGGAGCGCCCAAAACAATCAAGGAAGGCGTGACAAAACAGGAGGCGGACGAGATGAAGAAAAAGATCGAGGCCGCCGGTGCAAAAGTTGAGATAAAATAACTGGATCCGATTTTCGAGCGGCTGCTGCGGGCATGAAGTGCTTGCGCGCCGACTGATCGGAAGTATGGTAGAATTTGGTTAAGCTTAGGCAGACGTATTTTTAACCCGGCGCTACAAAGCAAAGCACACTGCTGGCAACGAAATGGGGGTCGTCAATTTGACAGACCACTATTTTGGTGGCAGTGTTGTGTCCTCGCTCGTCGCTGAACCCGTAAATCTTACCCGCGTCGGCCCCGCATTGGTGTGGTCGCTGCGAGGTTTTAGCTCTTTAGCTTAGTGACTATGTCGGAACGCATTTACTTTGGAAGCATCAAGGAAGGCATTGAACCGCCAAATCTGATTGAGGTTCAGGCCAATTCATACACCGATTTCCTCCAGAAGGACGTCCCTTATTCAAAGCGAAAAAATCAGGGACTCCAGGCCGTTTTCAAGGAGGTCTTCCCAATCGAAAGCTACGACGAGAAAGCGGTGCTCGATTTCAGCCATTACGACATCGGCGAGCCGAAACTAACCGCGCTGGAAGCGCAGCGAGAGGGACAGACGTACAGCGCGCCGTTGCATGTCACCTTCCAGTTGCGAGAAGAGAAAGGCACCAAAGAAGAGAAGGTTTACATGGGCGAAATCCCCCTGATGACGCCGCAGGGCACTTTCGTCATCAACGGCGCGGAGCGCGTGGTGGTAAGCCAGTTGCATCGCTCCCCGGGAATCGCCTTCGAATCAACGGTGCACGTCAACGGCAAGGTGCTCTACAGTTTTCGAATCATTCCAGACCGGGGCTCATGGATCGAGGTGCAATTTGATACCGCTGATCTTCTCTACATTTACCTCGATCGGCGCAAGCGGCGCCGAAAGTTTCTAGCCACTACGTTTCTGCGTGCGCTGGGCTACGGTTCCGACGAAGAGGTCATCAAGCTTTTCTACAACATCGAGAACCTGAAGTTGAGCGAGAAACTCGACGAAGAGAAACTGGCGAGCAAGGTGCTTATCGCGGATGTCCGAGATGGCGAAGTCACGGTTGCGCGCGCGTTTGAACCCCTCACTCTGGCGACTGTTCGCCAAATCATGGCGCTCAAGATTCACGAGGCGAAGGTAATCGACATCTCGAACGATGACACAATCGTGAAGGCGCTTAGAAAAGATCCGGCACACGACCAGGAAGAGGCGCTGAAGGACATTTATCGACGCCTTCGCCCGGGCGACCCCCCGACAGTGGCTAATGCCCGTGCTTTGCTCAAAAGACTCTTTTTCGATCCCAAGAAATATGATCTCGGACGCGTTGGCCGTTACAAAATTAATCAAAAGCTCGGGATCAACGTCGATCCCACCGAGCGCATCTTGACCGACAAAGATTTTATCGCGGCAATCAAGTATTTGATCAATCTGCGGCGGGGCGAAGGCACGCTCGATGATATTGATCATCTGGGTAGCCGGCGAGTGCGCACGGTGGGCGAGCTATTGGCGAATCAATGCCGCGTGGGTCTTGCTCGCACTGAGCGTCTGGTCAAAGAGCGCATGACGCTGTTCGACATTAATGTTGATGGGATGACACCGCAAAAGCTCATCAATCCAAAAGCGCTCAGTGCGGTCATCCGAGATTTCTTTGGGCGGTCGCAGCTTTCGCAGTTCATGGATCAAACGAATCCGCTCGCGGAATTGACGCACAAGCGGCGTTTGTCGGCTCTCGGTCCAGGAGGTCTTAGTCGAGAGCGCGCCGGATTCGAAGTACGCGACGTTCATCCTTCCCATTACGGCCGCATTTGTCCGATCGAGACGCCGGAAGGCCCCAACATTGGGTTGATTAGCTCAATGAGCACTTTTGCCCGCATTAATGAGTTTGGGTTTATCGAGACGCCGTATCGCAAAGTGGAGAAGGGCCGTGTAACGGATGGGATAGACTATCTTACCGCGGATCGCGAAGAGAACTTCCTCGTGGCGCAAGCCAACGCGCCCGTGGATGGACGCGGTCATTTCACCGGGGAAAAAGTTTCTGTGCGCTACCGTGGCGACTTTCTTGAAGTCGATCCCGCCAAGGTGAATTACATGGACGTGTCGCCGAAACAGCTTGTGTCGGTGGCGGCAGGCCTCATTCCGTTTCTTGAACATGACGACGCAAACCGGGCACTGATGGGTTCCAACATGCAGCGCCAAGGCGTGCCGTTGGTCGTTTCCGAGGCACCGTTCGTTGGTACGGGGCTGGAGGAAAAAGTGGCCCGCGATTCTTACGCCGTTGTTTTGGCGATCGAAAGCGGCAAGGTCGCTTCGGTCACGGCGGACCAAATCATCGTCACCAAAGATGGCCATCTGCCGGAAAGCAAGAAAAAGCTCAAGACCGATGCCGAGGCGGGGATTCACGTTTATGAACTCCGCAAATTTATGCGGTCCAACGCAGGCACATGCGTGAACCAGAAGCCGATCGTGCGCAAAGGCCAGCATGTGAAACGTGGTCAAGTTATCGCCGATGGCCCGAACACCGATCACGGAGAGTTGGCGCTGGGACGCAACGTGCTCGTTGCGTTCATGCCATGGAACGGTTACAACTTCGAAGACGCCATCATGATTTCTGAAAAGGTGGTGAAGGAGGATATTTACACTTCCATTCACATCGATGAATTCGAGATCGGCGCGCGCGATACCAAGCTTGGCCCGGAGGAGATTACGCGGGATATTCCCAACGTCAGCGAAGAAGCTCTGCGCAACCTGGGCCCCGATGGCGTAGTGCGGGTGGGAGCAGAAGTAAAGCCGGGCGATATTTTGGTTGGGAAAATTACGCCGAAGAGCGAGACCGAATTGGCCCCGGAAGAGCGCCTGCTTCGGGCGATCTTTGGCGAGAAAGCAGCGGACGTGAAAGATACCTCGCTGACAGTTCCCTCGGGCACGTACGGAATCGTGATGGATGTGAAGGTCTCGTCTCGTCGCGAAGTGTCACGCGAAAAACTGACGCCGGCGGAAACCAGACGGCAGCTCAAAACAATCAGCGAAGAACATAAACGCAAAAAAGAGGGGCTGATCGAACAACTGACCGATTCACTTTCGAATATCCTGCTGGGTGAAAAAGTTCCTCTCGACGTCGTAAACGCCAAGGATGGTGAGATCATTATTCCAGCCAATCGCAAAATCACCAAGACGTTGTTGCGAAAACTCGCAACTGCGCACGATCACATCGAGATCGATCCGAGTCCGATCCGCAATAGGATCCGCGAAATCATCGGCTCGTACGAACACAAGTTCGCAGAGCTGGAACTTGAACGCGATCGCGCAATGGACCGGGTCGAGAGCGGAGACGATATCGATCCAGGGATCATCAAGCAGGTCAAGGTTTATATCGCGAGCAAACGGAAGCTAAGTGTCGGTGACAAGATGGCTGGGCGCCATGGCAATAAAGGCGTGGTGGCGCGCATTGTTCCGGAAGAAGACATGCCGTTTCTCGCGGATGGAACGCCGGTTGAAATCGTGCTGAATCCGCTCGGTGTGCCGAGCCGAATGAATGTCGGCCAGGTGTTGGAAACCCACCTCGGCGTTGCGGCCAAAGCGCTCGGATTCAAAGTCGCCAGCCCCGTGTTCGACGGAATCAAGGAAGAGAAGATTCGGGATTACCTGAAGGACGCCCGCAAAAAAGAAGGCTTCAGTTGGGTGCAGGAGACCGGCAAAGCGCGTCTGTTTGATGGACGCACCGGCGATCCGTTCGATCAGGAAGTGGTGGTTGGCTACATCTACATGATGAAGCTGGGCCACCTGGTGGCGGACAAAATTCACGCACGCGCCGTGGGACCGTACTCGCTTGTTACTCAGCAGCCGCTTGGCGGCAAAGCGCAATACGGTGGACAACGCTTTGGTGAAATGGAGGTCTGGGCTCTCGAAGCCTATGGCGCCGCCTATACGTTACAGGAATTGCTCACCGTCAAATCTGACGACGTGCAAGGCCGAACTCGCATCTACGAGTCGATCGTTAAAGGCGACAACTCACTCGAAGCGGGTACGCCCGAGTCTTTCAATGTTCTGATCAAAGAAATGCAGAGCCTCGGTCTCGACGTAAAGGTCGGCGGCCAGGCACCCACTTTCATGGAGAGCGTCGCATAATTTTTAGGTTCACCCGCCTTCGGTCGCCGCGGCGACCTACGGCGGGCAAGCAATCACAACACTGAATTAAAGAATAAATGAACGAACATTCCTGGCGTGAGTTAGTGGGCGAAGAGCGCCCTGTGGGTTTTGATCAAGTCGCCATCGGCGTTGCCTCGAGCGATACCATGCGTTCGTGGAGCAAAGGCGAGGTCAAAAATCCAGAGACAATCAATTATCGCACGTTTAAACCGGAAAAGGGCGGGCTTTTCTGCGAACGCATTTTCGGTCCGACTCGCGACTGGGAATGTTCGTGCGGAAAATACAAGCGCATCAAGCATAAGGGAGTGATTTGCGACCGGTGCGGCGTGGAAGTCACGCTGGCGCGCGTGCGCCGCGAGCGCATGGGTCACATCGAATTAGCTGTGCCCGTTTCGCACATCTGGTTTTACAAATGCATGCCCTCGCGCATTGGGCTCATGCTCGATATAAGCGCACGCCAGCTCGAGCGCGTCATCTATTACGAGGACTATATCGTCATTGATCCAGGCAAGACGCCGTTGCAGAAAACACAACTGCTTAACGAAGTCGAATACCGTGAGGCACAGGAACAATACGGCGAAGATTTCGTCGCCGGCATGGGCGCGGAAGCAATCAAGAAACTTCTCGCCGAGATCGACCTCAACAAGCTCAACAAAGAGCTGGAGAAGGCGATGTCTGCGACCAAGAGCAAACAAATCCGTAAGAAACTGGCCAAGCGTCTCAAGCTGGTTCAAGGATTTCAGAATTCACATGCGCGTCCCGAGTGGATGATTCTGGATGTGTTGCCGGTAATTCCGCCGGACTTGCGGCCCTTGGTTCCGTTGGAAGGCGGGCGTTTTGCGACATCCGATTTGAACGATCTTTATCGGCGCGTCATTAACCGCAACAACCGGCTCAAAAACCTGCTTTTGCTTAAGACACCCGACGTCATTATTCGCAATGAAAAGCGAATGCTCCAGGAAGCGGTGGACGCTTTATTCGATAATGGCAGACATGGTCGTGCCGTGACGGGAGCGGGCAATCGGCCTCTTAAATCGCTCAGCGACATGCTCAAGGGCAAGGGCGGACGTTTCCGCCAAAACCTGCTTGGCAAACGCGTCGATTATTCCGGGCGTTCGGTTATTGTCATCGGGCCGGAGTTGAAACTGTATCAGTGCGGGTTGCCAAAGAAGATGGCGCTCGTGCTTTTCGAGCCATTCATTATCCGCCGGCTAAAAGACCTCGGTTATGTGCATACGGTGCGCAGCGCGAAAAAGATGATTGAGCGCCAGACGCCGGAGGTCTGGGACATTCTCGACGAAGTGACCAAGGGTCATCCGGTGTTGCTTAATCGGGCGCCCACTTTGCATCGTTTGTCGATTCAAGCTTTCGAACCGCAATTAATTGAGGGCGAAGCCATCCGTATTCATCCGCTGGTTTGCACCGCGTACAATGCGGACTTCGATGGCGACCAGATGGCAGTGCACGTACCGCTCTCGGTGGAAGCCCAAATGGAGGCGCGCATGCTTATGCTCGCTCCGAATAACATTTTCTCTCCGTCCAGCGGCAAGCCGATTACCACGCCTTCCCAGGACATCACCTTGGGTTGTTATTACCTTACCCAAAATCCGCGCGGTCCAAGCAAAGACGGTCAGCGGTTCCCGCTCTTTGTCGACGCAGCCGAAGTAGAATTTGCCATGGCCGAGGGCAGCGTTCACACGCACGACCGTGTCCGGATTAAAAACCCCGATTTTGGGAGAAAAACCATCTACGGGAATGCTGAAGCCAAAATCATCGAGACCACGCCGGGGCGTGTCGTTTTCAATGAGATTTGGCCCAACCAGCTTGGATTTTTCAATAAAGCTGCCGGCAAAAAGCAGCTTAGCGATATTATCTGGCGCTGTTACCAAATCGCCGGCCCGGCGGAGACCGTCGCGACGCTGGACAAATTAAAGGAGCTCGGTTTCGCCGAAGCAACCAAGGCCGGCATCTCGATTGGAATTTCGGACATGATTATTCCGAAAGAGAAACAGACGGAGCTGGAAAATGCATACAAGCAAATCCGCCAGGTTGAACAGCAATATCGCAAAGGCATCATCACCGACGGGGAACGTTACAACAAGATCATCGACATCTGGACGCACGCCGGAGATGAGATTTCCAATATCATGTTCCGTACCCTGGAGCACAACGAGGGACGCAAGGAATTGAATCCGGTTTATTTGATGGTCGATTCCGGGGCGCGCGGAAACCGGCAACAGGTGCGTCAGCTCGCTGGCATGCGCGGTTTGATGGCCAAGCCAAGCGGCGAAATCCTCGAGCACCCCATCACTTCCAACTTCCGTGAAGGTCTTAGCGTGCTTGAGTACTTTATTTCTACTCACGGCGCTCGCAAAGGTCTGGCTGACACCGCGCTTAAGACCGCGGACTCCGGTTATCTCACCCGCAAGTTGGTGGACGCGGCGCAGGATGTGATCATCAATGTGGAAGACTGCGGAACAGTGAATGGAATCGTTGTGCGCTCGATTTATGAGGGCGATGAAGAAGTGGTTGACCTTGGGCAGCGCATCATCGGCCGGGTCAGTTGCGAAACCATCCCCGACCCGGTGGACAAGAAGAAAAAGATCGTAAAGGTGAATCAGTACATCGACGAGAAGATCGCCGCCGAATTGCAGCGCATCGGCGTGGAGGGCTTGAAGATTCGTTCGGTGCTTACGTGCGAGTGTGGCCGCGGCGTTTGCGCGATGTGTTACGGACGCAACCTCGCGACTGGCCAGTTCGTGAAAATGGGCGAAGCAGTCGGCATTATCGCCGCGCAATCCATTGGCGAGCCGGGAACGCAGTTGACCATGCGAACCTTCCACATCGGCGGCACGGCCAGTCAGACCTTTAAGCAACCGATCATCAAAGCGAAAAACGATGGCACAGTCCGCTTCAACGACCTGCGAACTGTCCAGGCGCTCGACGGCAGTTGGATCGTGTTGAACAAGAACGGCTCGATCAGCGTGCACAATGCGGAGGAACGCGAACTTGAGCGGTACAACGTGGTCATCGGCTCCATGATTTCCAAGGACGACGGCGCCTCGGTGAAAAAAGGCGAGACTTTTGTGCAATGGGATCCATACAACGTCCCGATTCTTACCGATAAAGGCGGCAAGATTGAGTTCCGCGATATGATTGCTGGCGTCACCATCAAGCGCGACGTCGATGAAGCCACCGGTCTGATGGGCACGGTAATTATCGAGCACAAGGAAGATTTGCATCCGCAGGTGGTCATCGTGGATGACAAAAAGGAAGTGCTGGCCAGCTACTCAATCCCGGCGGGCGCGCATGTCGTAGTCGAAGAAGGCCAGAAAGTGCGTGCGGGCGCGTTGCTCGCAAAGACGCCGCGGAAAGTCGCAAAGACAAAAGATATCACCGGCGGTCTGCCTCGCGTGGCCGAATTGTTCGAAGCCCGCCGGCCGAAGGATGCGGCCGAGATCGCAAAGATCGATGGAGTTGTCGAGATGGGTGGAACTGTCCGCGGAAAACGACGTCTGATTCTAAAAGATCCGGAAACGGGAGCGGAGGAAGAGCATCTGATCCCGCTCACAAAGCACATCATCGTGTTCAAAGGCGATTTCGTGAAGAAAGGCCAGCAGCTTACTGAAGGCCCGATCGTGCCACACGAGATTTTGGAAGTATGCGGTCCGCAGGAGTTGCAGGAGCATTTGGTCAACGAAGTGCAGGAGGTGTATCGCTTGCAGGGCGTGGAGATCAACGACAAGCACATCGAGATCATCGTGCGCCAGATGTTGCGCAAGGTGAAAATTACCGATCCGGGCGATACGTCGTTGCTCTGGGGCGATCAGGTGGACAAACTCGACTTCGAGGAAGAAAACAAGAAGGTCGTCGAAAAGGGCGGTAAACCGGCCGAAGCCGTTCCTGTTCTTCTCGGCATCACGAAAGCCTCATTGGAAACTGACAGCTTTATTTCGGCTGCATCATTTCAGGATACGACCCGCGTTCTCACCGAAGCGGCTACACTGGGCAAAGTCGATAAACTGCGCGGCTTCAAGGAAAACGTGATCATGGGTCACTTGATCCCTGCCGGAACAGGCTTCGGACAGCATCGCCAGATCAAGCTAGTCGAAAAAGGCGAGCCAATCGGCGCGCCGGTCATGGAAGAAGCCGAGCCGCAGCCGGCGATCGGCTAAGGTTGGACAGCCATCTACTCAATTGGCGTTTCACAGAATGGAGCCGGAGGGACCGAGCGACATAGACGGGAAGCCCGGAGGGTGAGTGAGCTGGCGCGAGCGAATCCAAACGCCCTACAATTTAACGCGTGTCGATCGTTACTAAAACCGGCGACAAAGGCGAAACGTCGCTGATGTACGGGCGGCGCCTTTCGAAGGCTGATCCGGGCGTTGAAGCCTATGGGTGTATCGATGAGTTGGCTGCGGCGCTTGGTCTCGCCCGAGCCAGCTCAACGGATAAATTCCTGTCGGAAGAAATCTTTGCTGCGCAAAGAGATTTGATCGTTGTCATGGGCGAACTGGCGACGGCGCCACGCGACCGCGAGCGTTACGTGAAAGACGGCTTTCACCTTACCACAGCGGAAATGGTGGACCGAATCACTGCACTTATTTTCGATCTTGAAAAAGATAAAACGCTTTATCCCAAAGACTGGGTGATCCCTGGAGCGACAGCTGTTTCTGCAGCTCTCGATTTTGCACGTGCAACATGCCGCCGCGCAGAGCGGCACATCGCTGTGTTAAGCATCAGGGAAAAAGATTTTAACCCGGAGATTTTGCGCTACGTAAATCGGCTTTCCGATCTCTGTTGGGTTTGGGCCAGATACGCCGAGAGGAAATTGCAAAGTTCCAACTAGAGACGTTTTGCTCCACATGCTTTGGATCGACGTCACTCAGCGCCGAATTTCAGGTTGCGCATCGATGCGTGCTGTAGCATCTTCCCGCTCCCGCTCCGGAAGCTCCCGCCCTCGGGAATTTCTCTTATGGCAGATACGACAGAATTAGTACCTGAATTGTTGGAAGCTGGCGTTCATTTTGGACACCAGACGAAGCGTTGGAATCCGAAGATGAAGCCTTTCATCTTCGAACAGCGCAACCAGATTTATATCATCAATTTGGATGAGACCGTCCTGCAACTTCGGCGGGCCACGGAATTTCTCCAGGAAATCGCGCGTCGCGGCGGCAAAATTTTGTTTGTCGGTTGCAAGAAGCAGGCGCAAGAAGCGATAAAAGAGGCCGCAATGGCTTGCGGCCAATTTTATGTAAATCAGCGCTGGCTCGGCGGCACGCTGACCAACCTCACGACTATTCGCAAGAGCATCGGGCGATTGAAATACATCGAAGAGATCGAACAATCGCCTGAATACAAGAAAATGGGAAAACAGGAATTGGCTGCGCTTAATCGCGAGGCGGCAAAGCTCCGGCGCAACCTCGACGGGATAATCGAGATGTCGCAGTTGCCAGACGCTTTGGTGGTGATCGATACAAATCGCGAGCAAAACGCAGTGAATGAGGCGCGACGCCTTGGCATTCCAGTGGTCGCCATCGTTGATACGAACGCGGACCCCGAGGTTATCGATTACCCAATCGCCGGCAACGATGACGCGATTCGCGCTATTCGCGTGATTCTGCAGAAGCTTGTGGATGCGATCGTTGCGGCAAGCAACGAAGCACGCATTCGCGAGCAGGTGGAGATGGCCGGCGTGTCCGCGTAGGCGGAAGGAGACGTTCGACGCCGAAGCCGAACGCGCCAATTTTCAATGAAAACAGCAACGGAAATCGATCCGAAATTAGTGAAACAACTCCGCGAGAAAACAAATGCGGGGATGATGGATTGCAAGCGCGCTCTTGTAGAAAGTGGCGGCGATCTCGAGAAAGCAGAAGCGATCTTGCGCACCAAAGGCATCGCCGCAGCTGGCACAAAAGCCGCCCGCGCGACGAAGGAAGGCATCGTGGCCTCCTACATTCATCTTCAAGGCAAAGTCGGCGTGCTCGTCGAGGTGAATTGCGAGACGGATTTTGTAGCGAGGAACGAAAATTTCCGCGAATTCGTGAAAGATATCACTCTGCATATTGCCGCAGCGCATCCTCTGTACGTTAGCCGCGGAGATGTTCCCGGTAACCTCATCGAAGCCGAGCGCGAGATTTACAAGGCGCAGGCAAAAGGGAAGCCGGAGAACGTGGTGGAGAAAATGGTCGACGGAAAACTCGATAAGTTTTTCAGCACAGTTTGTCTGCTCGAGCAAGGATTCATTAAAAATCCGGACGAAACCATTGGCGATCTTCTCAAAGCCAAAATTGCAGAGCTGGGCGAGAACATCGTGATCCGCCGTTTTGTCCGCTATCTCGTTGGCGAGCCGCTGCCGAGCGAAGCTTAGGGTGGGCTGTAGAGTCCGCTGTCCTCAGCGGATTTGATATGCGTTCTCAACGAATTAGTGCGCTGCGGACAGCGCACGCTACAGCCATTTCCAATCATCGCGTGCCAAGCGTCTAATCCTTGTTTAATTTTGGCGAAATGGGACTGGCCGAATACAAACGGAAACGCGATTTCAAAAAGACTGCTGAGCCGGCGGGCAAATCGCTCCCCAAAAAAGTTAAAGGCGCATCGCGCTTTGTAATTCAAAAACATGCTGCCCGCCGTTTGCACTACGATTTCCGACTCGAAATGGACGACATGCTGAAGTCATGGGCGTTGCCGAAAGGGCTTCCTTGGAAGCGAGGCGAAAAACATCTTGCTGTAGAAGTTGAAGATCATCCGATCGAATACGAAGATTTCGAGGGCATCATTCCCGAAGGACAATACGGCGGCGGGACGGTGATGGTCTGGGACCGAGGCAACTATCACGTTTACGGCGAACAACCCGTGAAATCATTGCGGGACGGCAAGCTTCATCTCGTTCTTGATGGCGAAAAAGCAAAAGGCGAATGGACGCTTGTGCGAATTCGCGGTCGCGATGATGCGAAAAATCAATGGCTTATCCTGAAGACGGGAAATGATGCAAAGGCGCCATCGAAAAAACTCGAAGATCAGTCGGTCAAGACGAGACGCACCATGAAACAAATCGCCGAGGCGCGCGACGCCGAGTGGGAGTCGAATCGACAAGGCGACGAAAGTCCAACGTCGAATTTCAAGGCCCGAATTCGCCAGGCGCTTAAAAAAAAAGCAAGCGGTGAAGTTGTAGGGCAGGCGCACTTGCCCGCCGTAGCGTCGGCGAAGGCGGGCCGCTTGCCGTCACGGGGCAACCGGAGCGGTCGCCCTACAATTGCGACGTTGCAAGACTTGCCATCGGCAAAGGCGAGCTTCGTCGAGCCGATGAAAGCGAAGCTGGTGGAGAATCCACCGGCGACGGGCGATTGGATCTATGAGCTCAAGTTCGACGGCATCCGGCTAATTGCAGTCAAGGTGAGTGGAAAAGTTTCGTTGCTGTCCCGAAATCAAAATGAGTTAGGCGCGCGTTTCCCGGAAATTGTCGAGGCAATAAAGAATTTGCCAGCGCGCGAATGCGTCGTCGACGGCGAAGTAGTCGCGCTCGATAAGGAGGGCCGTTCTTCGTTTCAACTCTTGCAGGCGCGCGAGATAGAAGGGCGAAAGTCGCCCATTTATTTCTATGCATTCGATCTGCTCCAACTCGACGGCAAGAGCTTGGTTGGGCTGCCGCTAGAGGCGCGAAAAGATGTCTTAGAAAAACTCTCCGCCGACGCAGGCGATCCAATCCGTTACTCGGGAGCGATTGGCGGCGATGCAAAGCGGCTTCTTGAAGAAGTGAAGCGTCGCGGTCTGGAAGGAATTATCGGCAAGCAACGCGACTCTGTTTATGAACCAGGTCGCCGAAGCGGCGCATGGATCAAGCTCAAATGTGTCCAACAACAGGAATTCGTCATTGGCGGATACACGCCGCCGCAGGGTGCGCGCAAGCATTTCGGCGCAATTCTGGTTGGCTATTATGAGAACAAAAAGCTGGTCTTTGCCGGTAAAGTCGGCACCGGATTTACGGCAAAGTCCTTGGCGATTTTGTACAAAAAATTCCGGGGCGAAGAACGCGCGGATTGTCCATTCGTCGATCTTCCATCAAAACAAAACGGCCAATGGGTCCAAGGGATCACACCTTCGATGATGCGCAAAATGCATTGGGTTAATCCGGTGTTCGTCTGTGAAATCAAATTCGCCGAGTGGACTCGTGACAAGAAGCTACGTGCACCGGTGTTTTTAGGATTAAGAGAAGACAAGGAATCTCACGACGTCTTAAAAGAAGACTGAATTGTCACGAGGCGCCAGAGCACGGACCGAGAGGGAAGGCTGCGGCATAGACGGTCGAACCACGTGGGTACCCGGCGAACCTTGCGGCAGCGAGTGAAATAAAATTCCCAGAATGGACCCGGGATAGAAAATCGCGTGCGCGCGTTTTGCCGCGCCTGCACGAAAATAAAGTGTCGGGCGACGTTATTCGCCGGGGCTAAGGGAAGCTCGTGATTTGACCCAGTTGCTGGGTCAACAAAATTTTGAACAGGCCGGGAATGGATAGGGGTAATCTTTATGCGAATTGCTCAGGTAGCGCCGCTTTTTGAGAGTGTACCGCCGAAATACTATGGAGGTACGGAACGGGTTGTGTCCTACCTCACCGAGGAATTGGTCCACCAAGGTCACGAGGTCACGCTCTTCGCCAGTGGTGACTCGGTGACCAAAGCGCAACTCGTCGCGGCGTGTCGGCGTTCATTACGACTGGACAAACATTGCGTGGATCAATTGGCGCACCAAATCCTGATGCTTGAGCATGTGTTCCAGCGCGCTACGGAGTTCGACATCGTCCATTTTCATGTTGACTATCTGCACTTTCCCCTGAGTCGGCGCCAACCAATCATGGGCGTGACCACATTGCACGGTCGGCTCGATATTCCAGATCTGGTTCCACTTTACCGGGAGTTTCGAGATATGCCGGTAATCTCGATCTCGAACGCGCAACGGGCGCCTTTGCCGTGGGCGAACTGGCAGGCGACCATTTACCACGGGGTGCCTGCTGAGCTTTATCGATTCCGTGCCGAGCCGGGAAGCTATCTTGCCTTTCTTGGACGGATTTCACCTGAGAAGCGCGTGGATCGGGCAATCAAAATTGCTAACCAAGTCC
>QHRD01000129.1:2287-18423 GCA_003220005.1 Verrucomicrobiota bacterium | reverse complement strand
CACTTCGAGCTCCTTGTGAATGTCCTGCGTGCCGCAAATAAAACGCACACTCGCCATTCCAAAGCCGCGCGTCGCGAGCGCCTCCCTGGCAGCAGCGATCAATGCGGGATGATCCGCGAGGCCGAGATAATTATTTGCGCACATGTTCAGCACGCGTTTGCCGCCGGTGATCGCGATGTGCGCATCCTGTGGACTCGTGATGACTCGCTCGGTTTTGAAAAGGCCTTGCGACTTAATTTCCTCGAGAGTTTGCGACAGCTGTTTTTTGAATTCCGCAATCATAAGAGAACCGGAGATTACTCAGAAAAGGTCAATCAGGAAACCAGGAACCCATGAATTTAAAGTGAAAAGAAAGGAACCCAGGGAGCTACGAACTGGTTTTGTGTAAGTAAAAAGCACTTGCGCTGTCTGTGAATAACTGTTAATAACTCTGCCGGCGATCCACCTTGACCTACGCCCAGCGTCGTAACCTTGCATTAGCCGTTCTCGCGGCCTTTATCGCGATTATTCTACTCAGCGGTTGCGGAACGACCCAGCACGCGCTTCCGCAATACGAGCCGCCTTTGGCGAAAACGGATTTTCAAAACGTGCGCACCACAGCGTACACGCACACCGAATCGGATCATCTCGAATACAGCAATCACAACGCGCTCGGAGGGGAACTCCACGCCGCCGGTCCGCCCATCCACCGAGCCGAAGTTGTGACGCGTGCTAGCCTCGGATATGAAGTGCAGCGCGCGATTGCGGTGGACGAGAGCAATTCGGGCTCGCCACCACTGCAACCGTTCTCAATGGAAGAAAATCGAACGGTGACGCGTCCGCCAAAACACGCGGGCAAGCCGGACCGCAACGTGAAGCGCGCCATCGCAGTCACGCCTGCACGCCGTAGCCGTGGTGAAGGCGGCCAACCGCCCCAGATCGGCAGCGCCGCTGCGGATTGGTCGCGTTGGCCCGCGGGCACGGTGTTTCGCCTGCTTTTCCGGACGCAACACGATCGACCTTTACATGGCGAACCAACACGAGATGAATTCCTGGGGCGCGCGTCAAGAAACGATCGAAGTCCTAAAATGGGGCGATCCGCAGGAGAGCTTACAGTTCCTGCATAGGCACCAGGACTACAAGCACATCAGGCGAATGGTGCTCGAGCTGGAAGGTCGGCATCGGGAAGCGGCCGCTCTGCGGTAACTATCAAGGAGTGACGGTTTCCCAGCCGTCACGTTTGACTCAAGGGCTGAAAAGCCGTCGTTCCTTGATTACAATTCGCCCCAGTTGAGCACAATTTTGCCAGAGTTGCCGGATTTCATCAGCTCGATGGCTTCCTTGAATTGCGTGTAAGGAAAGCGGTGCGTGATGACAGGCGAAATATCCAATCCGCTCTGGATCATGGCGGTCATTTTGTACCAGGTTTCATACATTTCGCGGCCGTAAATTCCTTTGATCGTAAGCGCGCTGAACACGACGGTGTTCCAATCAATCGCCGCCGTGCCGGGCATGATGCCAAGCAGCGCGATCTTGCCGCCGTGAAACATGTTTGGCAAAATGTCGGCGAACGCTTTCGGGTTGCCGGACATTTCCAGCGCGATATCAAAGCCTTCCTTCATTCCGAGCTTTTGCATTGCGCCGGTCACTTTTTCAGTGCGCACATCCAATGCCAGATCAGCGCCCATTTTTCGTGCCAGACCGAGGCGATACGGATTCACGTCCGTAATTACGACGTGGCGCCCGCCGGCTCGTTTGCAAATCGGAATGGCCATGCAACCAATCGGCCCGGCGCCCGTGATGAGCACATCTTCCCCGACCAGATCGAACGAGAGCGCAGTGTGCACGGCGTTGCCGAGCGGGTCGAAACAGGAAAGCACATCGAGCGGAATGGACGGATCGGCGTGCCAACAATTGTCCTGCGGAATCGCTACGAACTCCGCCCACGCACCTGGACGATTGACGCCCACGCCCTGTGTATTTGGGCAAAGATGCCGGCGCCCGGCCAGGCAATTCCGGCAATGTCCACAGGTGATGTGCCCCTCGCCCACAACCAGATCGCCTTTGGCAAAGCCTTTTACGTGATCGCCGACAGCCTCCACCGCGCCGACAAACTCGTGGCCGATCGTCATCGGTACAGGAATCGTTTTCTGCGCCCAGGCGTCCCAGTTGTAGATATGCACGTCAGTCCCGCAGATCGAAGCCTTCAACACACGAATGAGCACGTCATCGCCGGTGGCCTGTGGAACCGGAACTTCCTCGAGCCAGAGACCCGGATCGGCTTTGGCTTTCACCACGGCTTTCATCGTTTGCACCACAGCAACCTAGGCGAAGCGGCAAAGCGAGGAAAGATTTTTGCGAGCGGCGATGCATCCTCTTTGCGCATTAAAGGCCACGCCGTGGGCTTGATTGTCCGACCACCCCGGCTGGCGTTCGCCGATTGTGCTCTGTGCTTCGTGATTTTCCATAGCTTACCGGATTCGGACTACACGCGGGCCCGCATTTCTCTCTTCCCTCGGAGAAGGGGAGAGGATTATGGTGATGGGTTTGGAATTGCACTCGCCCACCTCGCGAGAACTTTTGGAGCCAGGCCTCTCCCTCAGCCAGGGAGAGGTGTCCCATATCCACGCAGAACATTCAAGAGGCTAAATATCTGAACTGACGATTGGCAAATACTACCGCGAAAGCTGCAGGCGTTCATTTTTGTTGACGCATCGGCCGCAGTTCTGGCAGAACGTTCCGAAGGAAGTCAGGAAACAGGCAGACATGAATTCTAATGGGCCGATTTCCCGCGGGTGCGGGATTACAAGCGCATCAGGGAGAGTTCACGGACCGCTAAAACAAGGAAAGAAAATTAAATCATGAAAAATCAAAGTAAGGTATTAATGGCCATTCTGCCGGTGTTGGCCTGCTTTGCGCTTTTACCAGGAGCGCAAGCGATTTGTACCGAGGGTTGCGGCAGCAACTTCAACACGTTTGAAGGTGAGAATGCACTCATTAACAACACCACCGGCGCTGGAAATACAGCTTTTGGTTGGGAGGCGCTCTTCAGCAACATGATCGGCCCCTTTAACACGGCTGTCGGCGGTGGAGCGCTGATTTTCAACGACGGCGATTCCAATACCGCGGTTGGCGCTGCAGCATTATTGCTCAACACCGTTGGCTCACAAAACGTGGCTGTTGGAACCGACGCGCTTGTCTATAATGACAACGGCGCCGACAACGCGGCCATCGGTTGGTTCGCGCTCTTCGAAAACACAACCGGCGGCGTCAACACGGCCATCGGTGCTGAAGCGCTCAGTAACAACACCACCGGATTCAACAACATTGCATTGGGGTTTGCCGCCGGTGACCTCCTCACCACGGGCGATGATAATATTGATATCGGCAACGAAGGTGTTCGTGATGAAACCGGCACTGTGCGTATCGGCACAGACGGAACACAGACAAGAACCTTTATTGCCGGAATTAGCGGGGTCGTGGTTTCAGGCGCGGGCGTGGTCGTCAATGCCAGCGGTCAACTTGGAGTGGCGGCGTCCTCGGCTCGTTTCAAGGATGAGATCAAGCCAATGGAAAAGGCCAGCGAAGTCGTTCTTGCGCTGCAGCCAGTCACATTCCGCTACAAAAAGGAGATCGATCCCGAGCGCAGTCCACAGTTTGGTCTGGTGGCTGAGCAAGTGGCAAAAGTCAGTCCCGATCTGGTGATCCGGGATGCCGATGGCAAGCCGCATTCGGTGCGCTATGAAGCAGTCAACGCAATGTTGCTCAACGAATTTCTGAAAGAGCACAAGAAGGTCGAACAAGAGCAAGCAACCGTTGCGGAGTTAAAGTCAACAGTCGCCCAGCAACAGAAGGGAATGGAAGTTCTCACGGCCCAGCTCAAACAGCAGGCCGCGCAGATTCAAAAGGTGAGCGCGCAGGTTGAAATGAGCAAGCCAGAGGTGCGAGTAGTCGCGAACGAGCAGTAAAAGCACGCATCGCAGGTGACCGGGGTCGATGACCCCGGCCACAGCTGCGGTAGTTCCTGTGGTGAGCGTCCTCCTCCCAAGGGCGCCTGGGGTTAATTTGCCGTCCTCGTCTAACGAGAACTGCACAGTTTTTCGCAAAATGTGGAGCGTTAAGAGGCAACGACACACGTTGGAATCATGCCTAACAACCAACCCCCATAAACCAGATTGCTTTCGGCTCCGGAGAATTTCTAAAACTTCGGGGCAGAAAATCCGAAGAAGAGCGATGAAGGAAATAAACACATGAAAATGAAAAGCAAAATTAGCGGTCACATCGTTATTGCTTAGGTCTTGCGCCGAAAGCGCTTTTAGCCTTATGCTCGTCATCAGTGTGAAGACAAAGCCGCTTCCGCTGCCTGGCGAAGCGGAACGTCGGGACGAATTATTTGCCTCCACCCGTTGGACGATGGTCCTTGAAGCGGGTAATTCGATAACGACTTCCGCGCATGCCCTGGGTGCACTTTCAGAGTTATGCCAGATCTATTGGCGACCGCTCTACGCTTTCCTGCGCAAGCAAGGATATGGGTCGGAAGATGCGCAAGATTTGACGCAAGGGTTTTTCGCGCATCTAATCGAGAGTCGGACTTACACGCACGCCGATCGCGAGAAAGGCCGGTTTCGCTCATTTCTTCTCGGTGGGTTGAAACATTTCATCTCAGACGCTCGCGATCACAGACGTGCGTTGAAACGCGGAGGCGGAATGATTCCGGAAAATCTGGATGAGAAGGCAATTGCCGAGGCGGAAGCACAAATCGCGCGAGCAACAAAATGGCAGGCGGACGAAGTCTATGACCGTGAATGGGCGGCGTCCTTATTGCGCGAAGCGCTGCATCGCCTTACGCAGGAGTGCGCGCTGGCCGGCAAAGCGGAATTTGTTAACTACGTTACTCCGTATCTTGCCACACCGGAAGAATCGGCGATTCCATACGAAGAGATGGCGCGCCAATTACATCGGCCCATCACGACTTTGCGCAGCGATGTGGCGCGATTACGCGCACGTTATCGGGCAATTCTGCGGGAAGAAGTCCGCGGCACAGTGGCTGGAGCGGCGGAAGTCGACGAGGAATTGCGCTACCTTTGTCGTGTGTTAGCCGCAGCTTGAGAGCATGGGCGGAAGCTAACACAGCAAAATGCAACCTACTCCCCCGCAAATTTCGACATGTCCGACCTGTGGCGGCGCACTCGAGAAAACGCACGGTGGCAGGCTTGCCTGCCCGGTTTGCTTGTTGCGGGCTGGAATCGGTGTCGAAGAGGCGGCCACTGAATCGCCGGAGGATTCAACGACTTCGCGGCATTTTGGAGTCTACGAGATTGAGCGCCGCGAGGACGGAAGTCTTTACGAGCTCGGGCATGGCGGGATGGGCGCGACCTATCGCGCCATCGACACGACGCTCCAGCGCAAGGTCGCGTTGAAGATCATAAGAATCGGCGTCGCCACGCGAAGCACTGAAGCGCGCGAACGTTTTCTGCGCGAAGCCCGCGCGGCCGCTGCGCTGCGACACGAACACATCGCCACCGTGTTCCAATTCGGAATCTGCGAGGAAACAGGCCAATTCTTTTACGCGATGGAATTGATCGAGGGTGAGACGCTGGAGGAACGCGTTCGCCGCACAGGACCGCTTAGTGTGCGCACAACCATCGATATCGCGGAGCAGGTCACCTCGGCATTGGTCGCAGCGGATAACCGCAGCCTCATCCATCGCGATTTAAAGCCGGGAAACTTAATGCTCGTCTCGCCCGATGACGAAGAGCGCGGCGTTCCCAGCGTCAAGATCATCGACTTCGGTCTGGCCAAAGCGCTCAATGCGCCGGTTGATGCGATGCAGCTCACTCACGACGGCTTTGTCGGCACGCCAGCATTCGCCAGTCCGGAGCAATTCGAAAGTTCCACGCTCGATGTGCGTTCGGACATCTACTCGTTAGGCGTTACGCTCTGGTTCGCGCTGACGGGAAAAACTCCATTTGGCGGGCGCGGCTTCGAGGAAATTCGTCGCGCGCAGCAATCAGACGTGCTTCCCCTCGAACAATTGAAAGCAGCGCGTGTTCCGTCTCATCTGAGATCGCTGCTCAAATCCATGCTGGCGTTCGAGCCTGCGGCGCGGCCCGGCACACATGAATTGACAGCGGAATTGCAACGTTGCGCTGCAGAAGCGCGCGGAGAACGACGCGCCGGCATCGGTCTTGCAGCCGCTGCGATACTAGTCCTCGGCGCAGCTGCATTTTCCATTCTTTGGCCGCTGGCAAGCGGTCACAAGTCCGCGGCTGTGGCCGAGAAACGGCCTTTGGGCCGCCCCGTGCTGGAGAAAAGCATTGCAGTGCTTCCGTTTGAGAACCGCAGCGAAGACAAACAGAACGCCTACTTCGCCGACGGAGTGCAGGGCGAAATCCTCACTGATTTGGCGAAAGTGGCCGATCTAAAAGTGATCAGCCGCACCAGCGTAATGCAGTACAGAAGCGGGCCCGAGCGCAGCGTGCGCCGAATCGGCCAGGAACTCGGCGTCGCGCATGTCGTAGAAGGAAGCGTTCAGCGCTCTGGGAACCGTGTGCGCGTCAATGCGCAGTTGATTGATGCGCGCACTGATCGGCAGTTATGGGCACAGAGCTACGACCGAGATCTTGCGGATGTCTTCGCGATTCAAAGTGAAATCGCAAAGGCGATTGCCGACCAGTTACAGGTGCACGAAGAGCAGACCATCGGCGCCAAACCGACGAACAATGTCGATGCCTACGATGCCTACCTGCATGGGGTGGCCTATGCATCGAAAGCCGACAACGCCACCAACGCCGTTGGTGCGCAGAAATATCTCAAAGAAGCGGTACACTTGGATCCGAACTTCGCCTTGAGTTGGGCGTTGCTCTCATATGTCGAATCGCGCAGTTATCTCACGGAGACCCTTCAACCAACTGTCGCCCTATGTGAAGACGCGCGGCAGGCAGCCGAAACCGCGCTTACCCTTCAGTCTACTCTTGGCGAGGCCGTATGGGCGAAGGGCTACTACCACTACGCTTGTCTTAAGGATTACGACACCGCAGTGAGTTACTTTGAACAGGCACGTCAGTTTCTGCCCAACAGCAGCAGGATTCCCGAGTCACTCGCTTATGTCGCACGGAGGCGAGGCCAGTGGAACCAGAGCGATGCTTACTTCGACGAAGCCGAGCGGCTCGACCCCCGCAACGTTTACCTGATGACCCAGAGGGCGATTTCCTATATCTCTCATCGTCGGTTCCGCGAAGCGGTGCGAAAGCTTGACCAAGTTCTTAGCATTATACCGGGCGACGTCGACACGCTCGCGACCAAGGCAGCTATCGCACAAGCCGAAGGCGATTTGCCGCGCGCTTCGGCACTTCTCGCTCCGCTGCGCCCGGGGGCCGCCGATACCCAGGCCTTGGAAGCACAAATTTATCAAGCGATCTTGGAACGGCACACCGCGCCGGTCATCCCTCGGCTAAAGGAAATATTGGTCAAGCCTGATCCAGCGTTGGGTTACATCAACGGCCGACTGCGCTTTTGGTTAGGCTGGGCGCAAGAAGTCGGCGGCGACGATGCCGCGGCTCAGGCAACCTGGCGACAAACACGAAGCGAGCTGGAACCGTTGCTCAACGAACAGCCGCAAAATTATAGTCTCATCGAAATTCTCGCACTCACAAATGCGGGACTCGGCGATAAGGGTGCCGCATTGTCTCTGTCGGACCGAGCGATGGCCACGCTCCGGATCGAGAAAGACGCAATCATCGGTGCTGTTCCGATCGCCATCCTTGCCCGCGTGGCAGCACGAATTGGCGAAACCGACCGCGCCATCGCGGCTTTACAGAACCTGCTCTCGATACCGTGTGCGGGGCCACTGCCTGAAAACATACCACTCACTCCTGCCCTGCTCCGTCTCGATCCAATGTTCGACCCGCTGCGCAGCGATCCCCGTTTCGAAGCGCTTTGCAGAGACCGACAGCGGTGACAAGATCTCGTGGCGCTCTCTCGCGCCAAAGGGAACTAAACACGAATCGATACTAGTCGGCTCTGAGACTTGGTCTCCATTAGCGGCTTAGATTCTCGCTTGTTTTCTTTTGTAGCGAGTGGCCTACCGCTTCGGGAGGCGTTCTCCCTTTTGCTCCGAATCCGTGACATCCACGCAACCTGTCACGCTGCCTTGTGTCGCACCGTAGCCTTGAGCGCAGGCGAAAGCTTCGACGAAGGCGATTGGCGATCTCTCACAAACTTTTTTGCCATGCCCGCCAAAACTTTCCGAAGGAAGGGGTAAAGGCCAGAAATGAGTTCTCAATGACGAGAGGTCAAAGAAGGCCAAAAAAATGAAAGCAAAATAAGATCATGAAAAATCAAAACATCGTATTCATAGCCATCGCGTGTGCGCTTGCGTTCGCGCTTGCGCCAGTCACCAAGGCGTACATAAGCCCTCAGGGTGGCCCCACTGGCGCATCTAATGCTAACCTGAGCCCTGAGGGTGAAAACCTCCCGGCTATCTCCATCTATAGCGCTGGAAATATCCCCCGGGGGAAGACTGGTTCATTCGTGCTGGACATGAAACCAGCACTCGCGCTCGGTGGAACGTACGTAAACTTCAAGCTCAGCGGCACCGCTGTCGCAGGAGTTGATTACGTCGCGGTTGCCTCGCCGGTTTACATCGGACAATCCGGCAAAGGAGTGATCTTGATCACAACCTTGCCTGACCCGAGAGGATCATTCAACCGTCAAGCGTATAGCGTCGTGGTAACCCTGGAGCCTGGCGCTGGGTACGCACTAGGCGAACCGAAGTCAGCTGTAATCTGGATTAAGCCTGCACAGTGATTCTTCGACAGGCAACAACGAACCGCCATCCGCGCCGTTCCCGGGGAAGCTTTCGGGGCGGCGCGGCGTCCGTATATTGCCATTTTTAGTGCGCTGTAGCAGGCGCTACAGCGCGGTAAGGGCGGTCTTGCTCGGCGGTTTCCTTTTCTTTTTGGCCGTGTCGTGACCCCTTGTAATCCGCGACAGAAACTCTGATTTCGAAAATTTTGCAACGTCGGAAAAATTTCCCGAAGGAAAAGGTAAAGCGAATACCTATGAAAGCAAAAATCGCACGCCATATCAGTCCCGCTGCAATCGCCATAGCGCTATTTTTGGCTGTCGCACTTCTCGCGAGATAACATATGTGGGCCGGGGTCGGTCCTCGTATAAATGACCCCGGCCACAACGGCAGTCCAGTCGCGGGCAATCCCCCCTTTACACCCATCAGGCGAGGAAAGTGCCGTACGGCCCGCTGCGACTCCCTTTCTCCCAATCGGTGATATCCGCCTAAATCCGCGGTTTCTTCCATTATAGCCCACGGTCGCCTCTTGCGTCGCAGGCCTTCCTTGGGGATGATGCAATGCATGCCCGTGACTCTTGAGCAAACCGGGACAAACGTCATTACGTCCCGCTCTGCATTCATTCTGCGATTCGTCAGCACGATCGGGCTTTGGGCAGTCGCGTTGCTGATCGTGTTCTCAGGTTACGAGGTTTTGTTTTGGCTGTTGATCAGTGTGTTCGGAATGATCGGTCTCTGGGAATTTTACCGGATGCTCGATCACAAAGGCCTGCCGAACTTCAAAATCGCCGGAATGATCTGCGGGGCTGTAATGCTGGCCGGGAGTTTTTATTACTTTTCAAAAATCGGGCCGGCAGGCTCTTACGATTTCGAAGTTGCCGTCTTGCTCTTTTTCCTGCTGACGGTTTTCGGACGACAAATGTTTGCACGGCTGCGTCACGACGAGCCGCTCCAAACGATGGCTTATACTTTGTTCGGGCTCCTCTACGTCCTTTGGCTTTTCAATTTCGTCACGAAAATCGTTTATCTGACGCCGCGTTCGAGCTCGGGTCAGCTGACTGGACAGTTTTATGTCTTGTACCTGATCGCGGTCACAAAATTTGCTGACATGGGCGCATATCTCACAGGCAGCGCGTTCGGACGGCATTTGATGGTGCCGCACATTAGCGGCAAGAAAACCTGGGAAGGTTTCTTTGGTGCGATTGTCTTTGCGCTGCTTTGCAGCTTGGGACTGTTCAAATTAATGCCCGGCCATTTGCATGCGTTGACTTGGACGCATGCTACGGTTCTCGGGTTACTTCTTGGATTCGCCGCGGTGCTCGGCGACCTTGCTGAATCCATCATCAAACGCAGCACTGACGTAAAAGACTCGGGAAATTTGCTTCCGGGAATTGGCGGCGCACTCGATTTACTTGACAGCCTGCTTTTCACCGCGCCGTTGTTGTTCTTTTATCTGCGATTGGTCATTCGAGTATCGTAAGCACGAATGGAACAGTTGCAATGACGAAGCGCGAAGGACGAAGGAATGTTAAAGCCCGAACGACAATAAACAGTGCAACGCGACCTCCGCACCTGTTTTGGTTTCGTCATTCTGATTTCGTCATTTCATTGAATCCGTGTCCATTCGTATCCATTCGTGGTTAGATGAAACGTAAACGTGTGGTTATTCTGGGCGCGACTGGATCTATCGGCGAAAGCGCGCTCAAAGTGGCGTGCGACATTCCGGAGCGGATGGAAATCGCCGGGCTGGCAGCAAACAGTAATGCCGAAAAACTCGCCGCGGCTGCGAATCAAACGCGCGCACCATTTGTTTGTCTCGTCGATAAGACCAAGATCGACATGCTCCGCAACGCGCTCGATTACAAGCCTCGAATTTTTTCTGGAGAAGTCGGTTTGCGCGAGATCGCCAGCCTGATCGATGCGGACATGGTACTAGTGGCGATCGTTGGCACCAGTGGTTTGCGCCCGGCGCTCGCGGCAATCGAAGCAGGAAAAGACCTGGCCGTGGCGAGCAAGGAAATCCTTGTGATGGCGGGCGAGATTGTAGTGCGGGAGGCGCGCGCTAATGGAGTGCACATTCTGCCGGTGGATTCCGAGCACAATGCAATTTTCCAGTGCTTGGAAGGCAAACGCTCAACGTCTAAGTCAGAGAGTTTGTCGTTGGACGTTTCCGACGTCCGTCGCATCATCCTTACTGCATCAGGCGGGCCATTTCGGGAAACGCCGCCAAAAGATTTCGATTCGATCACGCCGGAACAGGCGTTGAAACATCCGACCTGGAACATGGGTCCCAAGATCACGATCGATTCCGCGACGCTGTTCAACAAGGGCTTGGAGACGATCGAGGCGCACTGGCTTTTTGGTGTCGAGATGAAGCGGGTCGAAGTTGTAATCCATCCGCAGAGCATTGTTCATTCAATGGTCGAATTCGCAGACGGCTCGACGCTGGCACAATTGAGTTATTCAAACATGCGCTTCCCGATTCAATATGCGGTGACCTGGCCAGATCGCGTGCCGAATAGTTTGCCGCCCCTCGATTTTTCGACGTTATCGAAGCTGGAATTTTTTACGCCGCGCTACGACGATTTCCCCGCATTGAACCTCGCACGGCGAGCGGGTGAGACCGGCGGCACTTTGCCCGCTGTGATGAATGCCGCGAACGAGATCGCAGTCGCAGCCTTCCTGGATCGACAAGTCCGTTTTCCGGACATTTGGCGGATTGTTGAGGAAGTGATGGACCGGCACATGCCCGTTGCGCACGCTGATCTCGATGCAATATTGGGAGCGGATCAGTGGGCCCGGGCTCAAGCGAGGGAATGCGTTGAAGCGTTAAAGCGTTGAACGGTTGAAGCGGGAACGCGTCCAACTGATCACCGTTCACCGATCATTGATCACCAATCATGTTACTTCACATCATCCGCGTCATCTTCATTCTGCTCGAAGTTCTCATCCTTTTTAACTTGCTGATCGTGGTGCATGAACTGGGACATTTTCTAGCGGCGCGCTGGCGAGGGCTTTTCGTCGAAAAATTCGGCGTCTGGTTCGGCAAACCGCTCTGGAAAAAAAAGATCAACGGCGTCCAATACTCGCTCGGATCGCTGCCGTTCGGAGGCTTCGTGGCGCTGCCGCAACTTGCGCCAATGGACATCATCGAGGGAAAGGCCGATGTTGACCGGGCGCGGCTGCCGAGAATTTCTGCTCTCGACAAGATCATCGTAGCCATCGCCGGCCCGTTTTTCAGTCTGCTGCTGGCGATTTGTTTCGCCGCCATTGTTTGGGCGGTCGGTCATCCGGTGGGCGAAGCCGATTCGACCACTGTAATCGGCTACGTCATGCCCGATTCGCCGGCGCAAAAGGCTGGCTTGCAACCCGGCGACAAAATCCTTTCAGTGGATGGCAAGCCGGTCAGGCGCTTTCTCGGGATGAACGATAGCGTGATCTGGGATGTGGTGCGCAGCGAAGGCGACAAGATCGCGGTGAGATTTCAGAGAGACGGCAAAGTGCAAACCGTGTGGGTCGAGCCTTACAAGGCCGAGACTCGCGGATGGCGCAGGAAAAGTGTTCGCCAACTGCTGGTCTCTCCGGCAGAGACACCGATCATCGCTAAAGTCGAGCGAAACACGCCGGCAGCGGCGGCCGGATTGCGTGCGGGCGACATCATTCGTGGGTTCGATCAGACGCCCATCTATAATCCGATCGCGTTGTTGGAATACATCAACAAGCATCCAGACAATCTGCTCGTTCTTCATGTAGAGCGAGGCGGCGCGAAGTTGGACATCCCCGTAAAACCGACGCCTTTGCCCACTGGCGATCAGATGAAGCCGCGAATTGGAATTGAATGGGACACAACTGGAATCGTGTCCATCCAGCATCCCAGCCCAATTGAGCAGGTTTACAACAGTGTGACTAGCACATTGAAGACCATCGGCGCGGTGGCATCCCCGAAATCGGACGTGAAGCTTCAGCACTTGAGCGGGCCAGTCGGGATTTGGAACATTTATATCAGGCTTTTTGAAGCCGAGGGCGGTTGGAAACTCGCGCTATGGTTCAGCGTCATTCTGAATGTGAACCTCGCGATTCTAAACATGCTGCCGATTCCCGTGCTCGATGGCGGTCATATTGTGCTGGCACTCATCGAATCGATGCGCCGCAAACCGGTGAACATGCGCGTGCTGGAGGTTGTTCAAACCAGCTGCGCCGTAGTGATCATCGGTTACATGCTCTACATTACGTTCTTCGACGTGCAGGATTTGCCGTTCGTCCGAAAAAAACTGGACCAGCTCGAAGCGCAATCGCCGACGAAGAACAGCCAGACGCCGTAGCTGCTCTCGTTGCGAAAGTGGTCGAGGCTTCGTACATTCGAAATCTCGTGAACTATTGCGTTGATCCTCTTCGTTATCACCGCCGCACCACGCGCGAGGTGAAGGTCGGCAACGTCGGTATCGGCGGAGACAATCCGATCCGTGTCCAATCGATGATCACGTGCGATACGATGGACACCGAGGCGTCGATTCAACAAACAATCGAATTGGCCGACGCGCATTGTGAGATTGTGCGCATCACCGCACCGACGGTGAAGGACGCACGCAACCTGGAGCACATCGTCAACGGTTTGCGGCAGCGCGGCTGCAAGGTGCCGATCGTCGCGGATATCCATTTCAAACCCGAGGCAGCGATGGAAGCCGCAAAATGGGTGGACAAGGTGCGGATTAATCCGGGCAACTACGCCGATTCGAAAAAGTTCGTAATCCGCGAGTACACGAATGAGCAGTACGCAGGCGAGTTGGCGCGTATTCGCGAGCGGTTTTCGCCGCTGGTCGATCTTTGCAAGAAACGCGAAATCGCCATGCGCATCGGGACCAACCACGGCTCGCTTTCGGATCGCATCCTGAATCGATACGGCGATACCCCTCTGGGCATGGTTGAAAGCGCACTCGAGTTCGCACGGATCGCACGCGACTTGGATTATCACGATTTCGTTTTCTCGATGAAAGCGAGCAACCCGAAAATCATGATTGCCGCGTATCGATTGCTCGCGGCTCGATTAAACGAACTTGGACCGGACTGGAATTATCCACTGCATCTTGGCGTGACCGAAGCCGGTGAAGGCGAAGACGCACGGATCAAGAGCGCGATCGGGATCGGCTCGCTGCTTGCAGATGGCATTGGCGATACAATCCGCGTTTCACTCACCGAAGACAGTCCTCATGAAATCCCCGTGGCGAAGGCGCTCGTAGAAAACATCAGGAAAACCTCCAACTCTCAACTCTCAACTCTCAACTATCAGCTTTCCTTTGATCCTTTTTCGCATCAGCGGAGAGCGACTGAGACAATCGCTGTAGCCGGGATCGGTGATCCCGGCCAACGAATCAAACTCGGCGGCGCAGAATTGATTCGAGTAGTTGTCAGACAGGCAAACTTCGAGAAGATCGCGCACAAGATCGACAGGATGGGCGATTACAAGCCGGAGATTGTTTACGAGAACGCGAACGTAGTGGAGATCGATCCACGCGATCAAGCAGCGATTGCCAAAATCAACGCGGAGCCGAGTGCACAATTTGTCACCGTAAAGAACGATGCCGATCTACCGGTGATCGCGGGTTTTCGGTTGCTGGCAGCGCGATTGCAGGCACGTCATCCGATTCTACTTAAGGACGTTGTGAAAACGTGGCAGGAACCTCAGCGTCCCGACAGTCGCGGCGATGCTACATTCCTCACGACACTTCTCACCGCATCCACCAATATCGGCTCTTTACTATGTGATGGAATCGGCGACGCGATTCTGCTCCAGGGTGAAGAAGCACCGGGACAAGCGCTGCGTTTGAGTTACAACATTTTGCAGGCTGCTGGTTCGCGGATTTTCAAAACCGATTATGTCGCCTGCCCTTCCTGTGGGCGAACGCTATTCAACTTGCAAACGACGACAGCGAAAATCAAAGCAGCAACGTCGCATCTCAAAGGCGTAAAGATCGCCATCATGGGCTGCATTGTGAACGGCCCTGGTGAAATGGCGGATGCAGACTTCGGTTATGTCGGCGGCGCCCCGGGCAAAGTGAACCTCTACGTCGGCAAAACAGCGGTGAAATTCAACATCCCCGAAGCGGAAGCAGTCGATCGCCTGAAAGATTTGATCCGCGAGCACGGGAAATGGGTTGATGCGGTGTCACAGGCGACCCCGTTGGAAGTAGTTTCATATACACGCTACAGCGCGTGCTAAGATCGACATCGATCCATGCCGATTACGCCGCTGAGCTGAACGAGCAACAGCTCGCAGCAGTCACCGCGCCGCTTTGGTTCGTTTTCTTGTCATCGCCGGCGAAGGCAGCTATTGAACCGACGACGCTGTTAATTTGTTTTGTGTGCGCGGCACCTGTGAAGGCTAACCTTGTAGCCTCATCGGACGGTCAAGATCGCGTTGTTACTGGTCACACTTCCGGCGGCATTACTGACAATCACGGCGAAAAGCGAACCGTTGTCACCCGCTGTTGTCGGTGGAGTCGTATAGGACGCCTGAGTCGCTCCGGTAATGTTCACGCCGTTCTTCATTGACTGTCTTATTAGCTGGCTGTGTGGTGATTGTCGGCGGTATCCTTACCGTTAAGGTGGCGTTATTGCTGGTAACGCTTCCACCGCTGTTACTCACGACGACGGAGAAGAGGCTGCCGTTATCGGCCGCGACCGTCGCTGGAGTGGTGTAGGAAGAGTTAGTGGCTCCTGAGATGTTCACGCCGTTTTTGCGCCATTGATAGTGCAAAGGCGCGGTGCCAGTCGCCGTTACACTAAACGTGGCTGTCTGTCCCACATTGACTGTCTTATTTGCAGGCTGAGTTGTGATCCTCGGCGGTCTTGGCGTCGCACTCGGGGTCGGGGTAGGTGTAGGCGTTGGCGTTGCAGTAGGAGGCACTGTCGGCGTAGCTGTCGCAGTTGCGGTCGCAGTCGCAGTCGCTATAGGCGTCGCTGTGGCTATGGCAGTTGCCGTCGCCGTGGCTGTCGCAGTGGGCGTTGGCGTCGGAGTTACCTCCGGCGTTGGCGTCGGTGTGAATGTCGCAGTCGGAGTAGGAGTAAACGTCGGGGTAGCCGTGGCAGTCGCCGTAGTTGTTGGTGTAGGTGTAGGCGTATGAGTAGCTGTAGGCGTTGGCGTCGGGGTGAATGTCGCGGTTGGTGTTGGACTTTCCTCCGGCGTTGGTGTCGGGGTGAATGTCGCGGTCGGCGTTGGACTCTCCTCCGGAGTTGGTGTCGGAGTGAATGTCGCGGTTGGTGTTGGCCTCTCCTCCGGCGTTGGCGTCGGGGTAAATGTCGCGGTTGGTGTTGGACTCTCCTCCGGTGTTGGAGTGGGTGTCGGGCAGATAAC
>QHRD01000129.1:0-2282 GCA_003220005.1 Verrucomicrobiota bacterium | reverse complement strand
GCGGTTGGCGTTGGTGTGGGACTCTCCTCCGGTGTTGGAGTGGGTGTCGGGCAGATAACCGTCTCCGAGTTGGAGGCCTCACCGGAGCCACCGTTGTCGGTAGTGAAGCTGGCCGTGTTGTCGTAAGTGCCGCAACTGTTGCTCGTGGTGTCGCTGACCACGTGCGCTGTCGTGCTGGTGTTGCCGGCCAATGTAGTGGGGCTGTAAACAAGACTCTGGTTCGGCGGCGAGCCGCTGACCGACCAGCCTGGATCGGTGTTGCCAGCATCGATCGTCCAGTTGACTTCCGTGCCACCCGGCAGGGTGTCGGTGACCGAGAGGCCCGTGGCCGCTCCGGCACTGCTATTGCTCAGCGTAACGGTGAACCCGATCTGCGAGCCCGCGCTCACGTTGACCGCGTCAGCCGTCTTGGTGATAGTCACCCCTGGTGCCGTTATCGGGGTGGGAGTCGGCGTAGGTGTTGGCGCCGCTGTTGGCGCGGGAGTTGGAGTCGGGGGCGGCGTCGGAGTTGGGGTTGGCGGCGCCGTCTGCACCGAAATCGGAATTGTCCTCGTGACCGTATTACCGGCATCATCCGAAACCGTCAGGCCAACATTGTATAGGCCGGGCACGGGAAAGACTTTCGACGGGTTCTGCGCCAGCGAAAAATCGCCATCATCGAAAGTCCACGCATATTGCGTGACGGTGCGCCCGGGCGAACTGGCGGTGGCAGAAAACGTGACGGCGACACCCGGCGGCCCGGTGCTCGGTTCGGCGTTCACCGAGCAGCTCATTTGTTGGACTGGCGGCCTCAGAAACCACGGCGTGGCAGTGGGGTGTGTTTTGAAGAACGCCAGCAACTCCTGAGCGACCTTTTGATCGCCGCTCGCGGAGGGATGAGTGAAATCGTTCTGTGAAAGATCGGAACAGAGCCACACAAATCCATCCGAGCGCGGGTTCGTTCCGTCCGCCCACAAGTATGGTCCCCAGGCGAGCCACGGCGCTACCACTGCTCCTCTGTTCGAATCAAAGTTCAAATTCCCGGTGCCGTTGATCTGGTTCTCGATCATCCACCGCACCGAGAATGCTGATTCGTACGCGAACGGCTCCGGATTGTGGCTCGAGGCAACATCGGTGTAAGCACGGGTGCGGCTGGAATATTATGCGATTTTGATGTTGGGATAATTCGTCTTCAGATTACGAGCGATAGCCTCGAGATGGGTTCGCAGGACCTGCGCATGCAGTGGGAATGCCCCTAGCGAGTTCGGCCCAACCTCCGCTTGCTTCACCCACGCTACTTGCACCTGAGCCGGTGTTACTCCAGCAGAAGACAACCGGGAATTAACGGTCGCCCAAGTTTCCGCTGTCGAACTTACCCATGTGGGCGCATCCATTCCGCTTTGCGCTCCATTGACAATCACCAGCTGTGGATTCTTGGTTGGATCGGCCCTGGCCATTGTCACAAAGCGGGAAAATTCGTCGCTCGATCGATCCCGGCAGCAAAATGCTCCGGCGGCGCGTTGTTTGCGCCTTGAGGATACAGCCCGCCAGCGTAGTTCTGGTACAAGCCGGGCCAAAGATCATTTACCGGCGTAATTCCCGTGCTCGTTAGGGAACAATCTGCCAACGCCTGGGTCTGCTACACCAGTGACAAAACGCCGATGAACGCGATGCGAAGGAATGCCGAGCGAGTCGTTCTCACCTGTTTCTTCCTTTCACTATCTGTCTCCGAAATTTCCGGGGCGAAGTTCGGTAAAATTTTTCCGACGTGGAAAGGCTGTTGAGTGTTGTTCCGAGCGGAACATCTCTAGACAATAGTGTGTTTAAGGTAAGCGGCGCTATTACACCGATCAACATCGTCGATACACCGGGTCACGCCGATTTCGGCGGCGAGGTCGAGCGGATCATGAAAATGGTGGATGGCGTGCTGCTTGTCGTCGATGCGCACGATGGGCCGCAGGCGCAGACGCGTTTTGTGTTGCGCAAGGCGCTGGAGAACAAACTGAAGCCGGTTGTTGTCATCAACAAGATCGACAGAGAAAACGCGCGCCCGCACAAAGTCCTGGACGAGATTTTCGATCTCTTCGTCGAACTGAAGGCAACCGACGAGCAACTCGATTTCCCAATCATTTATGCCAGCGCGAAGGACGGTTTTGCCGTGCGCGAACTGCACGAAAACAACGAAGACATGACGCCGCTCTTTCAAGCGATTGTGCAACATGTGCCGCCGCCAAAAATTTTGAGCGAGCCATTCTTTCAGATGCTGGTCTCGAATCTGGATTACAGCGATTACCTGGGACGAA
>QHRD01000126.1 GCA_003220005.1 Verrucomicrobiota bacterium | reverse complement strand
TTCGTTGTGCGTGCCAATGAAAAGCTGACGGCATTTCTGGAACTGGAATCGGCGATTCGGCGTGGGCCGCGAATCGGCTTGACTACTGCGCAGAATTTTCGCGAGACTCTTCGTGGCTAAACGCATCTGAATCAATGGGAGGAGACTTCCCCCGCTCGGTTCTTCCATTCAGACGCGCGATCCAAGAAATCAAGGTAGCGGGGAAAAGGAGAGGAAGAAGGATGAATCGACTTATTTCAAGAACGTCGAACAAAATTGGAGACTTCTATCGGCGCAGGAGGTCCCGAATCGTGGAGGGCAGTATCATGAGAAAGTTAACAATAGTGCTCTGGCTGCCCGCGTGTCTTACGCTGATCGGGTGCGATTTCCGGAAACCAACCCAGGCTGTAAACGCGACTACGGTGCAGTCACCAACTCCGAGTGTGACTCGGGGCGGACCCCAGGGTGGCCCCCCGATTCCATGCCTGGGTGGGTCCCCGGCTGGCCCCTTGAGTCCCTGCTCGGACGGCACTCAACTCATGCAAGTATGTGGGAACTGCGAAGTTGATTCCGGCTACCCTACTAGCGCGAACCAGTACGGTTGGTGGTGCACCACCAGCTTTGACGAAGCGGTGAGCAGGCTCGGTTTCACGAAGAATTGTAAGGTTACGCGCGTCGTCAGCCAGGCAGAATGCTGCAAACGCAGTTGGTAATGGAGGTTGGTGGTCAAAAAAGACTGAGAAATTTCGGGTGAACCCTTTCGCAAAGGTCCTTCTCGGTACGACCTCCCTGTTGGCGGCCATTGTTGTGCTACCGCCTGCGATTTTCGCCTCGGTGGACCCCACCACAGTGTACGCGCGGGCATGGGCTATTCTGGCGGCAGAACCGTATGTAAAACAAGGATTTCAGGTGCGCGAGGATTACTGGCCAGGTGACCTCGCTTCGGGTGAAAGGAAAGCGGTGCGGCAACAATTGTTTAAAGGGAATGAATATTGGTTCTGGCTGGGAACAGAAGTCGATCGAGCAAAGGTGTCCGTCCATATTTATAATTCGGACGGAGAACTCGCGGAACAACCAGACAGTTGGGCGAAAGACCACATGGCGGCTGCGCACATCATTCCGAAAACCACCGGCAGTTACTTTATCATCGTTAGCGTGGAGGAATCGCCAGCAGCCCGTACGCATTGGGCGCTGGCGTATGGTTTCCGATCTAGCCGGTAACTGTATGGGCGGGATGAAATCGCCCTTGTGCTCCTGCGTCTCAATCACGCTGCCAGCGGCATCGTAAACTCCAATCACGGCTTTGCGCAGCCGACTGCGTTTGCGACGGCATCGCTTCGGCGAAAACGGGTCCGCGGTGTCTCGTAAACTTCTTTTGCCATGACCGCCAAAATTTTCCGAAGGAAAAGACAAAGGCCAGAAAATGAGTTCTCAGCGACGAGAAATCAAACAACGCCAACACGGCTTACTGAACAAGGGGAAGTGGTTAATGAGAAAGACCAACGCAATCGCGGATGTACTCGCGCTTGTGTCGAGCTCACCGTACGACGCCGAACCGAATGGCAGGGCATCGGATATTAGATCGACGCCGCGCTTGTCTTTTGCGGCTTCAAGCAACGCGTAAGCAAATGAATTTAACTCAATGGCTGAGACTGATAGAGATTATATTGGTCTGCCAGACACCAGCATATAGCCTTTTGCTCGGCTATTTTTTAGCGAAACGAGGAATCAATTCGAGACAATCGCGGAGAATGCTTTAAAGCACCGGTACGGTTCTAAACAATCAGTGATGCTCGCCACCCAACACCACTGATCACTCTTCGAACTTGCCCGTGTGCTCGTGCGTTTTCGATCAAGGCGCCTGCCGCGTTGTAAACGCGAATCATGTCAGGATGTAATCGGCTGCGGTGCATCGCGTAAGGGATTGAGTCGCCAATGGCATTCGGCATGCCGAGACATAGGCGACCGAACGGCAGCGCGTCGCTGATCAGATCGACGCCGCGATGCTCTTGTTCTGACTGACACCTTACAGTCTTGTTCTGACTGTCTGTGTTTTCTTGGGTAAAATTTCGTTGCTGGGTTCGAGTCCTGGCGAGGGAGCCACGCAAACCCCGAAAGCTTTCGGGGCACGGGGAAATACAACGTCGCACACCACATTAGATCGCGTGGCACAAAACGATTTTACGCGGTTCGAATCCTAGCGAAGCAGCCACGTCGGCCACTGATTTTGGGTGATCTAAAAAAAGCATCCGGTGGAGGCGAAGTTTTCGAAGTCTCAGTGACAGTTCTTCACTTCAGCCTAACAAAAGGAAAATCTCCATGAAAAAAAACTCCACTTCACAGTCTGGTCTCTTTAATCCGCGCGCCTTCGTGGCATTGGCTCTCTGTTCCGTTAGCGCTTTGCTCGCCGCGGCGAGTCTCGCCGCGCCGACATCTGGGCCCTCCCCATCCAACTTCGGGCATCCGATCATCAGCGGCATTGGCGGCGTTGGTTTCGAGCAGGGCCTGCGGGTCGATCCTTCGAATCCAAACCTTCTCTACACGAGCGCGCCCGGCTCGCTCTCGTCGGACACGAGTTGGGTCTGGCATTCCCTCGACGGCGGTAAGACCTTCAAATGGGTCGTCGACGCCACCCCTCTTGTAGGGAAGTACACCACCTGCGCCGGCGGTGGTGATACCGAAACTGGCGTTGACTCGGCGGGACACCTCTATTTTGCCGACCTGACGCTGGCGAACTTTAGCACTTCCCGCTCGGACGACCATGGCGCGAGCGCCACTTGCAGCAATACCGGCGTCCCGGACGCGGTGGTTGACCGGCAATGGTACACGTTCGACGGCGACCCGACCAATGGCGGCAGCATCTACCTGGTGAATGACGAAATTGCCCAGTCCCCCGCAATGTGCGGCTCACCGACGAACTTCGGTCAAAATATCCTGGTCATGTATCGTTCGCCGCTGCCGGGCGGGCAGGCGGCCGCTGGGATCGAATTCGGTCCGGCAAACAAAGTTAGTAACCCGCTGGGCTGCGACGAAGGTATTATGGGCAACGACGAGGTGAGTCCTGTGGCAACCACACTGGGTCAGCCCGACGGCTCCGGCGGATATGTCACGCTACCGACACCGGTTAAGCATGTTTTCGTCGTCCACGATGATGCGCTCCTGAACAGGATCTTGATCGGCCGCTGTTTCCCGGTAGCGTTTGGTCCGCCAATCCCCAATGTAAGCGATCCAAGCGGCTTGAATTGCGTTGACCTGCCGGTGGCGAACCTCGGCTCGACGAACAAGACCGGCGGGAATTTTCCTACGATGGCGATCGACAAAGCTGGCAATCTCTACACCGTGTGGGAGCAAGCACCTATCAACAACAGCGGTCAGGTGATCGGCGACACCGTGCTCAAGTACACGTTTTCCACCGATCAAGGCAACACCTGGGCCGCTCCGATTCAGATTAACACATCGGGTTCACCGGTGGGCACACTCCACAACAACGTGTTTGCATGGATGGTGGCTGGAGACGATGGACGTGTCGATATCGCTTGGTACGGGACGCCTGGCGTCGCCCCGAATCCTTCGAACGGCCCCGACTCCTGCGCCTGCGACTGGAGCCTGTGGATGGCGCAGACATTGAATGGGCACGCCGCCAGTCCAACATTTACCGCGCCCATGCTTGCGAGTGAGCATTTTATCCATCGCGGCAGCATGTACACCCTCATTGGCGGCCAGAACGGCGACCGCACGTTGGGCGATTTTCTGCAACTGCGGATGGGTGCAAACGGTGAGGCGGAAATCGCTTACGCCGACTCGAATAATTTTGACGAACCATTTGCCCCGCATGGGATGTTTGTCCGGCAGAACCACGGCAACGGCCTATTAGTGGCGCATCCCCACGTGGACATTTCAGGGCTGACACCGAAGAACACCGTGTCCGACCCAACCGGCGACGGCAAATACGAAGTGAACGGTCTTAGCAGCGCGAACATGCCCCAGCTCGACATCACCCAATCGAGCGTCAGGCAGCTCACCTCTGCGCCCTGTTCGAACGCCGCGCCCTGTTATCAGGTGGTGATGAAGCTAAACAACCTCTCTCTTGCGCCGACGACCACTCAGGATCCGGACCTTGATTTGGTCTGGCTGACCCAATGGTTCGTTCCATCTACGACGGATCCGAATGGTGGAAAGAATTTCTTCGTCTATGCCGAGTCCTTCAATGGCAGCGCGGTGCAATGCTTTGCGGGCGAAAATGCCGCGCAGGCGGTTGGCGGTGGGGTGACCCTGACATACCCCGGCACCACCCAACTGGCTCCCGCCAACTGCGTGGTGCATACCGGCGGCAACGGCACCATCACGATTGACGTGCCACTCTCCACCGTGAACGAGCCCGGTGCGATTGATAACCGCCTGCACGAAGTCACCGCCAGCACGATGACGCTTCAGGAGCGTGCCAACACCAACCCTCCTGTCTTTGGCATTGGCGGGTCGCTGTTCAACCTCATTGACGTGGCCCAGGGGTACACATTCGATCCGGGGCACTGAAGGAGTTAACTTCACCGCGTCTTAAATTGGTGACGCAATCGATTACGCGAAGTTCCATAGTCGTTCCTCGACCTCTTGGAAGCCGTCACTCCTTACTCGCCGCGACGTTTACGAAAGAAATCCTTCAGAATTGTCGCGCATTCGTCTTGCAAAACGCCCGAAGTAATCTCGCACCGGTGATTGAAGCCTGGCATTTGCAGCAGGTTCATCACGCTCCCCGCGGCGCCAGCGACCGGATCTGTGCAACCGAAAATCACACGCCGAACTCGTGTATGAACTAGCGCGGCTGCGCACATCGGGCATGGCTCTTTCGTCACGTAGAGGTCACATTCGGTCAAACGCCAATCGCCAACAGCTGCCTCAGCCTGCGTCAACGCCAGCATTTCGGCATGCGCCGTTGCGTCCTTGAGCAGCTCCACTTGATTATAGGCCCGGCCAATAATTTTTGCGGCAAGCACAGCAACCGCGCCGACCGGAACTTCGCTGGCTTCGCGCGCTTTTTGCGCCTGTCGCAAGGCTTCGCGCATGAAATATTGATCGTTTGGCGGTTCGAGCATCGAGAACGTTGTAGCCACGGCCCTGCCTGCCACGCCGTAGCATCGCGCAGGTGGGCGGGCCGTCCAATCGTTAACTTGGCCGGTTTACTGACCAGCCACAGGCCGGTGGCTGCAGGAAATTGAGGGGGCGCTTGCCGAAAAAAATTCTTCGGCATATTAGGGACTGCGCATGCAAAACAACATTGAGTCGCACCTTGTCGAGAAGCGTGTTTTCAAACCATCCAGGGACTTTGCGAAAAACGCCCGAATCAAAAATCTTGGTCAATATCGGCGCATGTACCGCGAATCGACGCGGCAGCCGGCAAAATTCTGGGCGCGCGAAGCGAGCGAACTGGTCTGGCGCGCGCCGTGGAAAAAAGTTCTCGAGTGGAGGGCACCATTTGCGAAGTGGTTCGTCGGCGGGAAGCTCAACATCTCAGAGAATTGTCTGGATCGACACCTCAACCCCGAAGGTTTTCGGGGAAACAAGGCGGCGATTATCTGGGAAGGCGAACCGGGCGACAAACGCACACTGACGTACCAACAGCTGCATCGGGAAGTTTGCCGTTTCGCGAATGTGCTCAAACGGAACAACATCAAAAAGGGCGATCGGGTGATCATTTATCTTCCGAATATTCCCGAGGCCGCGATTGCCATGCTGGCCTGTGCCCGAATCGGCATAGTGCATTCGGTAGTCTTCGGTGGATTTAGCGCAGAGAGCATTCGTGACCGCATTATCGACAGCGGCGCCATCGCCGTTGTCACAGCCGACGGCGCCTATCGCCGCGGTGGCATTGTGCCGCTGAAGAAAAATGTCGATGACGCACTTCGTGATCGCACGTCTGTCAGGCGAGTGATCGTCTTTCGCCGCGCCGGAAACGACATCCACATGGAGGAAGGCCGCGATGTTTGGTGGCATCGTGAACTAGAGTATGTGAATGCAAATTGCCAACCTGCTTCGCTCGATAGCGAACATCCGCTTTACCTTCTCTACACCAGCGGATCCACCGGAAAACCGAAGGGAATCTTGCACACCACTGGCGGTTATTTGGTCGGCGTTTATTCGACCGTGAAATATGTCTTCGACATTCGGGACGAAGATATTTTTTGGTGCACGGCCGACGTGGGCTGGGTCACCGGTCACAGTTATATTGTTTACGGCCCGCTCGCCAATGGCGCCACGGTCGTCATGTACGAAGGCGCGCCGAACTGGCCCGAGCCCGACCGGTTTTGGAAAATCATCGAGGAATATCGGGTGAACGTTCTTTACACTGCTCCGACGGCGATTCGCGCTTTTATTCGCTGGGGCGATGAATGGGTAGCGAAACATGATCTTTCATCGCTGCGGCTTCTCGGTAGCGTCGGCGAGCCGATTAATCCGGAGGCATGGATGTGGTACCACAAGAATATCGGCGGCGGACGTTGTCCGATTGTCGATACGTGGTGGCAAACCGAGACCGGAACGATTCTGATCACGCCTTTGCCGGGCGCGATTCCAACAAAGCCCGGCAGCGCGACGCTCCCGTTCTTCGGTGTTGATCCGATAGTTGTGGATGAAAAGGGAAACGAAGTCGGGGCGAATGTTGGCGGCAAACTGATTATTCGTCGACCGTGGCCGGCAATGCTGCGCACGATTTACGGCGACAAGGAGCGCTATAAAAAACAATATTGGAGCGAGTTCCCCGGAAACTACCTCACTGGCGACGGCGCGCGGCGTGATAAGGACGGCTATTTCTGGATCGTTGGCCGGATTGATGACGTTCTTAATGTCGCCGGCCACAGACTTGGCACATCGGAGATAGAAAGCGCGCTGGTGAGTCATCCGCGAGTGGCCGAGGCGGCGGTGGTTGGAAGGCCGGACGAACTAAAAGGCCAGGGAGTAGTCGCATTTGTGACACTGAAAACAGGAGTCGATGCCAGTCGTCAACTGAAGGAGGAATTACGCGATCACGTCGGCGCGCAAATTGGCGCCATCGCGAAACCGGATGAAGTGCGCTTCGCCGAAGCGCTCCCAAAAACGCGCAGCGGCAAAATCATGCGGCGATTGCTCAAGGAAATCGCAGGCGGCGCAAAAGTCACCGGCGACACGACCACCCTGGAGGATTTTAGTGTGCTGGCCAAACTGGCGGAGTCGGAATAATAACTTTACATGCCCCATCGAGTCTCATGCGACCGATGGGGCGAAATTGCTTTTTCCCGCTCTGCATTCGTATAGCTTCATTTCGTGAGTTTCATCCGCACAGGCCTTCGCGAGATCGGATTGAAGATCAGGCGCCAGCGAACACGCATGGCGCTTCGTCACGAGAAGCGCCTTCTCCAAAAGAGTGAAATCAATCTCGGACGCGAAGGCACTGCGCAAGCGGCCAATTTTCCAGAATTGCGCGACGAAATTGTGGCTCTTAAAAAGCTCGAGCAGGAACAAAAAGAAGTCTCACTTCGAATCGCGCGGATCGAAGAAGGAATAAAAAAAGTCGAAGCAGAACGGCGGCAAAATGCCCGGGAACAAGCTGAGGCGATTGCAAGACTGGAAGCGGAGAAGAAACCGCTTCTCCAGCAGCGCAGTCAGGCGAAAAACAATGTCGATGTGTGCGAGCGCGAGCTTGCCGCGGTGGAGCGCCGCATTCAGGAAAGTGAAGCTGCGGACCGCGATCTCTTGAAACAGCTCTCTGATCTGCATGCGCTTAATCCAGCGCCTGCAGACTTGGAAGCACGATCCGCTAGTATTACCGCGCGGCGAGCGCGTCTGCCGGAAAAGCGCGCAGAACTTGTCCGGGCACGCTTGGGCAGCGCGGATGCGGTGCGTCTGGCCAAAGAAAAGCTAAGCGCGGTCGAAGCGGAGCTTTCTGCGGTAGAAAAAAATATGGCGCGGACGCGAAGCGAATTCGAAGCGCGCGACCGAAAATTGAATGATAACGTTCGCACACAACAAGAAGCAGCGCGCGACGCGCGGACACACCATCAGACGGTCGAAGAGCGAAAAAATCCTGCTTATTTAAGTATTGGCCGGCATCTTGCTGAAAAGGGCGTTGCGCCTCCAAACGCGCCGCAGCTCCTGGCCCAGGCACATCGCCGACGGGAAGCGGTGGATCAACATTTGCAACACCGCGCAGAGCTCAGCACGCTCTCCAGCCAAATCGACAAACAAGAGCTACGGAAATTTTACTTCAGCGTCTTTTCGGTGCTCGTGCTGCTCGCGCTCACGCTACTGGTTGTTTTCCAGTCTCCGCGGGGACGGGAATGGCTGCCGCAAGAAACCGACACCATCGTGTCGATTAATGCCGACCAGTTTGAGCGCGCAAACCTCGCTAAACGCTGGCCTAACGACCAGCCAAAGCTTTTGCCGGGATTGCTCGGCGCAGCTGCATCGGTTCCAGCATTGAAGCTGTCCCGCGATGCAGTGCGCATTACCCGGGCGCTCACCACAAATGAAACCGGGGAGACTCAAGAGTTCAACCTTATTGAAGCCCGCCATAGTCTTTCCAAAATCATTCGTGCAATCAGCGACGATAAATCTTTTCAAAAACGATTCATCAGTGGCCTGCAGGTTTGGGAACGACAGACTGGCTCCGCCCCGGCTACGGCCGGTCAACCTGGTTTCGCCGTCGCCCGCGTGGGACCGGCGACTCTGGCCGTCGGTGCGCCTGCTGAAGTCGATGAATTGGTGCTCGTGCGCCTCGGGATGAAACCGGATCTAAAAATAACCGGTCAGCTATTCGATCGTTTCCAAGCACTCGATCGTGACAGCGCGCTGCGAATTATTTCCCGCGATCCACCCGATCTCTCGCGCGTTTTCCACCCGATTTTTACCTCTGAACTGCTTAACGCTTCACAATTGCTCGGCCTTGCGGTGAACCTGCAAACTCCAGTAAAAGCCAGAGTGCTCATAAAAGTGAACTCGACCCAAAACGCAGCCGATCTCGCGCGAAATTTGCACGACAACCCGCAGCAATGGCTGCGTTTGCCGGACTCGCAGTTATTGCTTTACTCCCAGCCGCCGTAAGTCCAAAGACAAGGCACCTCGAACATGGAATTGCGTTTCGCGGTCCCCGAAGATAGTGCTCGCCTTCTGCTCGAACGGCTGGCAAAAACTGACACTCCTCAGGCAATGGCAGCGTATTAACTCAAAAAGCAAAATGCGATTCCTTAGCGTTTGCGTTTCTTTACTTGCTGGAGCGGCAATGGCGCTGGTCTCAATGGACGCAAATGCCAGCGACTCGTTCGTCGATGTCCGTTCGGTCGATCCGACAATCATCGTTGAGTTGCGCTATGCGGGGCGAAACAATCTGCTGGGGCAACCGCTCTATCCCTATGGAACGCGAGGGCTCGCTCGCCGGGAGGTGGTCTTAGGTTTGGCCAAAGCGCAAGCGTTTTTGCGGCGTTATCAATATTGCCTGAAAATCTGGGATGCCTATCGCCCGGTGGCTGTGCAGGCAAAACTTTGGGAGGCGTCACACAACAGTGATTACGTTGCCGATCCTGAAACGGGGGCGGGGTCGCTGCACAGTTGGGGCATTGCCGTTGATGCCACTTTAGTTGACGCGTGGAATAATCCCGTGGGCATGCCGAGTGACTTTGACGATTTTACGCCTGCTGCAATGTGGCGTTACGTGGGTCCATCTCCTGAAGTCCGCGCACACGTACGTTTGCTGCAGAACGCAATGCTGCGCGCGGGATTTTGGGGATCGCGTACTGAATGGTGGCATTACACGATCGCTCACTGGCAAAAATATGTGCCAGCCGAAAAAGCGAAGAGCGCCGGAAAAACTTTAGCGACTCACTGGGAAGGGCTATTGTGATCGATGCTTTACTCCCAGCCGGAGTGAGGTCCAAAGCCACGGCAGGTCAAACTTGGGAGTTGCGCTTCACGGTCACCTTCCCCGAAGGCAGCTCTCGATTTCTGCTCCAACGCCTGGCAAAAATAGACACCCCTCCAGCGGCAGCCCCGTATTAACCAAAAAAAGAAAATGGGACGCTTTAACATGTGCGTTTTGTTGGTTGTCGGAATGGCAGCCGCACTGGCGTCAATGAATGCAAATGCTGGCGGACCTTTTGTTGATGTCCAGTCTATTGATCCGACGATCACAGTTGAGTTGCGCTACGCAAGCCGAAATAATCTTCTTGGACATTCGCTTTATCCCCATGGAACACACGCACTCGCTCGTCCCGAAGTC
>QHRD01000125.1 GCA_003220005.1 Verrucomicrobiota bacterium | reverse complement strand
GTGTTTTGATGGCGCAGGTGGGCAATGTAGCCCGAGCTTCAAATGAATTCCTCGCGAACGAGCGAGAGTATATCAATTTCGGATCTCAGGATTATCTCGGGCGAGCGCAGACAGAAGATGTTAAAGATGCAGCTCGGGAGGTAATCGCTGAGTTTGGTGTGCACAGCGCCGGCTCTCCTGTGTTATGTGGTCGCACCCGGCTCCTGGTGGAACTAGAAAGGAAACTGGCAGCCGGTTTGGCGTACGAAGCCTGCATCATCTATCCGACAGCATGGATGGCGGGCTTCGGCATGCTCGCTTCCTTGGTGCGCAATGTGCACGAGGGTTCGCGGCACGCCACGCCGCATGTTAAGAAATTCTCCCATAACGATCTATCCGAGGTAGAAGATCTCCTCAAAGCAGAGCGCGTTTCGCGGCCGGCCGATGGCATTTTCGTTGTCGTCGAAAGCTTGTATTCGATGGATTCCGACAGTCCCGATTTGGCTGCACTGCTAACACTCGCGCGAAAATACGAGGCCATTGTGTTATTGGATGTCGCACACGACTTCGGATCGATGGGTGCGACGGGCAGAGGCATACTCGACAATCTGAAGCCCGGTGATGATCGCCCCGACGTGATCATGGGATCGTTTAGTAAAACATTCGGAGCTAATGGCGGCTTCATTGTTTGTTCGACAGCCGTTCGCGACTACGTCTCGAACCACTCGCCTTCACATGTCTTCTCCAATGCCATCTCGCCGATTCAAACAGCGGTCGCCCACAAATCCTTCGACATCGTATTTTCACGCCGCGGAGACAGTTTGCGCTCGCAGCTGAAAGAGAACATCCTTCGACTCCGCGCCGGCATGGAAGCTGGAGGGATGTTTGTCGCCGGCACGCCTTCCCCTATTGTTCCTGTTTTTGTTGGTGACGAAAAAATCGCACGGCTGACATCAAGGTATCTCACCGACAATTCTCTTTTAGCAAACCTGGTAGAATTTCCCGCTGTGCCTCGTGGCAAAGCGCGATTTCGCTTTCAAGTCATGGCTACACATAGGCATGAGGACATCGATGCAGCCGCTCGCATTATGATCGCTAGCCGGAATCAAGCAGTAGCGGAATGGGAGTTCACCCCACCTGGAGAGAGCAAGTAAAAGTTTGTTGGCGATGCCTCAGGCCTTTCGTGAAGCGGCGTTTCTAGGCAAACGGATGTTGCTGGACAAGCCCGGACGTTTCTTTGCCACCGTGATTGGCGTTGGTATCGCCTTCTTTCTTGCAACGGCACAATTCGGTCTTCTGGTCGGGTGGATCAACACCAACACAGCATTGATCCGGCATTCGGGCGCCGACCTGTGGGTCATGGCCGTTCAAGCGCCCGCATTTGACTACGGGACGGCTATACCACGGCAACGATTGTATCAGGCCCGAAGTATCGAAGGCGTCGAGTGGACCCAGCCCGTTTTCATGGGCTGGAACATCTGGCAAAGAGGTGATGGCCGCCGGGTAAACATCGAACTGGTGGGTGTTGACAGGATGTATGCCGCCGGACCTTGGATGATGAGCTCGGGATCGCTGGAGTCGATTCGCCGGCCAAACACCGTCGTAGTGGATCAACTGTACCTCAAAACCCTCGGGATTGGTCGGCTTGGAGAAAGTTTTGAGATGATCGGCGAGCGCGCGACCATAGGCGGTATATGCCGCGGGATCCGTACGTTTACCGCTTCTCCTTTTGTTTTTACTTCGGTTGAGCAAGCGATTCGTTACGACAAGCGCTACCGCGATGACGAAATTACATACGCAGTCGCCGGTTGCCAGCCGGGTGTTCCTGTGGGGGTTGTCCAGGCAAGGATGCAACGGGCTATGGCAAATGTTGAGGTTCTAACGACGCAACAGTTTTGCGTCCGATCTGCCAAGTACTGGATGCTCGAAACCGGCGTTGGAATTACAGTGGTAATTACCGCTTTCCTGGGTCTGGCCGTTGCAACGGTAATTACAAGTCAGACCCTGTTTGCGATCACCCATGATCATCTTCCGAATTACGCGACATTGTTAGCCCTTGGGTTTAGTCGCAACACGTTGCTTAGCATAGTCCTTGTGCAAAGCGTAGTGCTGGGTGCTTGCGGCATTGCGCTTGGCACTCTGTTGTTCGGCAGCGCGGCTTGGGCATCCGTTCGCACTCCGATTCCGCTGGAGACAACACCGCTCGTGTTCGCACTGCTCGTGATCGGCTCCTTCGCTACAAGTTTGCTAGCCTCGCTCATGTCAGCCCGCGCTGTATTCCGTGTCGATCCAATAACTGTATTCCGCTGAGCTATGCCGGCCATTCTAGAGTGCGACGACGTACGCAAAGCTTATTCTTCGGGCGAAGGCCGTTCCGAAGAGGTTCTCCACGGAATCACGATTACGCTGTCCCGGGGTGAATGCGTTATCCTGCTCGGTCCCTCTGGTTCCGGAAAAACAAGCCTGCTGAGTATTCTTGGATGTCTTTTAACACCCACCAGTGGCGAACTACGAATAGATAATGAAGTTGTCGATTTCTCTTCAACCACCACTCTAACTGAGCGGCGCCGCTCGACCATTGGATTCGTCTTCCAACACGCACACTTGTTGCCGTTTCTTACTGTGGAAGAAAACCTTGCCACGGTCGGGCGTAACGCCGGAGTAGCGCCAGCTGAGCTAGCGCGAAGAATAACCGCTCTGCTCGAACTTCTTCGCTTGGAAAGTGCCGCCATGAAATTTCCTTCGCAGCTTAGCGGCGGACAACGACAGCGGGTCGCTCTTGGTCGGGCGTTAGTTCACGATCCTTCTATTATCCTCGCGGACGAACCGACAGCTTCACTGGACTGGGAGAACGGAACGATCGTGACCGACATGCTTATCAACCGCGCACGGGAATTGGGAGCCGTGCTGGTCGTTGTAACTCACGATACGAGGTTAATTCCGCGGTTTAACCGTGTCCTGCAGATGGAAGGGGGCAACGTGATTGAGAGCTCGCACTAATGAAGCTCGTTATCCAGCTATTTACTGTCACTTCCATAGTGATTGCTAGCATCGGCTGCAGCTCGCGGCCAGCGGACAGGACAGTGCCGAAGGAAACCCGTAGTATCATTCAAGGAGTCGGGTACATCGAGCCTGTGTCAGATGTGCATCGGTTAAGCTTTAAGCGGACGGGCGTGATCGGGACTTGTGCCGTTAGCATCGGTACAGTCGTGCACAAGGGCGACCCGTTGATGTCGCTGGACGCAGCAACTGAGCAAGCGGAGTTCAGCGCAGCCGAGACGGAGCTAACGGTAGCGCGCAGTGAGCGCGACAAAGTCTTTGCCGGGTCAAACGAGTTCCAAATCCGGGCAGCGGAACATGAAGTAGTAGCCGCTGAAGCCGATGCCAAGTTAGCCGGATAAGAATTACAGCGACAAAAACGTCTCTCCTCCGAGCGAGTGGGCTCCTTATCTGAGACGGATCGCGCTGAAAGTGAAGCGTCACGCCGCGAGGCGGGGTTGCGGCGCGCGTCTGCAAATCTCGATTACCTGAAAAATGTCGTTACTGTGGAAGACCGCGCGCTTTGCGCAGTCGCGTGTCGCCACGGCCCAGCAGCGATTGAACGATTGCACGTTGCGCGCTCCGAGCGACGGCACTGTTCTTGAGATACTTCACTTCACTGGCGAGGGCGTGAGTGAACTCACGCCAGATCCCGTAATCATTTTTGCTGATCTGAGTCATCTGCGAGTGCGAGCTGAAGTCGATGAAAGCTATGCGCTGACGGTACATCGAGGGCAGCGCCTGACGATTTTTGGCCGTGCGCTGGGTTCGAAGCGCGCCTCGGGAACCGTAAGCTATATAAAATCAGTAATGGGCAAAAAAACAGTCTTTGCGCATACCGCCACGGAACGGAAGGATTTGGATGTCCTACAGGTGTTTGCAGACTTACCACCGGACTTTTCAGCCCCGATTGGCCTCGAAGTGGATTTTGAAATCGAATAGACTGATGTCCACGTATCACTTTGTCGTATGGCTTTCCCGCAGCGTCGCCAAGGTCCTTTTTCGATTCCGGATTCTGCATCGCGAACGGATGATCGAGACTGGACCAGTGATCCTGGCGATGAATCATCAAAGTTACCTCGACCCGCCTTTGGTAGGTAGTGTATCGAATCGCGTTATCTTCTCGCTCGCGCGCAAGAGTCTGCTTGATCGCTCGCTTTGGAGATGGTTACTGCCAAAGCTCAATATTATACCAATCGATCAAAATGGTCGTGATTATGCTGCGCTCAAACGTGTAATTCGCCTTTTGCGCGAGGGAAAAGCGGCTTTGATCTTTCCGGAAGGTGCGCGGTGTATTGACGGTAATCTGCAGCCGCCGCAGCCAGGTCTTGGTTTTGTCATTGCCAACACGTTAGCGCCAGTGGTACCGATGCGGATTTTTGGCGCGCACGAAGCCTGGCCGCGTGGCGGCAGCAAAATTTCTTTGCGCCCGATTACGATCGTAGTAGGGCATCCGATTTTCTTTAGCAGCAACGACATACGACCCCTCAACAGGCGAACGTACCAACAATTAAGCGACCGTGTAATGGAAGAAATTAGAAATCTGACGACGGCTAGTGTTCGTTGATTGTCAGTTGGAGCTAAGGAGGGCAAAATGAAAGGCTCAACCAAACGGCAAACCATCCCGCTAGCGGCTCGATTACATGGAAATGGTTTCCGGAGTGTCCGCGTGGTAATTTGAACACGTACGAAAATTGTCTTGCGTAATCGACGTGCGTCGCCATCATCCGGCTCGTGCCGCAGCGAATGATTATCAAGCCGTACATAGCAAAAGCGCAGTGATGGTACGAACAGGTGACCGAATCCTCACCGCGATCAGGGACAGCGATGAACTCTACAACAAATAAGCATCCGGGGCGGCACACGTATGATGTCAAGGCCGTTACGTCACTCCTCCGGCCGTTCGCTCGAGCGAGTTTGATGCAGCCAATTGCCATCTTCGTTTTCGATCTGACGCTTTACGCAGGTGCGACGACCATAGCCGTTGCTTCCGATCTCGTCGCGATCAAAATCCTGGCTGGCTGTGTGTCGGGCCTACTAATTGGCTTGTTATTTGTCGTCGGGCATGACGCCTGTCACGGGAGCTTCACTCCCAAACCACGGTTAAACCGCCTTATCGGAATGGTTGCGTTTATTCCCTCCGCGCATGCTTTTTCGCTTTGGGCGCTAGGACATAACCGTATTCACCATCGCTACACCAATTTAAAGGAAATCGATTACGTTTGGCGACCGTTCTCCAAACCTGAGTTTGACGCGTTACCGATGCATCGCCGAATTTTGGAGCGAATTTATCGGTCGATTTCGGGACATGGCGTTTATTACGCGTACGAAATCTGGTGGAAGAACATGCTCTTTCCGAACGTAAGCGAAGTACCGGAACGCAGGCGCGAATATACTGCGGATAGTTTACTGGCGGTGATGGGCAATCTGCTGGTCGTTGCCTCAATCCTCCTTCTGGCAAAACATTACCATCACGGTTGGTTATCTAGCTTGTTAGTTGCGTGGCTGCTCCCGTTTGTCGTTTGGAACTGGCTTATGGGATTCATGATTTACCAGCATCACACCCATCCTTCTGTTGCATGGTTCGACAACACTGAAGACTGGGAATATTGGGAGAGCCAGATCGAATGCACGACGCACATCAAATTCCCGCGAATATTCAATTTCATACTTCACAACATTATGGAGCATCCCGCTCACCACGCGTTCACCGCTATTCCACTTTACAAACTCTCTCGAGCGCAAGAACGGCTTGAGCAACATCTCTCGGCGCGCATGACTGTTGTCCGGTGGACCCCGCGCGATTATTTTCGAACGGTGACCGATTGCAAACTTTACGATTACCAGACACATCGCTGGTTGGATTTTACCGGCCAACCAACCACTGAAAGCTCGCTAATACGTGCACACTCAGCCGCTGCTCCATAAAAGGTCAAACTAGGCGCGTCTCACAAAAGATGAGTCTCCAGTAATCTCACAGATTTTTCCAGCGTTACCTGACTCCTCCTGATGCTGGGATTGAAGGGCGACTTTGGCAGTTGGTTTTGCGCGTCCTGGTTGGCCTTCATGCGCCCCACCCAGCAACTGACAACTGACCAACACTACCTCTGACGACCGGTTAAAGTGATTTCGCTTGCTTTAGATACGCGGGAAT
>QHRD01000016.1 GCA_003220005.1 Verrucomicrobiota bacterium | reverse complement strand
CCGGACGCTGGATCGATTGCTCGATGTCTTTCCGACCGAGCAACAGGAACAAGTTCGAGTAATGGTGAGTGAATCCTTGCGGGGAGTTATTAGTCATCAGCTGATACCCCGGGCGGATGGCACGGGGCGCGTGCTGGCACTGGAGATTCTTACCAACACGCCGGCGGTGGCCAACGTGATTCGCGAAGCAAAGACATACATGCTACCGGGCATTATTCAGACCGGCAAAAAACAAGGCATGCGTCTGATGGACGATGCGCTAATCGATCTTTATGAACGCCGCCTGATCAGCGCCGAGGAGGCTTACGCGCGCGCCGAGCAAAAACTAATGATGCGTCAGTATCTCGAAAAATAACGAAGCACGAATGACGAAATCCAAAACAAGATCCAAATCTCAAAATCCGAAACCGATGAGCCACGCAAGCGTTGTCACTATGGTCATTCGTCATTCGTCGTTAAGCCATGGCTGAGCTGGATCGATTTCTTAGCGTGATTGTCAAACACGGCGGATCCGACCTGCATATTGGTGAGGGACAGCCGCCTAAAATGCGCGTGCATGGCGACATCATGCCCATTCGCGACGAGCCGATTTCGCACGAGGAAGCCACGCGCATGTTGAGCGAAGTTTGCGGACCGCGTAACTGGGAAATTTTCGAGCAGCGCAGTGATCTGGATTTTGCCTATGAGATGGATGAGGCCTCTCGGTTCCGCAGCAATTACTTCAAGCAGTCTAATGGTTACGGCGCGACTTTTCGGCTGATTCCTACGAAGATTGCCACGCTCGAGGAACTGGGGATTCCGCTGGTGGTAAAAGAATTTGCCAATGTACGCGGTGGCCTTGTCCTTATTACCGGGCCGACCGGCTCCGGCAAAACCACTACGCAGGCTGGGTTGATCGACCACATCAATCAAAATTTTGCGAAACATGTCGTGACGATTGAGGAACCGATCGAATTCGTGCATGACAACAAGCAAAGCACGATCACCCAGCGGGAAGTGCCAGAGAATTCGAGTTCGTTTGCCGCGGGGCTCAAGGCGGCACTGCGCGAGGACGCCGACATTGTACTAGTGGGAGAGATGCGCGACCTGGAAACAGTTTCACTCGCCCTTACGGCGGCTGAGACCGGCCTTCTCGTATTCGGCACGCTGCACACAAATAATGCGCGCAAGACGGTTGACCGGATGGTGGATGTTTTTCCGGCTGATCGCCAACCGCAGGCGCGCGCCATGCTGGCGAACTCACTGCGTGGCGTGGTTGCCCAACTGCTTCTAAAAAGAGCAGATCGACCTGGGCGAATCGCCGTAAACGAAATTTTGATCGCCAACGCAGCCGTTGCCGCCATCATTCGCGAAGGCGCAACTCAAAAACTCCAGGACGTGATCGTTTCCGGAAAAGCGCAGGGGATGCAGTTCATGGACGACGCGATCTGGGCGCTGTTGGAAAAGGGCATCGTCTCTCCGCATGAGGCGTTCATGAAAGCAATCGACAAAGGGCGGTTCAAACCACTCCTTTCACCAGAGGAAGCAGCGCTCGCCAACGCGGCTGGTTCGGTCCGGGAAGATGAAAAGCAGCGGCTTCCGGGCGATTTTGTGAAACCCGTCGCTGCCCGCGCGCAGGCAGGAACGCGCTAGAGAGGCGCTGCAACGCGGGAAAAACGCCGAAAACGCAGGGGGCGCGTCCCTACTTTGCGTTCACAATTAGGACAGCGGTTCCATTCAATTGGCCAGCGTGGAATCGATCAAGCGCTGTGTTGGCTTGTTCCAGCGGAAATGTTTCCGTTTTGGTTTGCACCGGAACGCGCGGCGCGATTTCAAAAAATTCTTCGCCGTCGCGCCGGGTTAGGTTTGCCGCCGACGTGATAACTCGTTCCTCCCAAAGATCGGCATAGGGAAATGAAGGGATGTCGCTCATGTGAATTCCGCCGCAGATCACAATGCCGCCTTTGGCCAGCGCGTGCAGCGCCGCGGGCACGAGCGGGCCGACTGACGCAAAAACAATTGCAGCGTCAAGTTTTTCTGGCGGCAGCTCGTCGGACCCGCCGGCCCAGACTGCGCCCAGTTTCCTTGCGGCTTGCTGCGTTGCGGTATCGCCGGGTCGAGTAAAGACAAAAAGGTCGCGTCCTTCGTAAAGCGCAATCTGCGCGATCAAGTGCGCGGCGTTGCCGAACCCATAAATACCGAGGCGGCGCGCGTCGCCCGTTTTGCGGTAGGAACGATAACCGATCAATCCGGCGCAAAGCAGCGGCGCAACCGCAACATCATCATAACGCTCGGGCAGATGAAAACAGAATCTCGCCTCCGCGACGGTGTACTCGCCGTAACCGCCATCGATGGTGTAGCCGGTGAAACGCGCGCGATCGCACAGATTCTCCTTGCCCGATCGGCAATAAGCACATTCACCATCCGTCCAGCCGAGCCATGGAATGCCTACGCGATCTCCGATCGCAAATTTCTGATTTGAAATTTCAGATTTGAAATTGGCGTGCTCGCCGATTTTTTCGACGCGCCCGACAATTTGATGTCCCAGGATCAGCGGCAGTTTCGGGTTTGGCAGCTCGCCATCGACAACGTGAAGGTCAGTGCGGCAAACGGCGCACGCACTCACACGCACGAGCAGTTGTCCCCTGCCCGGCTTTGGCTTCGGCACATCGCGCAGTTGCAGCGGCTGTTTCGGCTTATCGAGAACCATCGCGCGCATGCGCTAGCATAAATGACGAATGACGAATAACGAATTAATGACGAACCTCGAATGACGGTGCTTCATCATTCCTACTCGCGGACGAGCATGAGCAGAGCAAGATTAGGAATAGGAACAGAACAATCAATGGACAGTTGCTGGCTCGGGTCGCAGCTGTCCTCGCCCTGGCTGGCCGTCGTCATGATAGTGGGCGCTACGGAGGAACGGCACTTTGTCGAGCACGTGCTCTTGGAACCATTCGAGCCAGAGATAGATGACTGGTGTAACAAATAGCGTGATCAATTGCGAGAAAATCAGACCGCCCACGATGACCAGTCCAAGCGGGCGGCGCGATGCGGCGTCCTGCCCGAACCCGAGCGCAATCGGTATCGCGCCCATAAGCGCGGCGAGCGTAGTCATCATAATGGGACGAAACCGTTCCATGCTGGCTTCGTGAATGGCGGAGCGCAGGTCCCAGCCTTCGTCAATTCGTTGCAAGGCAAAATCGACCACCATGATTCCGTTCTTCTTCACGATGCCTAACAAGAGGAAGAGGCCGATGACGCTGTAGAGGGATAGGACTGAGTGGAAGAGATACAACGTGGCCAGGCCGCCAACGACTGCTGGGACAATCGCCGGAAACAAAACCGTGAACGGATGCACGTAGCTCTCGTAAAGAATTCCCAAGATCACGTACATGACGAAGATGGCAGCAAGCAGCAGCATAGGCAGCGAGCGGAATAGCTGGCGGAATACGAGCGCTTCGCCTTGAAACATGCCTTGAACGCTTGGGTAGTGTGGATGGATTTGCGCAAAGGCGTCCTCGATGTACTTCGTGGCATCGCCGATGGCGACGTTTGGCAGCAGGTTGAAGTTAAACGTGACGCTGGTGAACTGATTCAAGTGGTTCACCGCTTGCGGGCCGATGACTTCTTTTGTTGATGTCACAACACGCAACGGGATGAGATTTGCCATGTTACCTATGGTCGTGGTGATGGTCCCACCGCCGGCGCCGCTCGCGCTGAAATTCCCGCTGGTGTTGCTGCGGACGTAAAGGTCGTCCAAGTTGTCAGGATGCGCGCGCGCCTTGTCTTTCACTTCGAGAATGACTTGGTACTGATCGTCCGGTTCCTTGATAAGATAGACGTAGTTTTGCGAGTAAGCGTTGCGCAACAAACTTTGGATTGCGGACGTCGAAACGCCGTACGTTGCGGCGCGGTCACGGTTGATGTCGATCCTAAGATTCGGCGTGTCGTGGTAGTAATCGGAGCGAACACTGGCGAAGCCTTTGAACTGCTTAAGTTTTGTCATCAGTTGATCGGCCACGGTATAAACGTCCTGCGGCACGATGCCGCTAATCGTGTAAGCATATTGCCCCTGGGTTTGGCTCGTCGCGCCGACGCTGATTTGTAACACGGGACTTGGCGTTAGCACCGCAGTGATGCCTGGAATGGAGCCGATCGATTTTTGCAGCCGCAAAATGATTTGGTCGATGGGCGGACGCTCAGCGCGCGGCTTCAAAAAAAGAAACATCAGCCCCTGTGACAAAGCGCTGCGCGACGAGAAACCGGCGAGCGTGAAAAACTGCCCGACGGCTGGATCCGCCTGGAGTTTTTGGTTGACCTGCGCCTGATACACGCGCATCTGCGCGGGCGACGAGCCTTCCTGCGCGATGAACACGCCGCGAATAAAACCGCTGTCCCCCGGCGGGATCAACGTAAAGGGCAGATGGCTGAAAAAGAACCAGAGACCAAGTATGCATGCCAGAAGAATAGGCACGGTCAGCCAAGCACGGTCGAGAAACTTGTCGAGCGCGCGGCCATAAGCAGCAATCACGCGTTTGATGAAATTGCCGGTGTGCCGTTCCATCCAGGCGCGTTTGTGACCCGCCCTGCGCTCGCCCAGAATGCGCGCGCACATCAGTGGCGTAAGCGTGAGCGACACAAGACCTGAAGCGAGAATGGCGACAATGATGGTAACAGCAAACTCGCGAAATATGCGGCCAAGCAGTCCAGGGATGAAAACCAGCGGAATGAAAACCGCGGCGAGCGATAGCGTCATCGACAGGATGGTAAAGGAAATTTCCCCGGCGCTGTTGAATGTTGCTTTCAGGATCGACTCGCCGTGCTCGGCGCGCCGCACGACGTTTTCCAAAAACACGATGGCGTCGTCAACGAGGAAACCAGTGGCCAGGGTGAGCGCCATCAAAGTCAGATTGTTGATGGAAAAATCGAGCATGTACATCACGGCCACGGTGAGCAGCAACGACATTGGCAATGCCACAGCCGGAATCAGCGTGTCCGTAGCGCGGCCAAGAAAAACGTAAATCACCAGCACCACTAGCACGAACGCGATCACCAGCGTCCATTTCACTTCAGCGGCGGAATTGACGATGGTTTGCGACCGGTCGAACACCGGCGTGAACTTGATCGAGCCTGGCAAGCTGGCGCGCAACTCAGGGAAAAGCGCCTTCACCGAATTGGCCACTTCCACTGCGTTTGCACCAGCCTGCCGCGAAACGGCAAGCACGACTACCGAGCCGGGTGGATTAAAGCCACGCATCCAGAAAAAGCGCGAGATGCGCTCATCCTGCACGCTCTGGTCCACGTCGGATACGTCGCGCAGGTAAACCGGCGAACCGTTTGGATTGCGCGCGACGATCAAGCTGCGGTAATCGTCAGCCTTATCAATCTGCCCATTGGGTTGCAGCACAAAGGTGCGATGCGCTCCGTCGAATTGCCCCGCGCCGGAATAGACGGTTCCCGCTTTAATCGCGCTGGCGAGGTCATCCATCGTGAGGCCACGCACAGCCAGCGCTGACGGGTCAGCCTTAACTCGAATCGCGCCTTGTACGCCGTAGATGTTCACTTGCGAAACGCCGGGCAGGATGTTGATGCGCTGGGCGACGACGGTGGACGCATATTTGTACAGGTCCCAGTCCGTCAGTGTGTCTGACAGCAAGCCTAACAAGTAAACGGCCTGATCGTTCGGGTTTGTTTTCGTGAATGTGGGCGGACTCGGCAGATCTATTGGCAATTTGCCCGTGGCGCGCTGAATGGCAGCTTGCACGTCGGTTGCGGCGTCGGTGATGCTTTTGCTAAGCACGAACTGCAACGTCAGCGATGTGTTGCTCTGTGTACTAGTACTGGTGATGATGTCGAGGCCGGGAATCTGCAAAAATTGTTTTTCCAGCGGCGTCGCGATGTTGTTGGCCATCGTTGTGGGGTCGGCGCCGGGATAGGAGCAGGTAACTTGAATGACTGGATAATCGACTGCGGGTAGATCGTTCACGGCAAGTTTTCCGTAAGTCGCGAGACCAGCGACGATCACGGACAACGTCAGCAGTACGGTCATTACGGGCCGGCGAATAAACGGTCCGGACAGCCCCGAACCTTCGACTTGAACTAACTTTGCCGTCCGCTCCGGCTGATCTTCGGCGAAGGATCTCGGTCGACGGCGATCCCGATCTTTTACTTCGCGTTCACCGTCATGTTCCTCCGCGTCATTCATACTACATTGCGCTTTTTGAAGCGGCAGACGGCTGAGGGCTCCCGGGAGTTTGAGCCGCGTACGGTTGCGGCGCTATTTTTGCTCCCGGCGAAAGCGCGAGCTGCCCAGTAACAACAACAGTCTCGCCAGCTTTTACACCCTTCTCGATGATCGTAAGATCGCCGTCCTGACGTTGGCCTGGTGTAACCGGACGAAGCTCGACAGTGTTGTCGGATTTGACTACGAAGACGAACGGCCCGCTCTGGCTAACCTGAACGGCCTGCGACGGCACAAGCGTTGCGTCCTTGAGCATGTCCAGAATGAAACGGACTCGCACAAACTCCGACGGCCACAGGGCGCGATCAGGATTCGGCGTGACCCCGCGAGCTTTCACTGTTCCGGAACCGGGCTGCACTGCATTGTCTATGAAATAAAGGTCGCCGGTGCGCGGCGCGATCGAGCCATCAGGGAGGTACGTTTGCACTTTCACGTTTGATCCGCCTAGATATTTTCGCACAAGCGGCAGATCGTTCTCCGCCACGGTGAAATCAGTGTAGATCGGGTCCAAACCCTGAATCGTGACCAGAGATGGACTGGAAGGCCCAACCAAGTTGCCAACGTCAACATTGCGCAGACCTACTCGTCCGTTAATGGGCGACTTGATGTAGCAATAATCCAGATTCACCTGAGCAGCGTCCGCCGCCGCCTGGGACTTTCGCGCGTTCGCCACAGCAGTATCGTAATCCTGCTGCGATATGACTTTCCGCGTACGCAGGTCTTCCTGGCGTTTTAACGTCGTTTG
>QHRD01000128.1 GCA_003220005.1 Verrucomicrobiota bacterium | reverse complement strand
GTAATAAGTGGGGTGTGCCGATCCCCGAGCGCAGGTATGTCCGCTCAGAGCCGCTGGATTATTTTGATGGTGAAGAATGAAACGGTCGCCTACCCCCGCGATGCCCTCCTTCGCCAAGGCTACGGCGCGGCAGGCCAGCCAACCGCTCGACGGCATACGGCCTCACTTTCGATGACATATGGTTTTTTACAGAAATTTTTAGGGTGGGGGATTTTGCCCCGGAAATGGCCGTTGACCTTCTTCGGTGTTTTCCGGCAAACTGCCTCTAATGCAAAAATAGATTGCAGGTTTCTAATTCTAACTTAAGAGAGCTTGCCGCCTTTGTCTACGCCAGCGGTGGCTCAGCTCTCTTTCGTTAGATCTATGCGTCTGCACCATTCCAAAATGAAAAACAACTATCTTCACACAGAAAATACGACGAAGAAATTAGCGGCGCGAGCGAGGCCCGTCTTGCGCGCCGTGGCCGTAGCCGCGGCAGTCACTCTGGCCGGTTTCGCTTTGCGTGTCGCTTTTGCGGCTGGCCCCGAGCACCCGAGTGTCCGAAGCAGCAAATCGCAGATTGTTGCGGAGAATCCTGACGCTTCAAACAATCACGGCATCGGCAAGAATCCAATAGCCGAGAAGTACGACACGCTGGTGATGCGCGTCTATTTCCGCGACCGCGCCGAGCGCGACCGGCTGGCCGAGGAACTCAACCCTACAGAAGCGCTCACAACAGGGGGCTATCTCACCGTAATCCGCGATCGCGACCTCTACTATAGTCTGACGGCGCGCGGCCTCCGTGTTGAGATAGACGAGAACAGCAGTCGCAACCTCAGCCACCCTCAAATCCTGCCATTCACTTTCTACGGTGGCTACAAGACGGTGGAAGAAATATACGCTTACCTCGACCAGAAGGTGGCTCAGTTCCCCAATCTGGTCGAGAAGATCGACGTCGGCGACTCCTGGTGCAAGGCCAACCCGGGCGCGTGTGTCTTACCCAGTCCTTGGAACGGCTACGATCTGTTTGTGCTACACATCACGAACCGCAATATACCAGGCCCCAAACCGGTCTTCTGGGCGGACAGCAATATACATGCCCGCGAGATCGCTACGCCAGAAGTCTTCATGCGCCTGATCGACTACCTGCTCGATAACTACGATACCGATCCCGACGCTCACTGGCTCGTAGACTATCACGACATCTGGATTATGCCCGAAGTCAACCCCGACGGCCACCATATTGTCGAAGCGGGCGGCGGCGGCAACAGCCCGTACTACTTTCGCAAGAACGGCGACAACGTCGGAGGCAGCGGGTGCTCCTGGCCTCCCACAGCGTTTAACCACTTCGGCGTAGACAACAACCGCAACTTCCCCTTCAAGTGGGGCTGCTGCGGCGGCTCGAGCGGTTTTGTGTGCGACCAGACCTATCGAGGGACGTCTGCGGGATCGGAGCCGGAGGATATGGCTATCGTCAACATGATTCGCACCCTCGTGCCCGACCAGCGCGGCCCGGGCGACACCGACCCGGCGCCTCTCACTACCACAGGCGTTTACCAGAACATGCACACAGATGCGCGAGTCAACCTCTATACGTGGGGCTGGACTACCATGCAGATGCCTAACTTCGCGGAGACGAATAACATCGCCGCGCATATGGCTGCCACGAACGCGAGCGGTAATGGCTACCCCTATGGCTCAATCATCGGAGAGTTGTATACGGTAGATGGAGGCTCGATTGATTGGGCATACGGTGAGCTGGGCATTGCGGCTTTCTCCACCGAACTGGGCGGCCTGGACTTCCTCCCGGCCTACTCGTGCATAGATAACCCAGGTTGCGGCTCGTCGCAGGGTCTCTGGCCTGAGAATCGGGGGATGCTTCTTTACCTGGCGAAGATAGCGCGCACACCTTATCTGACTTCGCACGGACCAGATGCCAACACCGTTGTCACCAACCCTGAATCAGTGCCGCAAGGCGTACCATCACAGCTAACAGCCAGCATTAACTTCGCCTGGTCAGGCAACACATTCAGCCAGAACGTGGGCGCAGCAGAATATTACATTGACACGCCTCCCTGGGCTGGCGGCACGGCCATCCCAATGAATGGCACGTTCAATTCGCCTACCGTGCCTGTCAACGCAACCATAGACACTACCAGCCTGTCGATAGGCCGCCATGTTATCTTCGTGCGCGGACGCGGCGTGACCGACTACCAGGGCTACCAGACCTTTGGGCCGATCAGTGCGGCGTTCCTTGATGTGATCGGAGGTGGAACACCAACAGCAACGCCTACTGCCACAGCTACTGCTACCGCCACTGCCACGGCGACGACAACAGCTACTGCTACTGCTACTGCCACTGCCACATCTACCGCTACGGCAACGGCTACTGTAACAGCTACAGCTACACCCACGCCCAGATCGTCGCCAACGGCACGACCTGGACCATCGACCAGGCCGCGTCCAACCCCGCCGCCGCGGCCATAGCCTGGTAGGTGTCCCTGCGGCGCAGATGTCTTTTCGTTCCTGGGGAAGGGGTCTGCCCGCGAAGAGTGTCTACGAATTCAGCAGCGAAGCCTTCGGATCCTTAGCCTTGCGAAGCGTCGCTGCAGTGTGTCATATAGTTTTTTACGGAATTTTTTGCGGGCGCGAGTTTGCCCGGAAGTGGCTGTTGACACTCTGCGGTGTTTTTCGGCAAACTGCCTCGATGGAGGCAGAAATAGATTGCAGGTTGCAGTCTAATTCTCGTTGACCCGCTTCAGGAGCACGTCATGCGACCCCTTCGGTATTCTGTCAACGTCACATTGGACGGGTGCTGCGATCATCGTGTAATGCTTGCAGACGGAGACTTGCATCGTCATGCGGTCGAGAACCTCGAGCAGGCCGACGCCCTCCTCTTTGGCCGGGTGACTTACGAAATGATGGAGGCAGCGTGGCGGGCGCCGGCGCGGACGGGAGCGAGGCTGGATTGGATGGAGCCCTTCGCCCGGACGATCGACGCCGCAAAGAAGTACGTCGCGTCGAGCACCCTGGACCGGGTCGATTGGAACGCGGAGCTCGTTCGCGGGGATCTGGGGAAGGCGGTTCAGCAACTCAAGCGGGAGTCAGGTAAGGGACTATTCGTGGGAGGTGTGAAGCTCGCGCTGGCGTTGACGGAGCTGGGATTGATCGATGAGTACGAGTTCGTCGTGCAGCCCAGGCTAGCGGGCCATGGGCCGACGTTGTTCGCGGGGCTATCGAAGCGTGTCGACTTGAAGCTCGCGAGCCGGCTGGATTTCGGATCGGGGGCGGTGGCGATGCGGTATGAGACGATAAGGTAACCATGACGTGAGGTTTCTCCAGGCACTATGGCGAACAAGCGAACTGGGCTCAGTAACGGACCTTACATCGCAGCACTTTCCATTTTTCTCGTGGTCCTTCTCCTTGCATGTAGCAAGGGCAAGGAAGAGCCACCGGTCTCTGTTCCGGCTGACTGCCAGCAGTTTCTCGACAAATATTTTAATGCATGGAAATCAAAAAGTATCGCTACACTGCAGGCCCTTTCTTATTACCTCTCGCCCGAAGACCGGTCGAGGCTTCCGGAGGGCAGCCTGGAAATGTGGCGTCAAGGGAAAAATGATCTGGTGATTCAGAACTTTCAGCGAGTGACCGGGTTGTTTGGCGATTTTAAAAGTTACGAGGTATTGAGAGTGAAGAGCACCACGATATCTCCGCAAGATCAGCCCGTAGCAAATATGATGGGCTCAGGAATTCATACCGAGCTGGTTTGCAAAGCCAGGTTTTCCAAAAAGCGTGACGTCCACGTCGGGATGCACCTGATAAAGGAAACAGAAAACTCGCAGTACGTTGCTGCCGCCTGGAATTTCGAAGCACCGCCATGAAGGCTCTAGCGGATGAGCGAAAAGGCAATCGCCGGCGCCTAACTGGGCCAGTGGGCAGCCAACGGCTGTCGATTCTTGTTTAGATCAAATCACTTTGGTGCGAGAGAAGCGACTCGCCTTCGCCAAGGCTACGGCGCGGTTAGCAGAGAGCTTGATTATCGTAGAGCAAGGGAATTGACGATTTTTTCGAAGAGGGGATTCCCGCGGAGCGGGCTCCAGAGCGGGTGTAATTTCAGGCGAGCGTAGTTGATGTAGCTAGGCATCGTCACGAGTTTCTGGACTAGCTCGATGGCGCGATCGCGCTCACCGCTCCAGACGTAAACCTGGGCGAGACCTTCCAAAACCAATGCGCCATCGTAGATGTCTTTCGTGATGGGCATCAGATCGATGGCGTGTTGCGCTTCGCTGATAGCCAAATCCTTCTCGCCTAATCCAGCATCCACTTGAGCGAGGACAGCAATCGTTCGCGCGTGTTCCGGTTTGACGATCAATCGCTGCGCCAGAATTTCCCGACACTCGCGAAGCGCAGCCGTTGCACGCGCTGAATCGCCCTTCGCGCGCGCGACCATCGCCTGGTACCAACTTTTCGGAAAATAAAAGCTAAGGTCGACGTCTTGAAAATCTTCTCGAGGCGACGCGACCAGGACCCGTTCCGCTTCAGCGTAGTTGCCGTCGAGCATCGCCATCCAGGAGCGGACCGGCGTTTGGCTACCGGCAAATTCCATCTCAGGGTATCTCGTGAGGATATCGCGCATCGGTCCAGTGTTGGCGGTTCCGTTCAATACGCAGTTGGCGCGCCGGAACCGGGCGATTGGGACGTCTTCACCGGCAGCGAGCACATTGTCATAGACGTGGACTGCTTCGGAAAACCGACGTTGCAGCACGTACGTGTCGGCCAGAAGATTGTAGGCATTCGGATTCCGCGGATCGAGCGCGAAGGCGGTGGAGAAATCGCGTTCGGCGTCCGCAAAATGGTTGCGGCGGCGATTGATGTAGCCGGAGAGAATGAAAAACGGCGTGCTGTTCGGCAAACCCGGGCGTGCAATTGCGAGTTGTTCCTGGGCGCGATCGAAGTCGCGCAAACAGCGGAAGAGATAATCGGCCCGGGCGAAATGCGCTTCAGCTGAATCAGCGCGGAGACGAAGCGCTGTGTTCACCGCAGCTTCGGCCAGAGAAATGCGCTCCGGCGTTGGATCGAGATCGAAAAAGAAAAGGAGATCGTTTGCGCGCGCCGCATAGCAGTATGCAGAGATGAAGTTCGGATCGCGTTTGATCGCTTCATCCAGCGACTTCACTGCCTGTAGCAACGCCTCTCGCACATCGGTCGAATTGAGATAGCTGTCGATGGATGGCTTGGCCCGAAGGTAAAGCTCGAACGCGTCCAGGTCTTGCGTCGGGCGTTCTTCGATTTCCGCCTTCTGCTGCGGCGAAAGTTTCGCTTTGAGTTGACTAACGATTGATTGCGCCAGCTCGCTCTGGATTGCAAACAAATCGGCCGCGGTGCGATCGTAAGTTTCGGCCCAAACGTGGGTGTCAGTGCGCGCATCGATCAACTCCGCGTTGATGCGAAGGCGATCCCGTGCGCGTTGAACCGAGCCTTCCATGATGTAAGCCACGCCGAGCTGGCGGCCAATTTCACGCATGTTCCGTTCGGCGCCTGTTTTGTATTGGCGCACGCTCGTATGGCTGATCACTTTTAAATCGGAGACCTTGGCGAGATTCGTCAGGATTTGATCCTGGACGCCGTCGGCAAAGTAGGCGTCGCTTTTGTTTTCACTCAAGCTCGCGAACGGCAGCACAGCGATCGATTTCTTGTCGCCAGACGACATTGTTCTGTTTC
>QHRD01000127.1 GCA_003220005.1 Verrucomicrobiota bacterium | reverse complement strand
CGGAGATGAAGAATGCCGAGGTCCGCGCCCCCATCGACGGAATTCTCACTAACGTTCAGACAATTGATGGTGAACTGGTCTCGGACGGCAACGAGCTTTTTACGGTCTCTTCGCGCAAAACTTACGTGCGCGGAGAAGTAAACGAAGAAGATGTGGGCGAGGTGAAAGCGGGAATGAAAGCAAAAGTGCAATTATACGCTTATCGGACGCGAACTTTCACCGCGGGTGTTACGTCGGTCCAACCGGCGGCCGATCCAACCACTCAGCGATACACGGTTGTGCTCGAGATGGAACAAACGCCGGATAATTTGATGGTCGGAATGACTGGCGAGATGAACATCATCACCGGTGTCCACCAAAACGCGTTGCTGGTTCCGACACGTGCGCTTCTTGTCGATCAAGCACTAGTTGTAAATGGGGGAATCGTGCATCCCCGAACGGTGAATGTGGGATTTCGCACTTTGGATTTTGCAGAGGCGCTTAGTGGCCTAGGGGAAGGCGATCATGTAATCGTCGCCGACCAGGACAAATTTCGTGCCGGTCAGCCGGTACGTCAGCGCGCGGTTAACTCGCCGCCTCCACCCACAGCGCCATGACCCCGCCGCTCTATATTGCGATGCGGTTTTTGACGCATCGCAAACGGGCATTGCTGCTGAGCCTTAGCGGTGTGGTTTTCGGCGTTGCGATTTTTATCTGCACGCAGGCGCAGACTCAGGGTTTTACTCGCTACTTCATTGATTCCACCATCGGCAGCAACGGCGCCCTGGTCGTGAAGTCGCGCTTCCGTCCGCTTTACGAGCCGCTCATGGTTTCGGCGAAAGCTTCCAACGGCGAGGTGGGACGGCGACAGTATTTTGAAGGCATCGCCAACGCGAACGAAATCATGCGCATCAGCAGACAATTCTCGAATGTGGTTTCCTGTTCGCCGGTATTGCGCGGCACGCTGACCGCGCGCGCGGGATTTCAAAATGCCACCATCGACCTGTACGGAATCAATCCGGGTTTGCACGCGCAAACGACCGATATTCTCCAGAAGTTGATCAGCGGGAAGTACGATGACTTTCGAAATAACACCAGCTCGATCATCATCGGTTCGCGTCTCGCCGAAGACCTGCTTCATGCAGGCGTAGGCGACACTGTACAGTTGCTCGCGCCCAATGGCGAATACTGGCGCTTCACGGTGGCAGCGATCGCGCGTGCCGGTATCGGCTCGATTGATTCTACGCGCATTTATTGCCATGCCCGGATCGCGCAGGCGCTACTACAACAGCCCTCCGGCGCGTCAATGATCATTTACAAATTGCGGAATCCGGATCGCGCGCCTGCGTTGGCCGAACACTTCGAGGCACTGTTTCAGCATGGTGCAACAGGCTGGCAGGACCGCGAAGAGAGCACGCTGCAACTTTTTCTAACGTTGCGAATGTCTGTCGCGATTACGACTTCTCTCATCCTCCTGCTCGCCGGCTTCGGTATTTTCAACGTGCTCACCATGTCTGTGTTGGCGAAAATAAAGGAGATCGCGATTCTGCGTTCGATGGGTTATCGCCGCATTGATGTTTCCTCGATTTTTTTATGGCAAGGCGCATTGATCGCCGCGGCCGGCGCGTTGATCGGCTGTTTACTGGGCGCGTTGATGACGTGGGGCGTGTCGCACATTCCCATTCGTCTGAGAGGTTTGCTGTACACAAATCATTTTTTAGTGACATGGGATTGGCGGCACTACGTATTCGCGACCTTGCTCGCGCTTTTGGCCGTGTTCATCGCGAGCTATGTCCCGGCGCGTCGTGCCGCTGAACTGCCCCCGGTTGTCACTATTCGAGGATCAAGATGAACTCTGGACTTTGCCTCAGTTGCGAGGGAATCGAGCGCTACCTGGGCGAAGCGGAAGAACGCGTGCATGCGCTGCGTGGCGTGTCGCTCGAGATCCAGGCCGGCAGCGTTCATGCCGTCGTCGGGCCGTCGGGCTGCGGCAAAAGCTCGTTGCTCTATGTTCTCGGTCTGCTTGATCTGCCCGATTTCGGTCGCGTGTCAATCGAATCGGAGCCTGTGTCCCACCTGAGTGATGACGACTTGGCGTCTAAACGGAGCCACTTCATCGGGTTCATTTTTCAGTTCCATTTTCTGATGGAGGATTTCACTGCCCAGGAGAATGTGATGATCCCAATGCGTAAGCTGGGGCAACTTTCCGATGGTGAGATGCGCGAACGAGCTGCCGGTCTGCTGGAGGCTGTTGGGTTAGGCGACAAATTGCGCAGGGCAAGCCGCCACCTCTCTGGAGGTGAGCAACAGCGTGTGGCAATCGCCCGGGCATTGGCCAACGATCCGCGCGTGATTCTGGCAGACGAGCCGACTGGCAACCTCGATACCGCCAATTCCGAGCGCGCCTTTGAGCTCCTGCAAAATATCGTCCAACAAGGTGGAAAAGCGCTGCTCCTTGCCACGCATAATCCGGTCATCGCTGAATCGTGCGATTGGATCCATGAAATGAAAGACGGCCGCATCATCGCTAGCCACCCGGGCGGCGCGCGAAGGTCGATTTCTTAAGTAGCGTTAGATCAACAACCGCAAGCCAAGCCTCTTTCACAACGGGGTTAACGTTGGTGCAACTTTATCCTGGCCGGTGAAGCCTATTTGCAATGCACGGAAGATGTGGACGACCGCGCTCGCCACCCCCCAGAAACAGAGCCAAACGAAGCCAGTCGCCGGGGCCCCGATAACAAGAAAAAAGCTGAACAGCCAAGTATAAACATTGCGACGGCCAGCGACAATCCGCACGAGACGATCAAATGGAGCGAAATCATCCAGGTTTCGACCAATCCGCCGCTGAACGGCTTGTTTGGCCACGCGTTCCAGCCTATCGAAGGCAAAGAAAGCGAAGAAAATTACGTAAGCGTAACGAATTTGACCGGTGGCATGAAAATGATACGCCAGCGCCGCCCACCACGATGTTTCAACAAAATAATCGAGGTCGTGCTCTCTTTTTCCAAGCTTGGTCGTCTGCGCTTTCAAGCGTGCGAGCTTGCCATCAATGCCATCGAGAACTCCAATAACAAGGGCGAGCAACGCTCCGGCCCAAAGATACCCGACGGCATAAAGCAGCGTCACGCCTAGACCGAGAACGCCAGTTCCGAGCGTGATCTGGTTCGGAGTGATCGATGTTCGACAGAGATGCGAAACCAGCCACTTCTCAATCGGTGCGTGCAGAAGCGCCGGAAAATCAAGGACACCCTTTTGTGTCGCGTCACGCAGCAAACCTTCGGCCAGCGGACGGCGCTCAAGCGAGGGGGCTGGAAAGAAGACCGGCCGCACACTCCTGCGCATGCTTCGAATGTATGCGTGCTGTCGAGCAGCGTCGACGCGCTCTATGCGACGCGCCATCGTATCCGAAGTAATCTCTTCCACGAGTGTGCCAGCGCGACTTTTCCGCGAAAGCCATTCGCTCAAGAGCAGAGCCGCACACAAAAGCCGGGACGAATGGCCATCTGAATTTTCCAAAAGCGGCGCAATAATCGATGGGGGGTCCGAATCGATGAGAGCAGAGTTGGTCTGCGCGGCCGCGAGCGAGCGCAGCAGGCGTTCGTCGCAATAAAAACCGGCGAATACGATGAGAATCCGCCCGTCTGCGGCGACCCGCAATGCAGCGAGGCAATCTAGGATATCGCCAACTGTGACCTTCGCACCGGTGCGCTCCCGGAACGTGAGCAATACATCTGTACGATGCCACGACTCGTTAGCGACATGCGAAGCCACCGCCTTCACAGAGTTGGACAAAATCATCGCCTCGCGAAAACCGAGCTGCAGTGCGATGCGACGCATTCGTTCCAACAGCGAGATGCCGCAGAGGTCCGTCAACGCCTCCGGTGAATCTGCGACGATTAATAACGGCGGGCGATAAGGTTCCGTCATATCAGGTGTTGCAGGTGTCTTCCGTCAGTTCGTATCAAGCCGGACGCACCTTGCTCGAATGCTTAGGTATGCATCTTGGCGTCGCACCGATCCAGACTTCGCGAAATTGCCGCACTTCGAAAACCGAGAGCCGCCTCAGGCAATAGTTCGCTGTAATCGAGATAAGTTTTGTGAGCATCTCATGGGTAAACGCGATCATTGTCGACCGCCATTACCAATGTATTTCTGCGGTCAGCTGCCAACTCTTCCTGAACAGCCTAAAGAGCAGCGTGATCAGGGAAAAGGCGAAAAAAATGTGCAGTTGGTAAATGAAAGCCGTCAGCGCGCGACCGAAAAAACGCTCTGCCAGGTTGAAGTCTTCCCGCCGGCGCGAGACTACGCGCTTGGTGTCGCGAGCGAGAAGCGGCGTGAGATAACGCCCAAGCCCGCCCGCCATTATAAAGAACGTGATCAAGCTCTCGAGCAGATAAACGAAGCGAATGCTCGCACTCACCGACGGTTGCCGGAAGAGACCGATGCCCAGACAGAGAACAAAAATCAGATTGGCGGCGAAATCGCAGAAGGCGTCGAGACGCCGGCCTCGTTCCGAATCGAGATACTTGGCGCGTGCAATCTCGCCGTCGCATCCGTCCAGGATATTGATCAATTGGAAAAGTGCACTCCCGGTCAGGAACCCGGTGTAGTCGCCGCGCACTAAAAATACGAAAGCCACGGGAGCGAGCGCGAAGGTCAATATCGTCCAAACGTTCGGAGTAATCGGCAGCTTAAGCAGAAGCCGTGTGATTACGCGTGAAATCGGGCGGTTCAAAAACTTCGAAACCATTCCGTCCTGGGACTTGCCGCTGTGGCGGAGGAGCTGCTTTTCGCTAGCGATAATCTCGCTCGGCTGCGCGAGAAAACGCCAGTGCTCTCCCTCAGCGCGGGTCGCGCTTCGACAAGTTCTCTCGAAGTGCTCAAGGAGTCGTGGCCACGCTCTCGTTAGGTCGAAAATCGGTTGCTCAATCTTCACGGAGGGGATCGTTGAAAAAAACTTCGAGAAAGCACTTCGCGCGATAAACAAGCGCGTAGCAAGAATGCGTGCTTCCGGTCCAATCGAACCGGAAGCCTCGGTCAACCGAACCCGCGTGATTCGCTGGTGCTTGGGCAACAATCGCTCCGATAGCGGAATCTCGGGTTTCCAGAAAACGACGATCTCAACCTTGTTTGCCGTTCCCACCGCTTTTGCGAATTCATCGAGCCCCAACACGAGGCGATCAAGCTGGCGCAATCCGGCGATCCGCCAATTGGCCGATTCATCACTTAAGATCACGACGCGATCGAATCCGTGCTGTTCGCTCATGGAACATGAGCCTGATCTGTGTGAAAAGGTGATGTTAACAAATTCTTAAAACTGAGGCTCATCACCGGTCACTGAAATGCCAATTGTACAGAGAGAGCAACTAACCGAAAGATTCAGTCTACGGCTTGTGATCAAGGACGCAATTTATTCAGACTTCAAGTGACTCTTGTTTCCAGACGCCGCCGCGAACGAGGTCAGCGCAATTCTGTGTTCCTTGAGAACCTCCCGCGTTTCGGGCGCGGTGAGCGCGTCCAGTTCCTCAGCCCACCGATAGCCCCAGTGACTGTATCGCGTCCGCGTACCAGCATCATCTTCGCCGGGATGGCAGATCAATTCGTATAAGCCGTCGGGAATTCTCCGAAGTATTTGTTCGAGCGCAGACCGAGTTAAACGCCCGCCGGTTTCAAATCCGTACATACCATCCGGCATTTGCGCCTGTGACGGGCTGTGCAAAGCTCGCACCCACAGGCAGGTAAGGTTCAAGGCAAGCCGCTGTACCCACCGCTCCACTCGGACGCCTGCCGACATTCGCCAGGGACCAGCAGGATTGCGAATCCAAACATCATCCATCCCGTGAGTGAGCCTACTCACAATTTGGAAGACAGGCGGGAACATGTGGAGATGTTGGTGGCTATCGAGATGGGAAAGTCGTACTCCTGTCTCCTGAAAACACGCGATCTGCGCCGCGATCTCACGCTCGACCTCATCCCAGCTGATGCGTCCTAGAAAAGCGCGTCTCAGAAATTCACCACTTGTGCGGGGCAACCGTCCCGTTTCATCAACCAGGGTCGGCAACGCATCGCGCCCTAGTACGGCTCGTTCTTCCACCAGTGTCACATGCAGGCCAACATTCAGTTTCGGATTCTGGCGAGCCAGTGCGACAGCCTCCTCGAATGCACTCCCCGTCACAAGCAACGAGGCACTCGTTACGATTCCGTCTTGAAACGCCCGCAGGATCCCTCGGTTGACTCCCGCCGTCAGTCCAAGGTCATCCGCGTTAACAATCAGCTGTTTCAAGGCGCGGAGGCCCGAGCCGTTCGGATTTCATGTCGCATCTTCATCCGAAAGGAAACCAGTTCTCGAATGATTTTAAAGATGACATCTGGACTGGCCAGAGTGGAGGTGCCGCGATTTCGAGGAAAATAATTCACGCCGAATTGTACGATCTTAAATCCGTGTAACTTGCCCTTGATTAACAGTTCCGCGTCGATGAAGGAACCCTCCGCCTCCAATGCGATATTATCCAGGACCTCACGCTTGAACAATTTGAAGGAGAAGTTGATGTCTTTCACCCGCAACGGAAAAAGGAAGCGGACAAGTAAATTGTAAACCACCGAATACAGGGTGCGGATAGGTCCTTCTGCGGTGCGATCAAACCTGTACGCCGAAATAATGTCGGACCTTGTAAAGTCCATGATGTGCACGGCCCGTTTCAACTCGGTCAGATCGACCGGCAAATCCGAGTCACAATAGAAGACCAGCTCTTTTGTCGCCTTGCTAAAGCCTGTACGAAGCGCGCCTCCCAGTTTCAAATTCCGTTCGTGGTGGAATATTTTCACACAAGGGTTTGATCGGGCCAACGCCTCTGCGATTTCCGCTGATCGGTCCGTGCTGGCGTCATTGACGATGAGGATCTCGTAATCAGAAGTCATGTCCGTCACGACGGCCTCTGCGAAACGGACGGCGTGCTCGATGTTCTCTTCTTCATTGAACATGGGATAGATGACCGAGATGCTTGGTCTCTTTGTCGTCATGGACGCTGTTTGGAGTTGTCTCTTAAAGCCGACGATAGATTGTTTCGCCGTTGATCACGCCCTCCACACGATATTGGGAAAGATAAGCGCGCAGAACGGGATATCGCGTCATGGGATGAGCCGACCAGAACGGGTCCACCGTTGACATGTCAATGATGAGTGCTGGGGGATGCGCTTCCCAGTCTGTTTGAAACATCTGCCAACTTTCCGGAATTACGCTCTGGGCTCTATCCCTCACCTCATGAGGCCGGCTGGCATAGGCGCCGACGAGGTGTGTGCAGCTCACGAAACGGGTCGCCATCCGTCGGCCGGAAAAACTGTAGAGTTGCGGAGAAGTTCCCCACACAAAAATACGATCGTTCGCACTCGTCTCCTTGACGATCCGCTGAACAACCGGAAGAAAATGGTACGCCTGCGCTCGCACCGAAAAAGCTACCATGAGGAAAGCTATCGCCGGGACGGCGGCCGCACCAATCATACCCGCTCGGATCCATCGCCAACGTAGCTGAGGAGAATGTCGCTGTTCCGCGAAAAAGCGCGAGAAGGCCTGACCCGCGAGAATCGACAACGGCGGAATCACTGCCAAATGATAATGTCCCGGAAATCGCCACCCAATAAAGATCGCCAGATAGGTGAGGCCAAACCACAAGATAAGCAGGACCGCCTCGAGAGACACAGCCCTCCTGCGCCAAAAAGAGCTTAGCGTCGCAACGATCTGCCAGATCCCAAAATACCACAACAAGCTCGAGAGAAGAATCACAGCGAGATGTACCGTAAGGAGGCGTTTCAAAACATAACCGACGGTTGTTTCGGACTCGACATAGCGAATCGCAAACGCCCAAGCCCACAGATAGGCGTCATGCAGATTTCCCTGTAGCTGGTAATACCAGGCGAGTGCCGCAATCACCGCGATGAATCCAACCACCACCGCGCTGGCTGCTACCAAAACACGTGCTAACGAGTAGGTGCGGGAAATGAGCGACCCGTAAGCGAGACACGCCAGTATTACACCCAAGTTCACGGCCGAAGGCTGCCGGATCAAAGTTGCAACCCCGACCAGTGCGCCGCTGAGAAACATCAGACCCCAAGCCGGCTTTTTCAGGTCTTGGAAAAAGGCAAGAACACTCAATGCGAGCGGAAGAGAGGCGAAAATCTCGCTGTTCGCGCCCAGCGTGTCACCTGGCCGATAGGCATGGACGAACACGGCATAGCCAATGCCACTCCACGCCCCTGCCCAGTCGTCTGCCACGCGCGCACCAATTCGCCGTAAGACAAGAGCGGTAGCCACAACGACAAATATAGCGAGGAGGTGGACCGCAAAGAGGTTGTTCCTCCCAGCCATCCGGAAAACGCCGGCGTAAATGTAATACATGCCCGGCGGCTTGGTATCCACCGCCGTGCGGTAGACCGCGCCGCCGTCCAGCGTATCGCTTGCGATCGCACTATAATAGGCCTCGTCGATATTGTACATCGACGGCAACAGCGTGGGCGTGCGCAGGATGACGACCAAGGCGATGATGACCACGTTGACCCACCGGCTTTGACGTCGAGTCATAAGTGACGGTCCTGCTTAATCCCCGCCATGTCTTTCCTGAAAAATTCAGTTGTTGCGCGCAATCCTCCGGCCAAGTCGCAAACCGGGGTAAAGCCAGCCCTTTGAATCCTATCCACGCCTGGCACTGAATGTTTCACGTCGCCCGGCCGCTCAGCGGCGTGCTCAATCGTGGAGCTAGACTTCGTAAGGTTGCGAATGGTCAGTGCGAGATCGGTGATTCTGATCTGTCTCCCGCAAGCGAAGTTGAAGACCCCGGTTGCCTGCGATTTTAACGCGAAGAACGCATTCGCGGCGACTACATCCTTTACATAAATAAAGTCTCGCGTCTGCCGGCCGTCACCGAAAATCATAATCGGCTCGTTTCTGATTGCTCTCTCAATAAAAGCCGGAACTGCGGCCGCGTAATCACTTCTCGGGCTTTGGTAGGGACCACTTCATACTTGCTTGTGGCATAAGGACTCTTCGGCTCGGCCGGCATGCTTTCAATTTTTGGCATGATTGGATTGTCGCCGTAAACTGCAGCCGAGCTGCTGAAGGTCAGCTTTTTCACCCGGGCCAGTGCTGCCTCTTCCAAAACAAGGGCTGTACCCCCAGCATTGATCTCAGTGCATTCATTCGGATTCTGCATGGATTCCTGCACGCTCACCATAGCCGCGAGATGAAAGACAAAGTCCACGCCTTTCATGGCTTCTCTGACAAGATCGCGATCGAGAATCGAGCCAACGATGAATTGGCCATTGCAAACCAGACCGGTTCCTCTGAGAACCTGAGCGCAAGTTATCAAGGACGCGAACCTCCGCTCGATCCTGGAAGTATTCGGTGATGTGCCGGCCGATGAAACCGGCGCCTCCGGTAACTAAAACTCGCATACTAGAGAAGCAAAGCGACGCGCCAATCCACTGACCGATGCGTTGCCAAATTCAAAAAGAAACAGGCAAATCCTTTCGGCGTTGCTTGCTAAGGTAATCAATCTTTGCGAAAAATTTTTGGCGGTCCGAGCAGTCGACTGTAGCGTCGAAGCGGTATGAGCGCGAATGCCGGTTCAGGCGACCGTTACCTCAACCATTTCTGGCAAACGACGACTCGCTGCGCTCTCTCCCATGCCGCGTAACCTTGAAATTCCCCAAGTCAGCGATCGAGTTGGTGAAAAGCCAGTAAACGCGAGCGAAATAGCGCTCGACGTGGCGCCGCCCGTGGTCGACGCACCGGCGCGTGTTGACCAGACAGGCGTCGAACTGAAACGCGGCGCGTTCCTGAACACGATCGCGATGCTGGCGTCGAATTTCCGCGGCATCTTTACATTTCTCGTCGCCCGGCTGCTGGGTCCGGCAGCCCTCGGCATATTCTCTGTCGCGTGGTCCACGACGGATATCATTAGCAAGATCGGCGTCCTCGGTCTCGATAACGCGATCACTACATTCATCGCGCGCTCTGAAGTTGTCGGAGACCGGGCGCGAAGCCGGTCTCTTTTTCAGGTCGCTGTCGTGCTTGGAGTCGTTCAGTCGGTGATAACCGCTGTTATCATGATTGTAGCTCTCCGGTTTTTTAATGACCGTCTTCATGTGCAGCCACAAATGGTTTCTGCGCTCACACTGGTTCTTTGCGCCATGCCAGGTCTGGCTCTTTACCGCATCTCAACCGCGGTATCGCGTGGAATGAAAGTGATGCAGCATGACATTTACTCTCGCGGGCTAGTCGAGCCGGTTGCAACGACGCTGGCGTTCTTGCTCGCAATCGCTGTCGGCTTCAATATGTCCTCGCCGGAAGTCGCTGCGATCCTCGGAACGGCGATCTCGGGAATTACGGCAGTTGTGCTGGCGTCATTACTGTTTCGTCGTGATTTCGCGAACGGAATTGTCGTCTCACGCATCGGCGAAGCAAAGTCGCTGATCGCGTATGCGGCGCCCATCAGCATTTATCAGCTGATCAACGCATTCATTTCCCGGTTGGACCTTCTCATGCTCGGCTACTTTGTTGGACGCGCGCCCGGTGTGACGCTTGCAACAGTTGGTGTTTACAGTGCAGTCATCGGCACCGCGAATGGGCTACGAAAAGTGAACCAGGCGTTCAACCCGATCTTTGCTCCGGTCGTGGCCGGCATGACGGCCACTGGCGACCACCAAGTAGCGTCTGCAACTTACGCGCGACTCGCCCAGTGGATGCTCTGGATTTTGTTGCCGCTCGTTATGGTCTTATCGCTCGCCGGCAGCACGATTCTGCTCATTTACGGTCCGGCGTTTTGGCAAGGCGGCCGTTGGCTGGGCATCGTTGCTCTAGCCAGTGCTACCAATGCCTTTGTTTCCCTGGGCGAAACGGTCATCATGGTGCAACGGCCGCATTTGAATCTTTTGCATTCGTCCATCACCTGTGTGGTCGCGTTTGCCGGGCTTCTTTGGTTAATTCCGCGCTTTGGACCATTGGGCGCGGCGTTTGGCATTCTCCTGCCGTATATCGTCCAAGGCATCCTGCGTTATGCAACGCTGCGCTGGGTTTTTCACTGGAAGGATTCCTGGAGCGACATCAGCCCGCCGCTCATTGCCGCAGGAATCGCGATTGTTCCTGCTTTGGTCTGCCACGCCTTTCTAAGTGGAATTGCTGGCCAAGTCACCAGCGCTGCAGTCTTCCTGGCGGTCTTTGGGGTCCAGTGGTGGCAGCACCATGTCCATCGCAAGGACAAGCATGCTTAGCGCAAAGCAAAGACGTCCCAAGCGTCTCCAAAAAATGCAATCGTTTCGTTGTTGTGGTATTGACGGCCGTTAGGCACATCATGCAGCGTTAAAGTTCCGCGCTGTCGACGCACACTCCGCATCATGGCCGACGCAGGAACCACATATCTCTTCACCTTGCCACGAGCCAGGCACCCACTGATCCAAATGTCGTCCATGTAAAATGCTCCCTGAGGCGCCTGGGAATAATCCCAGAGCGATTCGTCGAAGAACCTCGGCTGGATCAAATAACTTCCGCACCCTGTGATCACCGCCACGGCCTCCGCTTGACGAAGCTCATTCGCCTTAACCATCCTCGCATCACGCCAATCCAGATTTTGTGGCATTGCTGCACCGCGAAAACAAAGAGCGGCACCCGGCAATTGCTGGTTGTAATGGAGATAGGTTTCAAGAGCATCTCGTGGATAGACGCGATCATCGTCCACCACCATGATCAAGGTATCCCCTCGGCCAGTCGCTAACTCTTCACGAATGACAGGGATAAACTTTGTCGCCGGTCCCCAATCCTTGTGACAACGCAAAATGCGCAGGCGGGGCAATCGCAAAAGATATTCGGGCACAACATAAGGCCGCTCTTCCCGAATCGAAAATTCCGGCACCGCGAGCACGATCTCATCTGGTGGCCGCGTCTGCCTCAATAAAGAGCGAACCGTCGGCCCAAGGTTGCCGATCCGCGCTGGCACCGTCGAAAGTGAAGCGATGACGCGGCGATCACCTGATTCTCTGCCGTGTCCCAAAGTTTCACGGATGAAACGAGCTTGTCGCCGATGCTTCCTAATTGCGGGTAGCTGCCTAAAACTCAGCACAGCCAGCACCACGAGAACAACTGAAATCAGCGGCAACATTGGGACAAAATCTGGATGCGCGAATTGCAGAACTCTTCAGCACAACGCGCACAATAGCGAGATGACTGTGCAGGACATTCTTGCATCGGAGCGATAGTTAAAATAGGAATCAATGACGTGGCAACCGGCAATGCTTCGCCTCCCGTGGAACGGTTTCTCAAATGAAAAAAGTTTTACTTACCGGTGCTAGCTCTGGCATTGGGCTCGCCATTGCCAAACTACTCGTTGGAGAAGGTCACGAAGTTTGGGGCACGTCGCGTAACTTGGAACGCATCCCGAAACTACCGGGATGGCACGCCGTCTGCCTCGATCTGGCTGATCAACTGTCCGTCGAAGAGGCATTCAGTTTCGCAGTCACTGAAGCTGGTTACTTTGACG
>QHRD01000014.1 GCA_003220005.1 Verrucomicrobiota bacterium | reverse complement strand
CGGACCCAGGTTTTGTCGAGCGTTGGTATCCGAAGAAAATGCCGGCAGGCGAGCGGCTTGGCTGGTACGCGCAGCATTTCGAATTGGTCGAGGTGAACTCAACATTCTATTCCGTGCCGGAACCGCGAATGGTGGAACGCTGGTGCGCAGTGACGCCGAATGATTTCACGTTCGATGTAAAGTTGCACCAACTGTTTTCGTTTCACTCGACAAAGGCAAAGCTGTTGCCGCCGGAGTTGCAAAGGCGCGCAGAGACGGACGCGAAAGGGAACATAAAATCGACACCGGATTTGCAGGAAGCGCTGCTCAAAAGGTTTCTGCTCCCAATGTCAATCATCCGTAACGCCGGAAAACTAGGCGTATTACTTTTGCAGCTTCCGCCGGCGTTTTCACCGCGGAAACATCAGTTGAGCGAACTGGAGCCGTTGAGCGAAATGTTGAGCGGCTACGATCTTGCGATCGAGTTTCGAAATCGCAACTGGGCAGTCGGCGATCATTTGGACTCGACAATTGATTTTGTGCGAAAGCATCGCGCAATTTTTGTGAACGTGGACGCACCCGAATCGGATCATTTCACCGTGATGCCGTCGGATGTAGACAAAGTGACAAATCCCAAGGTCGCATATCTGCGGCTGCACGGGCGCAACGCAAAAGCGTATATCACTGGCAAAACGGTCGCTGCGCGTTTCGACTACAACTACAGCGACACAGAAATTACAGAGGTCGCCGAGCGCAGTAAGAAGCTCGCACAGGAAACGCGCGAGTTGCATGTGATTTTCAACAACAATAATCTCGATTATGCGCCGCGCGCGGCGCTTCACTTGCGCAAAGCACTGGGACAAATCGTCAGGACGCCGGCGGAGACAATGGAATTGTTTTAGATCGACCAAGTTCCGTCAGAAAAAGCCGTCGACGGATAGATGAAGAAAACGCTCAACGCTCAGCCTACTCCGCCGATTCATCCTTCGCAGTCTCGCTACGGAGAACGGAAGCACTGGCTGCGAAGGCCGGAACGTCCAACGCCGAACGCAGACATTTATTGTCCCGAGGGAACAACGAGCAAGTGTCTGGGCTTCGATGTTGGACGTTCGATGTTGGGCGTTCGACGTTTCTCTGGCAGGTTGATTAACGTTGAAAGCGCAGAACTTACAAAAGGTCGCTGAGCAGGTTTACGAATCGCGGTTGCCAAGGCCACTCGCGCGCTGGAAGCGGTGGCTGGTCGAGCATCACATGACGTTGATGGCAATCGCGGATACGCCGCATTCCATCGCTCTCGGATCGGCCATCGGAATTTTCTTCGGCTTCACGCCCCTGTGGAGCATCAAGACATTGCTCTCGATTGGGGTGGCGTGGGTATGTCGATGTAACAAAATCGCGGCGGCGATCGCGGTCACGTTGCATGACGTGCTCATCTTCGCAATGCCGGCGATCTATTTTGCGGAATACAAGGTGGGCTGCTGGATTTTGCGTCGGCCTGTGCCGCTGCATCGCTTCCGCTTCCATTTCGGGCTGCACGATTATTTGAACACCGGCTTGTTTGTACGGCTGGTTTGGCCGGCCTTCGTTGGTTCGCTCTTTTTCGCGATCCCTTCGGCGATCATTGTTTATTTTGTGATGCGCTTGCTGATTAGCCGTGCTCGAACAGCGCAGAGAACACACTAGGACTCTGTCATGTTGAGCGGAGCGAAACATCTCTGACTGTCTTTGCCGGGACGTCTCTTCAGAAAGTTCCAGAGATTCTTCTCCCGCGAGTGCGGGATCAGAATGACATCGCCATCGCCTCGCCGCGGCGAGCCGATCCACCTTTGCATTCGCAAGCGCGTTTGCGAATCAGAACGCGCCGATTAAGGTGCTGCCGTTCGAAGGTGTTTATGCAGTTGTCGCGTCGATTCTTTATCACTTTCTCAGTCATTTTTGCCAGCGTATCCATTCTTCGCACGGCGAGTGCCGCGCAGGCGTACGTGATTGCCGATGCGCAAACGGGCTACATTTTGGAGGAACAAGAGCCCAGGAAAAAATTGCAAGTGGGCAGCCTTACCAAGATCGCAATGGCGAGCGTTGTGCTCGATTGGGCGGAGAAAAAATCAGGTGACCTGAATCAGGCTGTTACCATTCCGCAGCAGGCATTTGTTGGGAGCTCCGAAAACAATATCGGCTTTCAGCCCGGCGACAGCATCACCATGCGTGATCTCCTTTACGCTGCGCTTGTGCAATCAGACAACATCGCAGCCTACACGCTGGCGCACCATGTCGGTTCGCAGTTGGGATCGCTCCTGCCCAGCGACGTATCCTCAAGAATGACGCCTGTAGATGCGTTTGTTACTCAAATGAACGCGCTGGCAAAACAGTTGAACATGGAACGCACGCGTTTTGTGAATCCGCACGGCATCGATTACAAGGTCAGGCCGTTGCCTTATTCGACAGCAGAAGACATGGCGCGCCTGACTCGATACGCTATGAACAAGCCGAGTTTCCGTTTTTATGTGTCGCAAAAGGAGCGCCAAATTTCGTTCGATCGAGCCGGCCAGCGAATCAATTATATCCTTCGCAACACGAACGAACTTCTTGGCAGGATGGGTATCGACGGAGTCAAAACCGGCACGTCAGCGCGGTCCGGACAATGTTTGATTCTCTACGCGAACCGTGAATCGGAAGTAGTTCGCGACGGCCACACGGAGACCGTGTATCCGCGTCATTTAATGGTGGTGCGCCTCGGTAGCACGAATCGATTCAGCGAAGGAACGGCGCTCTTGCAGCGCGGTTGGCAGCTTTATGATCAATGGGCAGCTGCCGGTCGTCTGGCCGATCCAAAAAAATTGCTTTAAACTCTCGAAAGCTTTCGGAGCTGATTCTGGTATTCCAAACATGAAGCCGCGAATTGGTGTTCTAACCAGCGGTGGCGATTGTCCAGGGCTCAACGCGGTGCTGCGCGGAGTCGTGCTTGCCGCGGAAAAACTCGGCTGGGAAGTGGTTGGTTTCCGCGACGGATTCGAAGGGCTTCTTCCACCGGGCGATCATGTTGTTCTCGATCGCAAAAGCATTGATGGAATCATGGCGTTGGGCGGCACCATCATCGGCACAACAAATCGTGGCCATTTCGCCGCTAAAGTCGGCGCCGGCGATCGCACCGTTGTGCCAGCGCACATAATTACAGGCGCCAAAAAAATACTGGATCAGCTTCAGGTGAAAGCATTGATCATCGTGGGTGGCGACGGCTCGATGGTAACCGCGCACCAATTACAAGAGGCTGGCATTGATTGCATCGGTGTCCCCAAAACCATCGACAACGATCTGGAAGCTACGGCGATGACCTTCGGGTTTGATTCGGCAGTAGGCGTGGTGATGGACGCGCTCGATCGGTTGCATACGACTGCCACAAGTCACAAACGCGTCATCGTTGTCGAGGTAATGAGACGTCATGCCGGGTGGATCGCCTTACACGGCGGTATCTCCGGTGGGGCTGATATCATTTTGATTCCTGAGATTCCGTTCGATTTCGAAAAGATCGCAACCGTGGTCAAAATGCGCGGCGCGGCTGGCTATTTGGGGGCGGTCGTCGTTGTCGCCGAGGGCGCGCGACCAAAGCATGGCGAACAAGTGAAACGCGACGTCGAGGGCGGCGAATTTCGGCTGGGTGGAATTGGAGAAATCGTAGCGCGCGAAATTGCAAAACGCACAGGCAAAGAAACACGCTGTTGCGTGCTTGGCCATCTTCAACGCGGCGGCCCGCCTACCACATGGGACCGCATCCTCGCCACGCGTTTCGGCGTAAAAGCTGTGCAACTCGCAAACGAAGGTCACTTCGGCTCAATGGTGAGCTATCAAAATTATCAGGTGCGCCACGTGCCAATCGCCGACGCGGTCAATCGGCTTAAGCTGGTTCCGCCTAATGGCGAGCTGGTGCAAACCGCGCGCGACGTGGCCATCTCCTTTGGCGATTAGTTTCTGTCATGTTGAGCGAAGCGAAACATCTCTGATTACTTCGAGTGCATGCACAATCACGACTATTGGGTGTACATTCTCACTAACAAGCAGGGTACTACGCTAATACATTGGAATCACGAACAACATCGTCCGCCGATTGAGCCAGCATAGATCCGGCGAAATGGACGGCTTTTCGAAGCGCTATAATCTGAACGGCTCCTTTGGTTGGAGCACTTTCGCAACGTGAAGGATGCAATCGCATGTGAGAAGAAACTCAAGGGTTGGCGTCGCAGCAGGAAAATTGCGCTTATAGAAAAACGAACCCACGATGGCTCGATCTGAGTGACGACTGGGAGCAGCAGCCAAAGCTCTATGATCGCGCATGGAATACGGCAGAAATGATATGAGATTCTTCGCTTCGCTCAGAATGACAGAGGAACATCCGTGAAAATCATCTTCGCGTACTCCGGCGGCCTCGACACATCGATCATTCTCCGCTGGCTCAAGGAAAATTATCAGGCCGAGGTGATCGCGTTTTGCGCCGATATCGGCCAGGAAGAAGAACTCACCGGTTTGCAAGAGAAGGCGCTCAGGAGCGGCGCATCGAAATGCATCATCAACGATCTGCGCGAAGAGTTCGCGCGCGATTTCATCTTCCCTATGTTCCAGGCCGGGGCGATTTACGAGGGCCAGTATTTTCTCGGCACCAGCATCGCGCGCCCGCTCATCGCGAAACGAATGGTCGAGATTGCGCGCGCTGAGAAGGCAGACGCAATCGCACACGGCGCGACAGGAAAGGGGAACGATCAAGTTCGCTTCGAATTAGCAGCGGCTGCGCTTGCGCCAGAACTGGAAGTGATCGCGCCGTGGCGCGATGAGCGTTTTCGCAAACAATTCCCCGGGCGCGCTGAGATGATCGCGTTTGCTCAGAAAAACAAAATTCCCGTCGAAGCGAGTGCGGAGAAACCGTACTCGATGGATCGCAATCTGCTCCACATCAGTTACGAAAGCGGCGTGCTCGAAGACCCGTGGTTCGACGCCAGCTCACCCGAGATGCGCAGCATGTACAAGTTGAGCGTCGCACCTGAGGATGCGCCTGACGAACCGGAATATGTCGATCTTGGGTTCGATGCCGGGGACTGCGCGGCCGTGAATGGGAAAAAACTTTCGCCGCTCGGCGTTTTGCAAATGCTCAACAAACTCGGCGGAAAACACGGCATCGGCCGCGTGGATATCGTGGAAAATCGGTTCGTTGGGATGAAGAGCCGCGGTGTTTACGAGACGCCAGGTGGCGCGATTCTGCATCTTGCGCATCGCCAGATGGAATCGCTCACCATGGACCGCGAAGTCATGCATTTGCGTGACAGTCTCATTCCAAAATACAGCGGACTCGTTTACAACGGCTTCTGGTTCTCGCCTGAACGCGAAGCGCTCCAAGCACTCGTTATCGAAACGCAACGCGACGTGACGGGAGTCGTGCGCCTCAAACTTTACAAAGGCAACATCATCGTTGCCGGTCGCAAAAGCCCAAAGAGCTTGTACGATCCGGAAATCGCAACCATGGAAGGCCACGCGTCTGCGTACGACCAGAGCGACGCTACTGGATTCATTCGGTTTAACGCGCTGCGATTGAAATTGCGCGCAGCATTAAGACGGAGCAGGTCACCAGTCTAGGATCCGCCGAGCACCGAACAGGCTGAGCCTAACGAGTGGATCATTCGAACGCCATTTTCTCCCCGCTTGCGTTCCTTAAGCAAACAGCATGCGATCCTTGATCTTGTGGGCATCCGTGTAGTAAGGCTTCCACCACGGCTCGTCGCCGGGCTTGCGGGGAGGAGTAAGTAGAACAATAGCATCGCTGCCGTCCGATGCTTCGTTCTCTACCACCCGGAAGTGGTAATGGTCGAAGATGCGTAAAGCTTCGATCATATAGGCGACGGCTATCCGGCGATCTTTGATCAAGAGAAGGTTTTCCCCATTCTTGGTATCGGCTGCTACCGAAAAGTTGTACGAACCCATATAGACGCGAGCGGTCGGCTTGTCGAAATCGATCACGACAAATTTGTGGTGCATCCGGACGCCGCTGCCACCAGAAGGTTCTGACTTGAAGGGTTCAGGCAGTTTGCCGGAAAGCTCGGCCGGAAAGACCGGCGCCACGTTGCCATCCGGCTTTTGCAGTACGATGCCCCCGACTTTCCTGTCTGAGATGCCGTAGACAAACACGTCGTCTGCTTCGGTGATCTTGGTAATGGCGCTTCGAATCGCACCCGGAGTCTGATAAAGAAACGCTAACGAGTAAAACAAGCTCGACGTCGTATTGTTCTCGACGTCCGTGGCGATAACATTGAGCATTGCGTTGGACGTCGGGTGAGGTGAGAAAGTCACGCTCACATCGGCGTCGGCGAAGCCAAGCGGATGCATTGTAGGAGCGTTGGTTTTCTCGAATTTAGCATTCGCGTCGTTCCAATAGGCTTCCCAGGCATCGACACAGTTCTGGACGGCCGACGCCCCGTCGAGAACGACCGCGTTGTTGTTCTGGACATAGAGTCCACGCCAACTGTAGTTAGTAGAACCGCAGACCGCTTTGTTAAGAGCAGGTCCGGTAACTATGATCATCTTGTTGTGTTGGAGACCGCGCATGTGCTGGCGGATCACGTGATCGGCGCCTGCCGTCTCGGCAAGAACGGCCGCAGTCTTACTTTCCGCGGAGGTGAAATCTACGTGCGACCCGCTGTCGTCGATAATGATCCGAAGGCGCGGCCCAAGCATTTTGAGCCGTTCGATTATGTTTCGCTCGTTGAGATCGTAGGCGACCACGCGGACCGCGCAGGTTGGGTCGGCGATGGCGGCATCGAGCAATCCGAGAATCTGCTCCCGGGATTCAAACCCCATCCACGCTAGCGCCTCATTGGCTTTCGGGTTGGTTGGAATGAAGTCTGGCCCGGAATCGGCGTCGCTTGGGATGAGGCTGCCTACATTTCCATCCGGGCAAAACTCATCCACGAATGCCTGAGACGAAACAAATCCCCGAGTGAAGGCAACTGTGAGTTCGCCGGGGTAGGTGTCAGGCGAAAGGTCAATCGCGATCTGTTGGGGATCGCCAAAAGTGAGCGCGTTTGTGGCATCCATGAAAACAGGTTTCACGCGGTACGTGAATTGGCCGACTACATCCACATCGTGCGGGAAATGAACCCATCGGAATTTTTGGAATGGCGCGGCAAGGCTGGCCGCGGGAGTCATGTCCACCGAACCATCCCCCTTTCGGAAGTTGATCCGGTTCTTTAGGGGAAAAAAGCCAGACTGTCCCGGCGGCTGAACTTCAATGGAAAAACCGACAAAATCAGCGGGCGGACTTTCTGTCTTCCAGTTCATGGCTAGAAGAACCATACCCTGACCGCGATATCCCTTGAGCGTAAAGAGCGCACTGGCGTTTTGGCCAAAAACTTCGAAATCCGAGGGCATAGTAGTATTCCTCCGTTGAAAGGACTTGCTTTTCACGCGCCGCCCTTTCATTGACGCTGCGCGGGTGAGGGGAAGTGGTTTCTGATCCCACCTATTATGACGAATGACGTCAACTGAAGGGACTATTTCCTGAGGCACACGCACAGCCATCGGCCATTCAGTGACGAGTGATGGCCGAATGAAGGGTGATGTGCGATTAAAAACGCGGGCCGGTCGCGACGATGGAAGGCGATGCTTCATCGTACGATCAAAACGACGCCACTCGCTTCATTCGGCTGAACGCGTTACGGCTGAAGTTACGAGCCGCATTGAAGCGAGGGAATTCGACACTGTAGAACAAGCGCCTTCTTGGTGAGTTGGGTTTCCGACGAAGAAAGCTCCCGAGGCGAACGTTCTCCGATCACAACAAAACCGATAACGCGACGGCTCGCGACTCGTTGAGCGCTATTTGCTTTTTGGCGGCTTCGGCGCTGAAAGATTGAATCAGCAGTCGTGGTTTCAGCCGGATTACCCATCGTGCTCATGTCACCACCTTATAGAAGCTCTGTCTGCTTCTCCGGCATTGATTCTCTCGCCGCCATTGCGAATGGATTGATCTGCGGCGGGGCGTCGATGCGTTCGGTGCCGTTGAGCAAACCTTCGACAGTTAGAATCTGGATGCGCGGGTAATCTTTATCGTGCCAGAGTTTCGATGTGTAGCGGCCGGCATCGGCGGCTTCGGTACGCATTTGTTT
>QHRD01000017.1 GCA_003220005.1 Verrucomicrobiota bacterium | reverse complement strand
ACAGCTGCAATTTCGCGGCCGCGAAATGGCGCATCAGGAATTTGGTATGCAGCTCGTGGAAAAAGTACGCGACGATCTTTCCAGCATGTCGCAGGTGGAAATGGAGCCCAAGATCACCGGTCGCAACATCACCATGACGCTCGCTCCTCTGCCGGCGAACCGCCGGAAACGAAAGTTCACAGTGCCGCCCAAGGAGCCTGAGCAGAGCGAAGAAAGCAGCTCGCCGATACCGGCGTAACTGTAACCCGCGCCGCTTTGGCTCAAGGTTTTTTCTTGGCCGGCGGTGATTTTTTAGGCGCTGGGGTGTTTGGTGGCGGGGTCGGCATCTTTTCAGCTTGCTTCCGCTCCAAACGCTGTTTCCGCTCTTTCGCCTCCTGGTTGTTAGGATCGATCTGCAATGCCTTTTCCGTCTCAGCCATTGAATTTTGATTGTCCTCTTTTGCCTCGTAGATGTACGCGCGGAAGTCGTAGTAGCGGACTTCCTTTGGTTTGAGCTTGATCAACTCGGCGTAATCCTCCAGCGCTTTATCGTAAGCATAAATCTTCATCTCCGCGTAGGCGCGCTCCTCGTAAATACGTGGCTCGTTGGATTTGATTTTGATCGCCTCGGAATAATCCTCGACGGCATCCTGAAACTGCTGGTTCTTTGCAAGAGCATATCCGCGCCGTTCATAGGCGATGGCGAGATCCGGCGTGTATTTGTGGTCGAGATTGCTCGCTTTACGAAGCAGGTCGACGGCTTTGTCAAAATCATTACTCTTCAAGGCTTCTGCGCCTTCTCGCGCAAGTTTATTTGCTTCGCTGCTGCCTTTGGCCGCTTTTGCTTCTTTGCCACCTTGTGCTAGTGCGATTTGCGAAAGGCCAATCGCCAAGGCAACGATCAGAGTGAGAGCTGAATATTTTTTCATAGCTTTTTATTGGACGTTGATCTTTCTAGAGAATTCGAAACTCATACTGTAAACAGTTGGCCGCAAGCCATCTTTACGTCTGCTCGGGCGAAGGCGCTTGTTCAATGTCGATCTTTGGCTCGGGCTCCGAAGTGGCGGACTGGCTAGGCCCCGGCTCATCTATACGTGCAATGCGCACGGCGCGGCCGGTGGTCTCATCGATTTCGATGAGCGCTCCGCGCAGGCGCACCTCGCCACCTGCCACTGGAAACGATGCCGGCAGGTTTGATATAAAACGGTTCATGATCGGGTCGATAGCCCGTCCGAGGATGGAGTTGACCGGGCCGCACATGCCTGCATTGTGTACCAATTACAGCCGACACTTTTCCGTCGAGAAATCGGCCCATGGCAATTTTCTCGCTGGTGGTTTCGCCGTGTGCATCGACGATGATGTTCAGGGTCTCATTGCGCATCTTCGTCACCGCTGTTTCAACAGCGCGGAACGGGTTTTCCAAAATCGGTTGCATAAATGTGCGCGCTTGCACATTGATCACGCCGACTTTGCCCTTCGTCGTTTCAAGCAGAATCGATCCGCTTCCCGGCGCGCCATCAGGATAATTCACAGGGCGCAACAAACGCGGTTCGGTTTCGATGAATGAAAGAATTTCTTTCTGGTCCCAAATATGATCGCCTGTCGTGATGACCGAGACACCGGCCCGCAAGAGGTCGATGGTGATTTTTCCCGTTATTCCCCGGCCGCCGGCTGCGTTTTCGCCGTTCACAATGACGAAGTCCAGAGCGTATTTCCGCTTTAGCTCAGGCATCCGGGTGATTACGGCTGTGCGCCCCGGCTCGCCGACAATGTCGCCAAGAAAAAGAACCGTTAGCATTCTGCGACCATCGTATTAAATCGCTTCGCGGCGGCAACGTTAAAACGTTGAAGCGTTGAAACGTTGACCGAACAATGACGAAACTTGAACAACGCATGACGAAGGAATTCCGGAGCCCGAATGACAAGATCTCGCTGCGCTCTCCGCGCGCCATTGTGGATTCCGTCATCTGTCGATTGTTATTTCTGCTCCTAGTCTTTGCGCCTGCTCTGTATGCCGCGGACAACGTCAGCCTTCTGGGGAGCAAACCGCGCTGGAGTGTCCTCGAAAATTATCAGGAAACTATTACTCACGATGAGTTCGCGCACCTCATCAACGACGTTTACTGCGCGCACGGATTCGCTCCCGATTTGGTCGAAATAAGCGACAAGACCGCGCGTATTCTGATGAATCGGGACGCGCAGAAATTCTTCACATTGCGATTTACCGAGAGCGACGAGGCGCGGAAAGCCGTGCCGCGGCTTTGGCGACCGGCAAAATCGCTGCCTGCACCAAGACAGGAGAAACCTTTTTTCGGTTTGAAAATCGCGCTCGACCCGGGTCATCTTGGCGGCAAATGGGCAAAGATGGAGGAACGTTGGTTTCAAGTTGGCAACAGCGCGCCAGTCCAGGAAGGCGATCTGACGCTTCGCGTGGCTCGATTGTTGGCCCCGCGATTGCGTGAACTCGGCGCAAAGGTTTCCTTTGTCCGGAATAGTAACGAACCGATTACGGCGAAACGTCCTGATGATTTTCGGGAACTCGCCAGAAAAATTCTGATCAAGAACGGCGTGCCACAGCCGCGCGCAGACGTTCTTGATTTAAACGATCCGGAGAAAGAGCAAACGATCCGCTGGCAAAGCGAGATTTTGTTCTACCGCTATAGCGAGATTCGACGCCGGGCGGCGCTTGTGAATTTCAAATTGCACTCCGATGTCGTGCTTTGTTTGCATTTCAATGCCGAAGGCTGGGGCGACCCAAACAATCCAACCTTGACCGATACGAATCATCTCCACCTACTTGTGAATGGGTCCTATCTGCCAGACGAACTCGAATTTGATGACGAGCGTTTCGAAATGATTCGGCGCCTTCTGAGCCGCGCTTACGACGAGGAACTGCCGTTGGCAGACACGATCGCGTTGGCTATGGCTCGCGACACTCGGCTGCCGCCTTATGAATATCCGACGACAAATACCACGACCAAAGTCGGCACGAGCGGCTATATCTATGCGCGCAATCTGCTGGCCACGCGGCTATATCGTTGTCCGGTCGTCTATTGCGAGCCGTATGTCATGAACAGTAAGGACGTCTTCGCTCGGATTCAGGCTGGTGATTACGACGGAACGCGCAATGTCAACGGTGTAGAGCGAAAAAGCGTCTTTCACGAATACGCCGACAGTGCAGTAAATGGATTAATCGATTATTATTCAAAAGCGCGAAAATAATTCTTGCTGTAGCCGCGGTCTGTGAGCGCCGTTCTGTTATGGATTCGGCGCTCACATAGCGCCGCTACAATTGTTCTACGGCTTTACGAATATCGCCGAGCGTCACGTCGTTCGTGAGGCGTGCAGCGCCAATACGCGGCGTCACAACGAATCGGACTCTTCCACCTTCGAATTTTTTATCGAACTTCAACGTGTCGAAGGTTTTTTTGCGCGGGAAATTTTTCGGCAAACGCGTTGGCAGATTGAATTGCCGCAGAAGATCGACAATTGTATCTCGTTGTCCCGGCGGTAATGCGGCATGTTTAATGGAGATCGCGCACGCTGCGACAATTCCAAGGCTCAGTGCTTCTCCGTGAAGAAACTTGCGATAACCTCCCGCGCGTTCGATGGCGTGGCCAACCGTGTGACCGAAGTTAAGACGAGCGCGCTCGCCAATCCTGTCACGCTCGTCTTTGGTGACAATGTTTGATTTAATGGCGATGTTGCGCTTGATCAGTTTTTGTAGGGCAAGCGCATCGCTTGCCTTCCACGATTGAAGCGTCTGGAACATTTTCGCGTCAGCGATCACGGCGTGCTTGATGATTTCGGCGCAGCCCTGATTAAACTCGTGTCGGGGCAGGGTTTTCAAAACATCCAGGTCATCAATCACGAGCAACGGATGATGAATTGCGCCAATCAAATTCTTTCCATCGCGCGTGTTCACCCCGGTTTTTCCGCCGATGGAGCTGTCCACCATCGCTAGCAGGGTGGTGGGAATCTGAACGTGCGGAATGCCGCGATGATAAATCGCGGCGACAAATCCAGAGATGTCGCCAACGACTCCGCCGCCGAGGCCAATTACAAACGATTGCCGGTCCAAACCTGCAGCAATCATCTGATCGCAGATCGCTCCAGCTTGTTGAAGCGTCTTCGATTTCTCGCCAGCTGGAATTGTGATGAGCGTTGGGCGCAAACCCACCGTGACTAGACTTTTCTTAACGCGGTTTGCGAACAACGGCGCGACATGGCTATCTGAAATGATCGCGCATCTTTCACTAGACAAATATTTGCGCGTGTGCTCCCCAACTTGATCAAGAAGACCTGTGCCGACCAACGCTGGATAGCGGTAGGCTCCGCCACGAATTTGCAGAACACTATGGCTCAAGGCCCCTGAGGCAACCAACGATACGGCGCGTCCGGATCATTTCCAGGATCTGTAGTGTTTGTGAACGCTGGACCCGTTCCGCTCCACGCCATGTTCTCAGCGTGCCAGTCTGCGCAAAGCGCATTAATCTTTGTACGGTTATTGTTTGTTCCTCCCGCCAT